>JAURIR010000149.1 GCA_030832645.1 Chitinophagales bacterium | reverse complement strand
TGGTGCTGCTGTAACATTTAATACCGGTAAAGTTTGGTCTACGCAGGCCAACCAACCAACTTCACAAATTTATCGCGTCAATGCAGATCATTTATTCCCGTATAATTTATACGGCGGCCAGCAAGACAATAGTTCCATCAAAATGGCAAGTCGTGTAACAAACGGTTACCGCATTTCCGACAAAGATTGGACAAGCACCGCAGGTGGTGAATCTGCGTTTGTTGCATTCGATCCAAACAATCCGGTGTATTCGATGGGTGGATCTTATCAGGGTACCATTGAAGCGTATAATAATGTTACCAAAGAAGGCGTGAATATTATGGAGCACCCTGTGCAATATCAAGCCCTTCAGCCAAAAGATATGAAGTACCGTTTTAATTGGAATGCACCTATTGTGTATGATCCATTAGAGCCAGGAGCCTATTACCACGCGGGTAATATTTTATTTAAAACCACCGATTTGGGTATAACCTGGAAAGCCGTTTCTCCAGATTTAACCAGACATGATACCACCAAAATGGGTATTAGTGGTGTCCCTTATACCAACGAAGGTGCAGGCGGCGAAAACTATTGTACCATTAGTTATGTTGCATTATCAGAAAATGAAAAAGGCGTTATTTATACAGGTAGTGATGATGGACTTGTATACCTAACAAAAGATGGCGGCAACAATTGGACAAATATTACACCTAAAAATTTAGAAGAGTCTTTAATTAATGCAATTGATGTTTCTAGTGTTAACAAGGGCACGGTATATATTGCTGTAAATAAATATAAGGTG
>JAURIR010000148.1 GCA_030832645.1 Chitinophagales bacterium | reverse complement strand
AAAACTGTAATGCACCGCGAGTCCGTCGATTTCGGTTTCAAAATCAACCAATAAATTACCTTTTGCGTCTTTCTTCACTTTGATTGCAGGATCGTAAATACTTGGTGCATATTTTTTATCAGCAGCATCAAAACGTGCAAAATGATTTTCAACACGTGGCACGAAAGATTTCCAATCACGCACAGATTTAGAAGACCACAATGCTTCGGCAATAGCAAATCCACGAGGCCACATCATATAATCCAAATGACGGGTATTAAAAATTTGCTCCGTCCACATATTTGCTTGTCCACCTTTGATCAATTTCGGATCCACTCCATCAGGCAATGGTTCAAACTCGTAAGATTTTTTCAAACGAAGTGTTGCATATACCGGTGGCTCTATCGAAGCATCTCCCTGCATATAATCTACATACACAAAAGTAGTTGGTGTCATCACCACTTCGTGGCCCATTTTGGCTGCTTCAATTCCACCCTTCATTCCTCTCCAGCTCATCACCGCTGCATCTTTTACTAAACCACCTTCAAGGATTTCATCCCAACCAATCAATTTCTTTCCTTTTGAATTCACGATTTTTGAAACGCGTCCCACGAAATAACTTTGTACTTCGTGCATGTCTTTTAATTTCTCACGCTGCATCAACTCTTTGATCTGTGGACTGATTTCCCAGAAATTTTTTGCGCACTCGTCACCACCCATGTGGATGTATGGATGAGGAAAAATAGCTGCTACCTCTGTGAATACTTTATCAAGAAACTCGTAGACTTTTTCGTTTGCGGGGCAT
>JAURIR010000147.1 GCA_030832645.1 Chitinophagales bacterium | reverse complement strand
AACTGCGCTGTTTCATCACAGGCATAACCAAACATTAAACCTTGATCACCTGCACCTTGGTCTAGTGGGTCATCTAAGGCACCATCCACACCCTGCGCAATATCAGGCGACTGCTTATCATAGGCAACAAGGACAGCACAGCCTTTATAATCAATGCCGTAATCAGTATTGTCATAGCCAATGTAACGAATCGTATCGCGAGCAACTTTAATGTAATCCACATTAGCTGTCGTGGTGATCTCTCCTGCTAATACAACAAGCCCTGTGTTTGTTAATGTTTCAGCTGCAACACGAGCCGTAGGGTCTTGTTCTAAGATAGCATCAAGGATCGCATCTGATATCTGATCAGCTACTTTATCTGGATGGCCCTCGGAAACAGATTCCGAAGTAAATAAATGCTCGCTCATGGTTTTTTCCAAGTTCTAAATTACGTAAAGCGTTTAGAATAGCAAAATATCAGCTTTAAATACAATTATGCTATCAAGACTAACCTTATTTTTCATTACCATATTCTTTCAATTACCTCTCTTTATCTTGCATGGATTAGGGGGATTTTTAGGTCGAGTCGCTTATCAATTTGATCGTCGATTTAAAGAGCGTATAGATGCTAATTTAAAACGTGCTTCTATTTCATCCGATGAAAACGATTTAAAAAAACTTACGCAATTATCGATCCGCGAAATTGGAAAGTGTCTTATGGAAGCCCCTGCGATTTGGTTTAACTCACCTCAAAAAAATTTTCGCTGGGTCAAACAATGTTATGGATGGCAGCATGTTGAAGCTGCCCTCG
>JAURIR010000146.1 GCA_030832645.1 Chitinophagales bacterium | reverse complement strand
CTTATTTAAATAGTCCAGGATATGCTGATGCATTGATTCCTGCATACAAAGATTATTTCTGGTTCTCTACTGTAATTACATTAACAGCCGGTACATTATTTGTAATGTGGTTAGGAGAGAAGATTCAAGATAAAGGTTTAGGTAATGGTACTTCTATCATCATCATGGTGGGTATCTTAGCACGTTTACCACAATCAATCATCATGGAATTTGGTTCTAAAAGCCAAAAAGGCGGTGGTGGTTTGTTAATTTTCTTAATTGAAGTTGCTATTTTAGTAACCATCATCATGGGCTTGATTTTATTGGTACAAGGTGTTCGTAAGATCCCTGTAACTTATGCAAAGCAAGTCATTGGTGGCGCTCAAGTTGGTGGTGCACGTCAGTTTTTACCTGTTAAAGTGAACAGTGCTGGTGTAATGCCAATCATCTTCGCACAAGCGATCATGTTCTTACCCACTTTAGTTTCCTTCACAAATATTGATTCTGCACAAGGCATCGTTAGAATTTTCAATGACCACAGTAATGTGTGGTACATGTTGATTTATTCTGTGATGGTAATTGGATTCACCTTCTTGTATACTGCTTTAATTTTTAATCCAAAGCAGATCTCTGAAGACCTTAAGCGTAACAACGGATTCATTCCAGGTGTTAAGCCAGGTCAACCAACAACAGACTATATTGGTGCAGTAATGGATAGAATCACATTACCAGGTGCGATCTTATTAGCATTGGTAGGTATCCTTCCAGGCTTTGCTCAAAAATTGGGTGTGACCCAAGGTTTTAGCACATTCTTTGGAGGTACTTCTCTATTGATTATGG
>JAURIR010000145.1 GCA_030832645.1 Chitinophagales bacterium | reverse complement strand
ACCATAACTAATATTCGGAACAAAGACACCATCCATTACATCCAAATGAAACCATTCAGCTTCAGAAGCATTGAGCATCGAACATGCTTTTCCTAGTTCTAAAAAATCGGCAGCTAAAAGGGAGGGAGCAATAATGGCCATAACTTGTATTTTTTCAAAGTTCTTATTTTTTTAGGGAACTGTCATTTTTTCGTCAAAAAAATTCCAATTTACTTGATTCTTGAACTTTGGATCCTTGTCTTTGATGATTAACGTTATTTTTGCGGCCAATTTAACACCTATGAAAAAATACATCTTCATCCTCTTTGCTTTATTTTCTGGCTTAAGCGTGATGGCTCAAGAAGATACCGTTCAATTTGAAGGAGAGACACATTTTAAAAATGTACAACAATTGACATTTGGGGGAGACAATGCAGAAGCCTATTGGAGCTTTGACAGCAAACGCATTGTTTTTCAAAAAACAAATCCTAAAGATGGGATTGTTTGTGATCAAATTTTTATGGGCAATCTACCAATGAATGCCATGGATCCATTTAAATATAAACTAGTGAGCACTGGCAAGGGTAGAACAACCTGTGCTTATTTCATGAAAGACGGGAAACATCTTATATACGCATCCACACATGAAGGGAGTGCAGACTGTCCACCACCTGTTGATCGCGCAAAATATGGAAATAAATACATTTGGCCTTTGTACAATACCTATGATATTTTTATGGCAGACACAAATGGAACTGTGCTCAAAAAATTGACTGATGCAAAAGGGTATGATGCAGAAGCAACCTTATCTTATGACGGAAAGAAAATGATTTATTGTAG
>JAURIR010000144.1 GCA_030832645.1 Chitinophagales bacterium | reverse complement strand
CTTCAATAGCGTCACGAACGTAAAATTGTAATTTAAACCATTTGTTGCCACTTACTACGGGATCTATTAAATCGGCTCTTAATATACTGATAGACAGTGTGTTACCACATAATTCCTTGATATCTTGTATATAAATATTATTAATATTCATTTGTAATAAGTGTCAACTATTTTAAAGAATGATTTAGCTTCGCAGCCCTTAATATTCTCTTATGAAACCAACTTTAGTGATTCTTGCAGCCGGTATGGCAAGCCGTTACGGTAGCATGAAACAAATTCAGTCTTTTGGACCTAGTGGCGAAACTATCATGGATTATTCAATTTATGATGCCATTGAAGCAGGTTTTGGTAAAATAGTTTTTATAATCAGAGAAGAATTTAGTGAGCAATTTAAGTCAATTTTTGAGCCAAAGCTTAAGGGCAAAATTGCTACCGATTATGTGTACCAGCATTTAGCTGCTTTTACAGAAGGAAAAAACGTAACACCAGAGCGTGTAAAGCCTTGGGGTACAGCGCATGCGGTGCTTTGTTGTAAAGGAAAATTAAATGAGCCATTTGCAGTAATCAATGCCGATGATTTTTATGGTAAAGATGCTTTTGTACAAGCAGCTGCTTTTTTAAACAATGCGTGTAATGACCAAACCTATTCAATCATTGGATATGAATTAGGTAAAACTTTAAGTGATAATGGAACGGTGAGTAGAGGTGTTTGTAGTGTAGATGCTAATGGTAATTTATTGGACATTAATGAGCGCACAAAAATATTTAAAAACGAAGAAGGTGTTATTGTTTACGAAGACAACGATCAGTTATTTCCATTAACTGCAGACACCACTGTTAGTATGA
>JAURIR010000143.1 GCA_030832645.1 Chitinophagales bacterium | reverse complement strand
CCGTCTCCAACACCGAAATCATTATGAATGGCTTGGGTTCAGCCAATAAGTCACGCATTGAACTAGTCAACAGTTATCACGTTGCCACTTTGGATTATGATCAAGAGTTGATTTTCCAAAACTCACTTACTTTTATCCAGGGGCTTCAAAAGTAGTTCTCTAGCTGCGAATGCATTAAGGCTGTGTCAGTGCTTTTCTAACGTGGACCGTACTGGGATCGAACCAGTGACCCCCACAATGTCAATGTGGTGCTCTACCGCTGAGCCAACGATCCTTGCTTGAGTGAGAAATGATACCTCACGAAAATAAGTGATGCTTATCGGTTGTAGTCATCCTCAATACGCTCAATATCATCTTCACCAAAGTATGAGCCGCTCTGAACCTCAATGAAAACAACAGGCTCACTGCCGATGTTTGCTAAACGGTGAAGCTCGCCTTGGGCGATATCAATCGAGTCTCCAGCTGACATTTCAAATTCAAGGCCTTCATGAGTGACCTTTGCATTTCCGCTGACGATGAACCAATGTTCAGAGCGATGTTGATGGCGCTGATATGAAAAGCGTGCACCAGCATTAACTTCGATTCGCTTTACTTTGTGATCTGAACTTTCAGACAAGATTTCATAGCGACCCCACGGTCTGACGTCTTGGCCCATGAACTCTTCCCTTTACTCGTACTGCAAGTGGAGGTCGGGACGGGATTTGAACCCGTGTAGAGGGATTTGCAGTCCCTTGCCTCGCCTCTCGGCCACCCGACCAAAAACTAACGCCGTTCATTTTTTACGTGAACGGCGATCAGTTTTGAGAGCGGACGACCGGGTTCGAACCGGCGACCTGAACCTTGGCAAGGTTCCGC
>JAURIR010000142.1 GCA_030832645.1 Chitinophagales bacterium | reverse complement strand
TCTATAGAAATCACTGGCGATAACCCAGTAATTTTATCTACATCGGGCCTTTCCATATCCCCCATAAATTGTCTGGCATAGGCACCAAAACTTTCCATATACCTGCGCTGACCTTCATTATAAATGGTATCAAAAGCCAGTGATGATTTTCCACTACCGCTTACACCGGTAAATACCACCAATTTATTTTTAGGAACACGAATGTCTATGTTTTTAAGATTGTGTTCTCTTGCACCAAAAACTTCAATGCTTTCGGTATGAATACTAGAACTTATTGCGTTAGCGGATTTCTTTGCCATAGTAGAATGTAAATATAATAACAACGAAGGGCTTGAATGGTTGAAAACATACAAATGTTAGTAGATTATAGACAAAGTTTTTTTGGGTGATGCAATTTTCTAACTTAATTTTACAACAGTTCTTAAAAAATCTTATCCAGAAAGGCAGAGGGAATGGCCCATTGATGCCTTGGCAACCCATATCATTCGCAGTGGTATGAAGGTGCCAAATCCGTCCATCACATCAAATGTGTATGGAAAGATAAGTCAGCGACGTTTGATAATTTGCCTCAGGCTATTAATATTTCAAGCTCACCTGACTACATCTGGTGAGCTTTTTTATTTTTAGTACCCCAGAAAATAAATATTAAAATGGAGCATCAAAAAGTTTTAAAAATTGGTTTATTTGGTTTTGGCGTAGTGGGTGAAGGCTTATATAAAGTTTTACAACAAACCCCATCATTAAAGGCAAGCATTGAAAAAGTATGTATCAAAAACGTTGATAAAAAAAGAAATGCGCCGGCTAGTTTATTTACCACAGACAAAAACGATCTATTACTAGATCCAAATATCAATGTTATTGTAGAAGTAATTGACG
>JAURIR010000141.1 GCA_030832645.1 Chitinophagales bacterium | reverse complement strand
AAAGAATTCTCTTTAAGCGGTAGCTGGCAATGATTGAAACTGTTGCCATCAAATCTGTCAATACCGGTTGCCGTAGACAACCATATCAGGCCTTTAGCATCTTGCGTTGAAGCAAAAACAATATTATTTTGCAGACCATCTTCAACGGTGTATCTTTTAAAACGAAGTTTTTGGCTTTGTACAAAAAGAGGACTGAAGACAATCCCAAAAAGAATGACATAAGTCAGAAATAGATTACCCCTAGCACAATTGAAAATAATATTTGCATATATTCTCATAATATTTTCTAAGATAAGCCAATTTTAATTTCAATAAAAAATAGAAGTCAAGGGCTTAAATTGTATCGACCCCTTAATTCTTGGACAAAATGGGGTTAAAATTTGAGACAATATCGGATTTATTTTCAGTTTTATATGGTCCGGATATTATGTCATTTTCGCGGAGATACTGTTCAGGAGATTTTCTGCCGAATGCGCCATGCTTTCGATGATTGTTATACCAGTCGTAGTAGCGGTTAAAAATCATCTGAGCATGGTAAATGGATTCAAATTCAAAACGCTCTACCACTTCACGCTGAACATTGCTGTGAAGCGCTTCTATGTAGGCATTTTCCTCTGGTGTAGCTACATGGGTAAATTCCTGGCTAACGCCTTTATCCTTCAATAACTGCCTTACCACGCCTGCAATGAACTGTGAGCCATTGTCGTTTCTTAGGGTGATTCCTTCGATTTTATACTCCATGAGTAAAAGCGACAGTAATACAATCACATCACCTTTTTTAATGTTGAACCGAAGCATGTGTGTCAGGACCTTACGGCTAAATGCATCAATCACAGTCAATAGCAGAGCGTTCCTTTGTGCTCCGTGGATATGGATGTACTTAATGTCCTTACACAAGTGTTCAAGC
>JAURIR010000140.1 GCA_030832645.1 Chitinophagales bacterium | reverse complement strand
AGGATCATCTCTTTCATTTTGGGTCCAAAAAACTCTAACCCCTTTTTGATAGCATCTTCTCTCGACTGTTGTTTATATATCGTTCCAACAATCTGTCGCTCATCATTATTAAACAATGGGAGATTCCATGCACCTGGTATGTGGGCATGATCAAACTCTGCTTCGCTTCTTACATCGATTACAGGAAAATGCTCTGCATGGGCAACAAAAGCATCAACGGTTATTTTTTCTACGCCCATAGCTATCTAGTCATCACTTGTTCATACTTGTAAGGAACTCGTTGTTGTCTTTCGTTCCTTTCATTTGCTTCATCAACAAAGACATTGCTTCTTCGCTGTTCATATCAGCTATATGGTTTCTGATGATCCACATGCGTTGCAATACATCTTTATCCAACAACAAATCTTCTCTTCTTGTAGAAGAAGCAGTAAGATCGATTGCAGGGAATACGCGTTTGTTGGCGAGTCTTCTATCGAGCGCCAATTCCATATTACCCGTTCCTTTGAATTCTTCAAAAATCACCTCATCCATTTTACTTCCCGTATCAATCAATGCTGTAGCAAGAATAGTAAGCGAACCGCCGTTTTCAATTTTTCTTGCAGCACCAAAAAACTGTTTTGGTTTTTGCATCGCGTTTGCTTCCACACCTCCAGATAACACCTTACCAGATGAAGGTGCAACGGTATTGTGCGCACGCGCGAGACGTGTAATGGAATCCAATAATATCACCACATCGTGTCCGCATTCTACCAATCTTTTTGCTTTTTGCAAGGCCATGGTCGAAACCTTCACGTGTTTTTCTGCTGGTTCATCGAAAGTAGAGGCAAGTACTTCGGCCTTGACACTTCTTTCCATATCTGTAACCTCTTCAGGACGCTCATCAATCAACACCACCATCAAGTAACACTCGGGGTGATTTGTTGCAATTGAGTTTGCTACTTCTTTCAACAACATGGTTTTACCCACCTTTGGTTGT
>JAURIR010000013.1 GCA_030832645.1 Chitinophagales bacterium | reverse complement strand
AATCCATATGGTAAATTCCTGGGATATACATACATGGCTTTACCTTTTACTGACCCAACAGAAGGTGACCCGCCAACTGGTGATCAAAGCTGGACTTGTTTTCTTAGCGCCGCAAATTTCAAAGGGCCGATTGCTTACTATATACCAGAAACCTGGAGCAAAATCGGCAAGTGGTTCGATTATGACTTTATTTATGGACGTGGGCCTGATGCAAGGGCAGGACATATGGGCGGCGGTGCCATGGAAATTAACACAGTACCATGTTTTGAGTCACAGGATGAAAAGGGCGTGACTTATTCAAAGATCCCCCAACTTCAGTTTCCAGTTGATAGCCAGGGCAGGACCTTGCTGGTACAAGATGTAGTTTATTACTCAAAAGCAGCACTTTTCGATCAATTTAAAGCATGGCGTGATGGGGGCGAAAATTGCTCTGGGACTTTTAATGAAACGGGTGCGTGGAAGTCAAAAATATCGACGCGAACTCCCGGTTTCGACCAAAATGGAAAGAAAATTACCGGCGTAGAAAAAATATTCGATACCAAAGTTCACGATGAGAATGTTTGGGGATTGAAATGGTTTGATGGCACCACCAATAAATTTGGATACTTTCCAAGGTATTTTAGGCATGAAGGAAATCAACTGGTCGCAATATCTGCGTCGGATGTTCCTGAGAAAACCAATCTCCTAGACAAGGAGTTTGCATTGGCTAAACTTGGGGAGCCTTTCACCTCCCCAAGTAAAGGATCTTGGACCAATCCTGGTGCTGCTGCAGGCCCTTTTAAAGTAAAGCTTGTTGATGGCTCTTTGGTTACCTATTCCTGGTATCGGTTTGTTGACCAGCCGTCCTTTCAGCAATACAACTGGAGCAAAGCCAAAAAGGAAAAATTACAGGCTTTCATTGAAAAGTTACATGCACAATGGCCTATTGACAGAAATTACATGGCGCCACCAACAATGGGGGAATTGGTTGCACTTGATCCTGCTTTATTGGTTACCCCTCCGAAGGGAATGGAAGTTGGATATGTTCCAATTGTAACACGTCAGGAAGCAGCTTCCAAATAGGAACTGAACCATTTGTTTAATATATTACTACATTAAAATGCAAGTGCCAGGAGCAATATAATACTGCACACAATTACACTGAAATAGTTATTTTTAAGTAGTTCTTTAATTATCTTAGCTATTTATATCAATTTGTATTTTCAGTCAGTGCGCACATCATACGTGTCCAATGAATATTTCTATATCCGAAAACCTTCCCGGGCTTTCGCCATTTAATGCGGCACAACAAAAATCTTTTTTTGGACGCAAGCGTCAAGTGGATGATCTTTTAAGTCTGATGCAATCGGGGCGCTTTATCAGCGTAGTGGGAAATGCGGGATCTGGTAAAACCTCGTTGATCCGGGCCGGGTTGATACCCGCTCTTGAATTGGGATTCGATGGTGTCGCTGGTAAAAAATGGGCCATTGCATATTGCAGAACTGGTGTAACGCCTATAGAAAATCTTGCGGCAGCGCTAGCAGAAGAGAATGTGCTAGCCGATGGTAGTAAAGGTTCATTGGAATTACAGGAAGAAATCGTACGTGAGATTCGAAAAGACCACTCTGGCTTATTGAGGGTAGCGGCCCAACAGGAAAGCTTGCACCAAAAAAACCTGTTGATTGTACTGGATCAATTTGAAGACATCTTTAAATTTGATGGGCTTAGCAAGCAACGCAACGAGCATTGGGACTTGGACATCAGCCTCTTGTTCAATAATTTAGCCCGTGCTGTAGCTGCTTCAAGGGCCCCAGTATATGTGATGATCGGTTTGAGGTCTTCGTTTTTACCGAGGATGTACAATTATAGGAGCATCCAAGACCATCTGAACAGTGGATTATATGCACTTCCATTGTTGCGGCAAGAAGATTTGAAACAGGTTATTCAGGGATCATTGAAGCAGCACAATATCCTGCTCTCTGAAGAGGCATTTTTATTTTTAGAGAATGGGTATGATCAGAATGCCCAAAACCTTCCTTTTGTCCAGTTATGCCTTCACCGTTTGGTTCAAAAACGGATAAAGGCCAACTTTTCGCTTCTGGCAGAGCAAGAAAAAAAAGAAAAAGGGGTTGTTCAGTCGCTCCTGATCGAAACACAAACGGTCAATATAAAAGATGTTGCTGTATGGGGTGACTTATCTTCAGGTGTCGCGTTTGATTTAGAAAAGTTTTACCAAGCCCAAACTTCTCTGGATAAGAAATTGATGGAACAACTTTTCAAGTTGATTGCCCTGCCTGTTACAGAACCGGAGGTTCAAGCATATCGTACGTTGAAACACATTCAGGAAATAACCGAGGTCCGAAGTGCTGAGCTAAAGGGTTTCCTCATGTCACTATATCGTGCAGTGCCCAATGTGCTGGAATTCATTCAGCCGTATACCCATAAGTCAGATTACCTGCACAAGGACAATTTAAATGATGATACCATCATCAATATCGGAAATACCCATTTGCTACAAAAATGGCAGCAATTATCAGATTGGATCAATGAAGAACGTGAGTCGAGAGAAAGTTATTTGCGTCTATCGGAACGAGCATTGTTGTTTGAGCAAGGTAAAGCCGGCTGTATGGTTCCTCCGGATTTGGATTTGATGATCCATTGGTATTTTAGGGAAGCCCCAAAAAAGGTTTGGGCTGATCAGTTCAATGGAATGTACAATTTGGCCATTGATTATTTGATGAAAAGCCAACAGGAACATCAACTGGCCTTGGAAAGAAAGGAAACTGCTCGGAAACGAGAGTTGAAACGTCAAAAAAAGTATAAGTTAATTTGGGGAGTAGTTGCAGGTGCTATGTTAATTCTGTCTTTATATACCTGGTGTAAACAAAAAGAGGCGAATGAAGAAAAAATAAAAGCAACCCAAGAGGCCGATCGAGCTGAGTACGAGAGAGGAAAGGCCCAAAAAGCTGAAAAAGCAGCGCTTGATTCAGCGAGGGCTGCTCAAACGCAACGTTTGTTGGCATTGCAACAAACCAAAATTGCCAATAAAGAAAGAACCATTGCCAATGAGGCAATGGTCATGTCCAATAAAAATGAGCAAAGGGCAGTTAAACTGGCACAAGCGTTAAAAATTGAGATTAAAAGGGCAGAGACCAATCAAAAAAAAGCTGAAAACAATGCTGATGAAGCAAATTTACAAAGATCAATTGCACTTGAAAATGCGATACTTGCCAACAATTCTCGCGATTTTATTGATTCCAGGAGTAGAATTGTAGCGCTGTTGAATCGGTTGAATTCTGAAACCTATGCAACCCTTGATGCAAGGGTGGCCTTTGTAGACAGTTTGCTCAACAATTATGTTCGCTATGTAAACATATCACAAAAACTGAATGGCGGAAAAGTCATTCCATTCGACAATCTTTACCGGTTGCTCACAACGGTGAAGTGGAAAATACTGGACAACAAGCCTTCCTTATTCAACAGCGATCAAAATCTCTACACTGCAGAATCCGGCTTGAGGGATATTGACATGTACGAAAACAAGTTGGCGGTTGCATCTGGTGATGACCAGCGTATCGTTTTTTTTAAACCTGGGGAGAAGCCAGAACTGTATAATACCAAATTCAATCAAAATCGTATCCGTACAGTCAAGTTTTATAATGAGTCATCTGTCTTGTTCACCAATGTAGCAGGAGAGATATTCTTGTTCAATCGAAATGGTAAAACTCCTGCTGAACGGGAGAGAAAAATCGCCAGATTGGAACAGGACATCATTTCCAGTTTAATTGTTTTTAACGATCAGTTGATTACACTGAACAAAGGGATGCTTGAAAAAATAACAATCAACTCGGGGGCACGTGAAATGCTTAAGGCGCCCAAAGGCATTCTTCAATTGTTTGAGCTGAACGATAAACGGGTGATCTTAAAAACCGCTTCTGAATTGTATTTGTATGATCTAAAGCGAGAGACAGCCACTGCCTTGATCTTGCCCAACAACATGCCAGTCGGTAAAGTTTCCAGTGTAGCGGTTTCTGACAAATACAGCTTTTGGGGATCAGATGCTGGACAAGTCTTTATTTGTAGCCCGTTGAATGGCAGCAAAATTCAACCTTATGAAACATTTAAACCGCATAAAACTAAAATAACATCAATGTTGGTGGACAGGGAATCACAGCAACTGATTACCGCAAGCATGGACAATACAGCCAATATTTATAATATCTCTTCTGACAATTTCAGCTCTTGGGAAGAAAACGTACTAATTCTCAAAGGTTTCAGAAAATGGATTTGGGATTTAGGATTGATGAAAGCGAATGGACGCACAGAATTGCTTACTGTTGACGAGGGTGGAGAGTTGTTGAAGTGGAGTACCAGAATGGATGATTTATACAAAGATGTATTGAATTGGAAACAGCAGAACAACAAAAGATAAAATTTCAATATCTCAAATGTTACCATCCTTGAATTCTTTTCTCAATGCAATTATTTCAATTGCCAGAGAAAAGCTGCCCATTCATCTGAAAAAATGAATCATACATGAGTCGCTTATTTTTTTTGACACTTTGTTTTACCGTCTTCAGTTTTGTTGCAGTTTTTGCACAAAAAACGACTTATTGTTCAGTTAATCTCGATCAGGTAAAATCGTATTACCTGATTGGTGATTTTCAAAAGGTGATTGATTCACTCGGAAAATGTGTTCGTGAAGACGGATTGGGTTCTGCAGACACCAAAGCCCAGGCCTATGAATTATTGGCCTTGACCTATATTGCCATTGATTCCCTTGAAGAGGCAGAAAACTACATCAAGTCAATTGTTGTTTTAAAACCGAATTATACCCAGCCTACAGACCTGAAGAATATTGTATTTCGCGATATTTTTGATCGGTTGTCTCAGGAAGGGGTCGAAATGCGTGTGAGCTCCGTATCCAAAAAAGTGGAAGATATCAATGAAGCCCCAGCTTCAGTTTTGTTGGTTACACGGAATGAAATGATTGAGCGTGGTTATTTGGATCTGGTGGATGCAATTCAAGACCTTCCGGGATTCGATGTGAATAAAATTTATTCTGTAACCTATGCCAACATTTTTCAGCTTGGGTTTCGCCAGGAAAATACAGAAAGAACGCTTTTGATGGTGGATGGAGTGGAAGAAAATGATCTTTGGTTGAACTGGGCGTATTTATCCCGTCAATACCCATTAACAGCAGTCAAAGCAATTGAAGTACTGTATGGCCCATCGTCTACCATGTATGGTCCAAGATCATTTGTGGGAGCCATTAACATCATCACCCTGGATCCAAGTGAAGACCCAACAGATCCCTTGTTGAAAAAAAACAAAGGCAAACCCGATAACAACAAGTCGGCCAAATTTTCCCTTTATGGAAATGTGCTGCAAGGCGGATACAAGACCAAAAGTGCAGACCTTACAATGAACCTAAAAGGTAAGCCAGGATCAAATTTCAGTGTTCAGCTTACAGGCCGTTATTACAGGTCAGATGAACATCAAATGAAAGGTGAGTTCTATGATTATGAGGATAGCGATATCGATTCATTGACCTACGATAACTTTACGATGACCAATATCAGTTGGACAGGTGGATTGAAAAAATACATGAGTGACATGAAGTTGCCCATGGTTAGTCCTTACTATACCGTATCCATGGATAATCAGGGCAATGTTTCCAAAATTGCGCTAACACAACAAGGAATCTATCGTGCCCGTCAATTGGATAAGGCATCTTATAATGGCATGGTAAATGGCGCGCCAGTTGGATATTCCAATGCAACAGAAGATTACTACTTTGGAATAAAATTGAAAGTATCTGATTTTACACTTGGTTTCCGACATTGGAAATTGAAAGAGGGGGTTAACTTTTATCAGGATATAAACGAAGCTGGATCAAACAATGGATCTATATGGGCACCTGTCAACACAACGCTGTATGCTAATGTCCAAAAAAAATTAAGTGAACGCTCTGAGATAACAAACCTTACTACATTCGAGGTCCATAGCCTGGATAAGGAATCAAACCGTGTAAACTTTATGGCTTTTGGAGATCCGGGAACGAAACTTCATTTTGCAAATTTACTTTACCCTGATGCTTTGCTTCCTGGAAAGCCTGGTCTTACCAGCGAAGTTACTGATATGTATGGGACTGAGGGTTATCAATTGGAACGATTATCACTGGTGCAACATGGATGGAGAAACAAGTACTATTATTACAAAGCATTACAAGCCAGAAACGAATTGCGCTACTTCTATACAAGTAAAAATAAAAAGTTTGATGTTATAAGTGGGTTAGATTTACGCTACACACAAACACAAGGGGATTATCTGATCTATCAGGATTTTGATACCAAAAGTGCATCTGTCAAGGAATTTGAAGACAAGCAAAAAAATATTTTCTTGGCCAAGGAAAAAGGTATAGCTGAGAGCAATATAGCGGGAAGCAATTTATACGATATTGTTGATTTTGGCGTTTTTGGTCAGTTCTCTTATGCCTTCAATAAGCAATTCTCCATATTTGCCGGTACGCGTCGCGATCGTAATACCATTCGAAATTCTGAGGGCTTTGGAGTAAAAATATCTCCTCGCTTGGCGCTGGTTTATCAATATCATCATTTGTTCAATGCAAAGGCGATTTATTCACACGGTGTTCAAAGTGTTTCACAATGGACCAAGTATTCAACAGGAGGTGGGCGTGTGGCCAATCCTGACCTTCGTACAGAAAACATTGACTATGTCAATCTGGAATTCAACGGCCGTATCAATCCCAATCCCAATAAATCTTTATTGAACTGGAATATTATCGGTTTTTGGTATTGGGTGAACAATGCAGTGGCATCTAAAACCCTCCCGGGTACATCCATAAAGATCAATGTACATTCTGGAAAATATGAGATCAAGGGCATGATGACCAATATTAGTTTAAAGCCCACACCTTACTTGACGATCAATGCAAATCACACCTACATAATACCTTATCAAACAGCTTCCAAAATTGACTCTAGTGTGAAGAACATCAGATTGGGTGATATTGCCTCACATCATTTGAATGTTGGACTGACCACTTATCTGGATAAAGTTGGGCCATTCAGGGCTTCACTTAACTTGAGGGGCAATTATGTATCGGGCAGGCGAGTGGGGGAAAACACAACAGTAAAAAAGAATCTTGGGGTTGACTCCAGCAGAACATTGCCTGACTATATCATTTTCAATGGAAACTTGGGAATAGCAGCAAAAGGATTTCCGTATTTGCGGTTAGACCTTGGTGTCGAAAACATTCTGAACATGAACCTGCTTGATCCAAAGGGAAAATTGTATTATGCGGCAGGACCTCGTCAGGCTGAAGCTTCATTCAATATGCCATGGGGAGAAAAAAACGCTCCATATAGTGATCAAAACGTTCCATTCATGTCGCAAAGAGGACGTTTTATAAGATTGAAAATCACATACAACATTCATTAGACTTCCCAATGGGTAGAAAAACTTGATTCAGTTTTTCCTTGAAGTTCCAACCCAGTTTCTATGGTTGTTTTTTACCCTCCGTTTTTTCTTTATTTTGTTTAAACAAGAGGGAGAGCAGAAATCGAAGGATGTATAGAACAAATAGTGAACAGAATAAAACCAGTACGCATATTTCGATTAAAAAAAGTTGTTCAACCTTGTTCATTGCCTCGTTGGAAGATCTAAAATCAAACCAATACAGTAAAACGGGAAGAATGGCTAAGGCAATCACCAGTTTTATGATAAAGAATCCCAGTTCATCTGCTATTTTTTTCAACATGCTAAGGCCGTTTGAAGCGTAAATAAGTTTTCAACTGCAAAAAGACATAACCGACCAATATTCCAGTTAAAAAGGATAACACAATCTGCCATTTGCCCCTTCCCAAAAAACCAACCATTGATAATATGGGCAGGATTGTCAACGTCGCTACAATAATAAATACAAAATGGTTGAACTGATTGTTGAAAATGGCATCACGTACACGCCAATCTGAAAAAGCAATAAGCAATGCGATTAAAAATGCCAAAGCCATAATGATAGACGTTGTCAGGAACAGATTGGAGTGCTTGTCAATATAAGAAGCCACTTTAATGGGATATCCTTCGATTTCCATAATTGGATCGGTTACTTCCAAAGTATCTGTTGTCAATTTTTTGTCGATGAGATTCCAAATTTCCGACCGTCCATTGTCATAGCCCAATGCCCAAAGTCCAACTCCTTTCAACTTTCTGGCGAATGCGAAGTTCATTTTTTTTCCTAATGTGTAATCATCGTCAAACCAGCATTCAACATTGGTACTGTCAGGGAATTCCAACATGTAATAGTTGGTCATCATCACTGGATCTAAATTCGCTACTAATTCTAACGTGGTATCCAAAGAGTTGTACAGGTCCTTGATCTCTTTATATGTGATTTTTTTATCAAAATCAGATGCATAGAAATCATCCCCATTATTTGATCCTTTCCATTGTGTACCATAAAGCGGTAAAGCTAAAATGGTTTTTGACGCATCAATTCCAGCATTCAAATATTCGTTCACAACAGACTCAAGGCTAAAGCCCTCAGCATCATCTACACGCAGAGGAGCAACAGCAGCATATCCTTTTTCTTGATTTAATTCATGAAGATCATACCCTCTGATGACCATGGCCTCAGCATAAACCTGAATCTCTTTTACATCAAACAATTGGTTGACATTGCCAGGCGGCAAGCTGACTGCCAGATAAAATATTTTGTTTGTTATTTTCTTTTCCATCCGCTCCCTGAAGTACTTTACAAAATTCACAAATGCAACACGCTTGTCTTCAGAAAAATTTCTGAAATCAAGTTCAACGCCATCTGCATTTTTTTCCTGCAATAAGCTACTAACAGAATCAGCCAAGGTTGTCCAGGCCAAATTATTTTCTAAAAAGCGGTTTGCCTGTTTGTCACCATGACAAGAGACGGTGAGCAGGGCTCTTTTGTTGTGGGCATGCGCAGAGTCGACCATGCCTATATTTCTCCATTGGTTGATGTGATCCGGATTGCTATATGATCCTGTTTCTTCATCTACAGCATATGAAAAAAATGAAATCGTAGAAAGCAACGCATATGGGTATGTTTTCCACAGTTCACCCATAAAATATGGATGCCATCCATATACTTCAATATCGGGATGAAGTCTTCTGGATGATGAATCAAATATTGTATATGTGTTACGGCTTGAATCCCATTGAAAATTATCTGCCCGTAAAGTTGAATTTTTTCCATTTAACCAATCGTACAAATAATCATAACTGTTTAAAAGGTTTTTTTGCTTGATTGGTGTCATCACCAAATCTGCAGAGTCAGGCGCATTGCGATCAGCTCCAAGCCCCTTTATAAAGTTACCTGATTTTTTAAGGAGGGAAAGTTCTGAAGAAACCCTGCGTGTGCCGCTTTTCAATTTTGAATATTCCTTGCAACCTGAAAAAATATTCAAAAACAGGAGGAGCAAAAATATTTTTAAATAATGAATCATAATGTCTTTATTGTTACGTACTCTTTACAAGTGGTTATTTTGGTTTCTATTTCTGCTTGATATTCGTTTAAAAACAATCCTATCATTTCAAACTCAGTGATGGTATTGTACAAAGTTGAATTGTTTTGTACCTCCAGGATGAAAGTTTCTGGGAAAAAAATATTTTTTTGAATAGAGAAGCATGCGTAGTTCCATTTTTTATTTAAGGTAGGCGTAGCATAATTTGTTTTTTTTACTGCACCGTTTGATAGCCTTAGGCTCAAGCCCTCCTTGTCTTTTAGGGAAATATCAATCTCAGAACCTTGTTCTTCAGGCAAGTTTAATGTTCCATCTCGAGAAATTTCTCTTGTTACATAAGCCTCTAAAGGTGAGTGTTCCTTATCGGCTTCTGATAGCGCATTCCATTGCAATCTGTTTTGTTCTTTGGTTCCAAACCAATATGCAATGGCAATGGGTGTTTTATTGGGAGGCACAGGAATGTTCAATTGAACGCGATTTGATTGGGTGATATCCGTTTTCGATGGAGTGCTGAATGTTTTTTTAACCAATATTTCAGTAACCGTATCTTGCAATTGCTTGATTTCCTTTACAATGTGGTCAAGGGTATCGCAGCTGAAAACAAAACTTAGTTTTTGTTGCATTTCCTTTCTGGTAATCAGCAGTTTCCCTTTAGAACTGTTGATTCCCTTGTTGGTAAGATTAAAAACAACTATTTCATCGGCTGAGGCCACAAACTCACCATTTTGTTCTACATTTTTTTTTGATTTTGAGAAACCATATCTCAATTCTTTTCCTTCCAGTACCTCAAGTTCATCCAAGCCAGCCCCTTTCAAAATGGTATAACTAAATCTGATGGTATCGCCTTTCTTGACCGCATAATTTAAACTTTTCGTAGCACCTAACCTCTTAACGGAAAAGACAATATTTGCCAGGTATTGAATTTTATTTTCCTCAAGAACGAGATGGTTTAATAAGTATATGCTATCCAAACCGATTTTCAGTTTTCCACTGTCTCTTAGCAATACTTTTAAACTATCACCAAGTGAAACATCTGGAACAAAATCGGAGGCTGTGGCAGTATTTTGAGGAATGAGTTTCTTAAGAAAATCCTCTTTGTTTACATTAAAGTTTTCAACAATAATTTCTTTATTGCTTGCTGGCAATGCAAACTGCTTTTCTTTTTTCAACGACAATTCTTGTCCATCAGAAAAAAATGGTTGGACAAATAAAATCATCAGCAAGCTTAACTTGTCAATAAACAACAATTTCACTTTAAGGGTTTAATTTTTGAATTTGTTCCTTTAATCTACGGTATCGCTCTATTCCTTCTGTTTTTTCACCTGAGCGACTTGCTTCTTTTTCAATTTTTTCGGTCTTGTTTTCAAGCGATGCATTTACTGGTGACATTTGGTAAAACTCCTGGTTTTTTCTGTAAACAGTTTGCACATATTTTACCTTATAATCATATTCCCCCATTTGCAGCAAATGATCATAAGGCCCTTTGGGTGCAAAAACTTTTGTCAATACCGGTGTAATTTCTACCAAAGCCAACAATATGGTAATCGCCCAAGCTGCCATGCTGTCTAATTTGCCCAATGCATTCAACCTTGCCAAAAAGCCATAAGAAAAACTATCTTCCATTGTCTTTTTGTTTTTTTCAAAAGTTGCTGTTGCTTTTTGTTTTTCTTTCTCAATTTCTCTTATCAATTTTTCAATGCGCAGCTTATGTTGTTCATATTCTATGGTGTAGGATTCGTATTTTTCTTTTTTATTGAAGCATTCTATTCCCCTGCCTTTTTTTCCGGTTCCACAGGTGCCATCACATTCACATGAATATTCCCGGTAATAGGTTTCTTTTAGGTCAAAATATCCCCTCAATTCATTTTTGAGTGAACCAGTCTTCGTATCCCATTTTTCCATTTCTCTTTGATGCTGTTGCGAAAATGAATCCAACAGAACAATTTTATCCCCCTCCAAAACCTGATTGATTTCAAATTTAAAAACCTCAATTTCCAGGGGTTTTGAAATTACGATTGAAATAGCAATTGCCATTATCATGCGTGGAATCAACTGAAAAATTTCCTCCTTTGTGGTTTGGTTCATTCTAAAGCTAGACACGATATAACGATCCAGGTTGAAAATAATAGCACCCCATAACAATGCCAGTAAAAAACTTACTACAATATTGGGGAAGATGAGCTGGAAGGCATAAAATGATGAAAGTGTTGCCAACAACCCAGTAAAGAAAACCGTAACTCCAATACCACTGTGCTTAATCCATTCTGAACGCGGGCATTGCATCAACACATCAATGCTGCTTCCTGCGCAGAATATGAATAAACGTGTTAAGGGCTTTACCGGTCTTATTTCCATATCCTTAACAGATTAACTATTTTTTGGAAAAAGCTTGTTGAAGCATCATGTTTGTGCTCTTGATTCTTTTTGTTCAACACGGTTGTTTCAATTGATTGGTCATGGTTCACTGTTTTAAGTGGTCTATCTATTTTTTCATCAGAAATGGCAAGAATTTGCAGCGTCTCTATGAAATCCTCTTGTATGGTTCGAAGCTTAAATTTGAATGATTCATCCGAAAAGACTTCAAGATTTATTGAACTTTCATTGGGTATATCACCCAATTTTGCTTCAGATAAAACTCCGATGGGCAAGGAATTCCAATCAATCCTTATTCTATCACCAACAAAAATAGCATACACATGTCCCTGTTCTTTTGTTGATTCCAATGGTATATACGCTTTAGATACCACATCAAAAACAAATACGGATAGAACAATGTTATTTTGTTGTGCTGTCTTTATGAATACTGATTTTGTCCGCAGCAATGACTTGTTGCTGCCCTTTAATCTAAATAGTGTGTCTTCAAAAACAGGAACTTCCAATTGTCCAACCATTGGTACTGCACCTATACCGGGTTCAATCTCAGCAAAATCAGCATCACGAACTTCCCAATATAATTTTACCAAGCCTCCAGGTTCAACATGACTTGGTTGAACCTGGAAATGCAATTGTACCTCTGTTTCCGAGGGTTGAAAATGTTCTGCCCTGTCGAACAACTGTTTCCAAATTCTTTCCTGAGAAAAAATAATTTCACCAGGATTTTCAGCCTCTGCAAGAGCCACTTCACTTATTAATCTACTTTTATCAATTACTACAGAATTGGCAGGTGGGGTAGTCATTTCCGATAGTGAGATCAAGCCGATAGTTGCACCCCCATTGGCCAATCTTTTCAGTGCATTTACACTTCTGATGTTTTTTTCCCAAGCATATAAACACGCAATGAGCTCTATGTGCCCACCCCTGTTTTGAAAGCGAAAAAGTTCAGCTTCAATCTTGTCAAAATTGTTTCCATCAACTACAAACAATACCTGATATTGAGCCCTCGACAATTGCAATGCAATTTCTGTTCCCCAGTCTTTAGGCCAGTGCAGGTATTGAAACATATTAACTTTTTGATGACTTTCCTTCTTTTCCCAACTCGCGGGTTGCTCCCAATATCAGATCTTCAACAGTGATGACTTTAGGGTCTCTTGTTCTGGACTGTAACCAGGCAAATTGAACCGCATTGTTGATAGATCCGCCTGACAGTTCAAATTTTCTTGCCAAATCTGAAAAACTTACATTATCTGATACTTCCATATTGTTCAATGCTTTACTCCACAATTGTTCCCGCTCTTTGGATTGCGGCATGGTAAAGTTAACAATAGATTGGAAACGCCTGGTAAAAGCCCTGTCAATATTGGGTTTTAAATTGGTCGCCAAAATTATCAACCCGTCATAATCTTCGATGCGTTGAAGTAAAAAAGAGGTTTCCTGATTTGCAAATTTATCTTTTGAATCACCAATATCAGTTCTTTTGGAAAACAGCGATTCGGCTTCATCAAAAAACAGGATCCAATCTTTATTTTCAGCCATGTCAAATATATTGGCTAAATTTTTCTCTGTTTCACCAATATACTTCGACACGATTTGCGACAGATCAATTCTATATACTTTTCTATTATGGGTTGCACCCAACAGTGAGGCAGTTAGTGTTTTACCTGTGCCCGGTGATCCGTAAAATAAAGCCCTGTATCCTTTTTTAAACCGCTTTCTAAGATGTTCATTTTGGCTCAGCTCTTTCTGGTGATCCATCCAGATTTGTATGTGCCGTACTTCTTCCATGATGTTGGGGCTAAGAATCAAATCATGAATATTCAATGATGTATTGATTCTGGAAGCAGGAAACTGTGCATCAAAATCAGGTTCAAAATTTTCCTCTTTGACCAAATAAGATAAATATTCTTGAGAGATGGTCAATTTGCCAGCCCAAATTGTTTCCGAACTGCCATTGTAATTCAACCGTAAAATGTTCTGTTTTCGAAAAAAGTGATGCTCAGTAAACAACTTGGCAACTTCCTTGCGCAAGAAAATATCTTTTCCGGCAATGACAAAACTTACCGTTTCGCCCGTTGGAATAAATCCCCTGTGCATGCTGTTATCAATGCCTCCAAACTCAGAAAAAATTCTTCCAATAGATTTATTTTGAATAAAAAAGCGATCAAATACTGAGGGTTGCAGATGAGGGATAAGTGCCATAATCAGTGCAATCCGTTCTGCAAGACCCATTTGAAATCGCAAGAGCAGCTCTTCATAAAAACTTTCTTTGGCATTCACAGCGGGGGCTGCCAACGATTCAACCGTAAATTCCTGATCTTGAAAGTAACTCTCCATCCTGGCATCCAGCACCTGTGAAAACCATTTGATTTCCTTTTCTATGAATTTTGTGCTATGTATGTTTTCGATCATTTTCATCTCCAAATTACTACTAATCTATCGGACATCCAACTCAATTGAATCATAGAAATATTCCATGGCAAACTATCCAAGAGCATATCATAAGCCTTCTTCTCCACTACCAACTCCCATCGATCTTCCATCTTATAAAGGCGTCCTTCCCTTTGCAGAAATGTTTCCTGAAAGGTTTCTGGTCTGGTATTTTTCATCTGGTCCCAATTTTGAACCGCACCTTGTAATATTTTCCTAGACATTGAAGCTTCTTCAGCATTGGGTTCAAAATCTGTACCTATAGGAAATTTGAATGCAGCGCCGCACAATAACTTGTTCAACATCAACTCCTTTTCATCAATATTTGTTTTAAAATTGACCAAATACTGTGTAAGCTGAATGGCCCGTTCCAATGCCCTGTCGTCTACGAAGGCATTTCCCTCCATCAATTTTAATAATTTAAAATAACGGCTCAAGTACGGCCACAGCAATACCAATCCCGCATTTTGTATGGTTATTCCTTCGGCTGCATCTTCTTCATCTGGTAAATCAATCTCTGTTTCCCGTGTTTGCTTCCACGGCTTTGACTTTTCAACCGATGCTGGTCTTAGTTCAGGAACCATTGTTATCAATCGCTTCCAGGTTGTTTTTTCAGTATAACCCAAAACTGTTGAATCAAAAGTTCGAATGGTATTTAGTGCAACGAGATCCAACTTGGGGACCAACAACAGCACTACCTCTCTCAATAATATCAATGGGTCAATGAGCTTATATCCTTTTACAGACCAATTGTATAAAAACATATCCCACAAGTCCTTGTCATTTTTCACACCCAAATTAAGGGGTATGGATATGCCAAAATTCTGTACAAAAATATTTTCCAACAAATTCCATTCTGCCCATAATCTTGGATGAATTTTTTCCAATATTGTCTGCTCTCCAAACTCTTCCATGAGTTCCAGAATGCGTCTCCTGTACAACTCCTGGCTGCTCAATGTAAAGAGTAAAAAAGGGAAGTGCTTGTCTTTTGAGGTCCAAACCTGTTTAATCGATTTTTTTATTTTGTGCAAAGTCCAGTTGGAATTGATTAAAGTGAGTGCATCTCCAATGATGTATTTTTCCAAGACCATTAATGGAGCAATGGTTGTTGTGCTGGATTGGTCCAAATGCCATTGTATGATTTGTTTTATTGCGCCTGATTTGCGCAGGCTCGGCCTTTTGATTGCATGCTGTATTATTGCCCCTTCCATTGTTGGTAAAGCTGCTGTATCTTGGAAAAATTGTACCCAAAATTTCTCCTTGTTCCAGTATTTATTTCGTTGTATAAGTTTATTCAACAACAATATAAATTGAACATGCTCATTTTTTTCAGCATGTTCAAAAAAGTAAACCAATAGTTTTTGAAAACTTTGATAGGCCGTGCTTGAGTGAATATTTGCTTTCAAGAGCAATTCAAACTGTCGGCCCAATTCCGAAGGTCCAAGCCAATCAACCAATTTACTTATTACAGTTTTATGCAGAAAGGTACTTTTCAGCAATAGCATAACAGGCGTCTTGTGGATTTCGATCCTGATATTCATTTCATGCCCAAGATCAACAAATCCTTCATTCAGCCACATGCTCATTTCTGGTGAGATGGCTGCAGCTTGAATTTTCGAAAATAAAAAATCGTCCTCATACATCAAGCTGAGCTCTTTTTTATCAAACAGTACTGGGTGCTTTTCCACTGGGGATTCAGCAATCTCAGATTGTCCCAATTTGTGCATCCATTTTTCATGGATCTCTTTGTTTGTTTCGTCCAAATACTTTGTAATACCTTCTAATTTGCTCAAATTGTAGCTTAGCCAATAAAACACATCGGTATTCAACAAGAATTCAAAAGAAATCAATCCATTCATTGCTCTCAAAACATCAAGTACCTCTTTTTCACCAGCGGGCAACGATTTTATGATTTCCAAAAAAATCACGGCATGAATCTTTTCACTTCCATGGAGATTCCTTTTATGAATTTTGGCCAAGGCCTTGAACAAGAAAATTTGGTTGGGCTCGCTTGTACCCAAGGTCAAATTGCTTAAACCGTTCATCCAAACGCCATAGATCCGAATAAAAGTTGTTGACCATTTCTTTTGTACTTCTTGTATAGCCTCTTGGGTAAGAGATAGATGGTCTGAAAATTGAAATGGGAAATCTTTTGATAAATCGTTGTACCAAACATCTGTTATTTTGGCCAAATGATTTTTGGTAGAAATTTGACCTGTTTTGGAGAACAGCTTTTTGCTGAGTGCAGTAGGGATTAATCTACTGTTGGTAGAGGAGCCCAATTCTTCTAATATACGCGCAAAAATAGTATCACGATCTGCGTCTTTTAAGTGCGTTGCACTTACTCTCAAAACAATCTGCTCATAAGGGAAATGATCTGATGTCATTAATCCAGGTTGATGTCGAACAAATTCTAAAAGCTCCACTCCTTCCTCATGTAGCAAATGCAAGAAAGGGATTGCATCAGCTGCTGATAATTTGCTCAAAATCTTAAAATAAAATTCAATATCCTTGCTTATTTCAATTTTAGATTGTTTTTCTTGGCTGCGTTCAATTAACCTTAAGAAGAATTTTAGTTTTACCTTGCTGGAAACTGATGGCGCAAAAACATCCAATGCAATTGCCCATTTCAAGATGAAATTATGCCATTCGGGTTTGTTGGGTTCATACAGTGATAAGATGAATGGCAGTTCTTTCCATCGAATTGTCTTGATCGGTAAGCTCCTGAGTACTGAGAAGCCGTTCACCACATCAATCTCTTTCTTTACTGTCAATACATCAAGTTGGTGAATTCTGGTATACTGAATCAAATACTGAACAATCAATTCTTGTAAATCATTGGGCTTTTTTCTGGTTTGTATAAAATCAATAAGATCAGTAGTCCAATCTGTTGCTTTTAGAAAAGAGAATCGAGTTGTCCATTCACCAATCAATAATTTTATTTGTTCTTCAGTACTGTTGAAAATCAAGGCCAACAATTCAAAGGCCATGGGTTCATCGACCCATTTTAAAAACAATTCCTTTTGCCTTGGTGTTTTTGCCAATGACCAAACACGGGTTAATAAACCAATTTCCTGCTGGAGTAATGTACGGAAATACAAAGCATTTTGCCATATACTTTCATTTTCAAAAGCATGTCCGGGAGGAAATGAGAATTTATTGAGTACAAACTGAAATGTAAAGAAAGAGGTTTGAAGAATTATATCCTTTTCTGCTCTTGTTGATAGCGTAGGTATAAAATCTAAGGGCCATGTATATGTTTCTTTAACAGCCTTTAGTAAAAGTTCCGGTTGTTTATTGGCAATGCTTAACTTCTTATCTTCATTCGTTAGTTTTATATACCTCAAAAAAGTAGGCCAATTTTTATGCAATCTTTTCACCGAAACCAAGTCTTGTTCGTTGGTCAATACGTCTTCTTTTTTAGCTTGCGCAATTGCATGCATAAAGAAGGAGTATGCATCTGGAAGTTCATCTGTTGACAGAAAATAAAAGCCGATTGCATTAGAGATGATAAATTCTTGTAGTTTCTCTTTTGTCAAGGTGGTGAGTGATAGAAATTGAAAGAGAAAATTGGTTGACCTTATTAGTTCATTCATTCTCCTGCTTACCAACTCAGGAATTATAGATACAATTGCTTTCCAAATTGGTAGATTTGATTCATCTGTCAAAAATTGAATAAACTCGGGATTTGTGCTATTCTTTTGGAGAATCTCAAAAAATTCATCTCGGTATTTCCATCTCAAGAGATCAAAGCTGTAAATGATATTGTTGTAAAAAGAGTCACTTACAATTCCTTCCAACTCATTTTCGAGTTGAATGATTGAATATAGCGCAAGCAGTTGATTTTCTTTAATAAAAACCGGGGATCTCTTTTTGGCTTTTTGTTGTTGAAATACCAGCTCGCCCCTGTCACTAAATACATTTCTTACTTCTTCTGGAGTTTTTAAATGTTGTTGTATTTCTTGATCAACGGTCTCTTGCAAATTTATGAAGATGCGTGAGAGGTTTCTTTGTGGATCAGTAAATTGAAGGGACAAATGTATAAATCTTGACTGTAACGAATCAATCATGTTTTTATTCAAATGCATTGAATTGATCTTGAACCATGTTTTCAATGATTTTATGATCTGCTTGCTTCTGTCATTAAAAAGTATAAGAACAAGCTGTTCAAAAATATGCTGTGAAACCCTTTCTTTTTTCAAGAATGAATTCACTAAAACACGTATATCCTGCGGCTGGTATCTTTCTCTGTGCTTGATCAAATGTTCCAATAATCCCTTTCCATTCTCATTTTCTGCAGAATAAGAGTTTTGTTTTTCTACGCTCTTTACGAGTAAACTTTGATTATTTACTGATGAAGAAGTAAGCAATTCCCTGCTCAATAAAATTATTTCTTCAAAAAAAGTTTCATTCAATTGGAGGTACTGTACCAATTTGATAAAAATGTCATCATTAACTATCTCGCTATTAACCTGATTTGCTTTTCGCAGTTTGATTTGATCTTGTAAGAATTCATGCACCCTGACTTGATATGAACCTAAAATGCCTGTTTTTTTTAGAAAAAGAAGCTCTTTCAGTACAGCCGTAGGCAAAATAAAATCTCTATCCACAGATTTATTCCAGCTGTCTTCAAGCTTGTTTTTTCCTTCAATTCCTTTTTCATCCAATGCTGGAACTTGAAACCTGGTTTGCCCTTTCCCTTTTTTTATATTTTTTATTGCAGCAACAAAATTTTCAAATTTATTGTCTAACAGATTATTCTTGTGTCTTTCAACCTGAAAAATGGAATGCAGTAATATTTCGGTTTTGACATTGAGTTTCTGAGACATTCCCCTGATATGCATTTCTATAAACGCTTCATTTGAAATGCCATTGAAGTTTTCACGCGTAAAGATGTCAAGTGTTATCTCATTGATGGATTTTATTATTTTAGCAAGGGGTTGCTTGATGAGATGATGAATTTTATGTACGGGTAAATATGCATCTTTAATCCATTTGAACATCTCGGCATTTTCTGGAGCAACTTTAGCAAAAAACATCTCAATATTGGGTTGCGCAACCCTATCCAGAAAACGTCCCCGGGCCAAGGTCTTGCGCCCCATTACCTTCAAGAATACACGCAATTCCTCAATATGGTGATGCATCAAATACCGAAACAGCGCATTTATGTTTGAATATCCCCTGTCATGCAATGGACGTGGAATATAGCCTCTTTCTAAAAAAAGTTTAAAATCTGCCAACGGAGGTATAGATATGTCGATTTCACTGTTTCCTGTTCTTGTCAATAGCCTTTCAAGATGAGGTATTGCAGCTGTTGCAGTGGGTGATTTATTCCATCCCTTTTTTCCATTTAGTATTTTCGCCGCAACTGAAGCAGGCATGCTATCAATATGAAGTCCTAACAGCAGATTTAGGGGATCATTGTGCAAAGGATCCATCTTTTGTGACGCAGAAGAACGGATTAAAAACCCCATTAAACTTTCTTTGATCACTGCATCAATTTCCCCTTTTCCTGGTATATAAGAAATATGCTGTTGCAGCAACTGTATGATGTTGTCCCAGATTTTCTTTTCCTTTATAACCACTCCTTTGGAGGTGGTCAAGTATAGATGTAGAAGATCGTCAATTCTCAGTAAATTGAGGATTCGTGCTCTGATTGTTGCATCCTTGGAGCCATATTGCCATAATTTCAATACACCATTTCGTTTTCTCTTTCGGACAAATGTTCTTATTGAATGATCTATTGATGGTGCATCAGATGGAGACCATGATGCCTTTTTCCCATAGGCAATAAAATACAAAATCGCCTGATGGTTTCTGTCCCTTGAGCGAAATATGCTTTTTTTTGCTGTACGAAGCGTAGATATTTTTTGATTGACGAGGGAAGGAAAAATATTTTTAAAAGCTGTTATCACCTCCTCCCTGATATTTTTCAAATCAAGATTACCCAAATTTATTTCCAGACGATCAATTTGAACATATTCATTTGATTTTACTGTAGCACTCAATGTTTTATCGATAAACAAACGCAATTCATTTTTCATGAGTTGCATCAATATATCGCTCACCGGTTTAAATTCTGATTCAGAATCAATATCAATTTGAAATACTTGTCGCTGGATAAGATGAGTATCACTCATTTCAACATTCCATTGGTTTTACATTCAACCAGCAGTTGTATGATACGCGCCGAAAGTTGATCTATTGTTGACAATGGCTGATTGTCGGATGCCTTTGCTTTAAGCCATTTTGAATACAAATCTTCAAATCTGTACATCGTTGCGGGATCCAATAAATAAACATGCGCTGTGAAATGAGCCGGTATATTTTCCTTGATTAATCCCTTGAACCGATGAATGAACTCTTCATTTCCAAATCGAGATGGCCAATTGGGCAGAATAAAACTCAGAGAATGAGAAAATTCAAAATAGTTTGGAACCTCGATCGATTCTCCATTGATACTGTTAATTTCAAGTACTTGTTCCAATAAAATTTTTCGCTCCAAAATAGAAGTAAGGTATTTGGCTGCCCTTGCCAGTTCATTTTCCGCACCAACACGAGAGTGAAATGCTTTTTTGAGTTTTGCGACCGGTTGATAGTTTGCATCATAGAGCACCACCTGAAACAAATTGCTGTCAGGTTCTGCAACTACGCTGTAATTTTCTATTTTTGATCCGATTACTGGCAATTCCTCAGCCAGTAATGACTGCTGTTCAATACTGCCTGGTAAATATCCGCTCATCAGGACTTCACCTTTTTTATCCATGATTGAAAAAACAAACAATTTCAATTCCAATGGACGAAGCAAAATGTGTTCCAAAAGATGAAATCCTTCACACTCCATACTGATTTCATGAACAGAAGAAACATATCGATCCAATACATGTTCACAGGTGGTTTGATCTTGATGCTGAAAGATGAGCAGATCCTGCATAGGTTCAAGTCCACGGAGCAATATTGCAAATCCAATGCCTCCTTTTTCCCGGATAGAAACAACCCTTAAATATTTTGGATTCGTTCCCTGTGAAAAAAGACGGTTTACAAAACTAATTTCCATATCAGGGAATCTGATCTCTTCGGATAGATATTGATCCTTATCCCTTTTCCAAACTTTTAGTTTTCCCAATTCAACAATGTCAATCAACTCCTCCTTCCACAGATTCTTTGATCCATCATCGGTACGGCGCATCTGCAAATGATCCAACAGGGGATTAACCAAACTCCTTCGCCTACGGTGTCGGAAATTGAGTGATATGAAGAGTTTCCATTCAAGTTTGGAAATATTATCGCTGTCCCAGGTTTTTTTATCCAAATAATTAAAAGAGATATTCCTGGATCGGGACAATGAAATGATGTTCTGCAGCAAATTGACCTTTGTTTGAATGATTTCATTGCTTATTTCCCAATCTTTTTCCTTGCTGTTGGGCATTTTATATTTCCTGATAATCTCACTATCCAGTTGTTCTCCAAAACGCGCCAATAAATGATCAAGAATTCTATTTCGACGATCTGCATAACCTGCAGGATCATTTGAAATTTCATTCAAAAAATCTTCATAGCTTGGGATGTCATCGGTAAGTACCTCTTGGATTTCATCAATGTCCAATGGGATTTGTGTGAAATAGGTCTTATCAATTTTTGATGATATGGACATCAATTCCCGCATATGCGTAAGTTGGCTCAAATGATTGGCCACGACCTGTTCAAATATTGCCAAATAAGCTTTGAGTTGTTTGGCTTGTGCCTGCCGATCAGGAGATGCATTTTTGGGTTGACTTAATTTTCCTATGGCATAATTTTCTGGAAATTCATTGTGTACCGCAAAGTGAACATTCAATTGTTCTTTGGTGACATTGCTTTTTGGAAGCGAATTTTTATACTCAATCTTGCGCATGTAATGCGTTCTTTGTTCAGCAAGATTGAAATCAATCAGTTGTTGGGTGGTTACTGGATCAACATCTTGTTCAATGTTATTTTTAAATAATTTTAGCTGATGGGAATTTTCGTTTTGCAGGTTTTGAAACTCAATGGTTGGAAACGTATCTGCATTGAATGAAATTTGATTTTCATTTATGGGCAGTCCTTTTCGCATTACTTGAATTTGTCCTACACCTTTCACACCTTCAACATTCGCAATGATATTGCGTATTTGTGATACGTATACCGTATCAGTTTTTGGTTTTAGATGATGCCCTTGGATGATGCCATGAACAGGTTTAGGGCCTGAAAATACTGTCTCTGGGGAATGCCCTTCCTCCATAAGTTCAAATGGATTCTCCATTCTGATTTCCGGATTGACATAATGATCCAACTCCGTAAAGATTTTCGCCATGACATATTCGGCAACTGCATCTGTTTCCAAATGGATATCTCCCACCAGGGAAAGTGGAACACTGGTCAAGAGTTTTAATACGCTCAAGTCGTGCCCCAGATTTCGGTGTTGATGAAAGAGTTGACGAATTTCCTGTTCTAATTTTGCAGCTTCTGATTCGTGCATATCATCCTGCCCCTGTATCAATACCTCAAACAGGCCTTTGTGCCCTGCAGGATCCTGGTAAATGGGGTTTACCCATGCATTTTTAACCAGCTTTACACGATCAATGATCATTTTCCGATAGTCTTCCGATGTATATGGATCTGTTGGAAATACATCATGTGGAGCATAGAGCAGGTTTTCACTTTCATTGTTAAAATCATCAACTCCTATTAAAAAAAGATCTTCGATGGGCAAATTGGAACGATAGCTAAGATCCATCAATGCATAGATGGCATATTCCAATATCGTTACTCCTGGGTCATGATAGTTGAAATCTGTCCAGTGGTCACCTGAAAACTTTTGGGCAAGTTTGATCCCTTCTTCAAACAAATCCGAAAACCGCAATCCTGGATTTTCATGCTCTCCCGTTTTCACACTATTTTTAGTATTTTTCATCCTATCTATTCTCTAATAAACCTGTTATTTGGAATTGAATTGGGAATGGTTCACCATTTTGTTCATCAATACCGTAAGGACTTGCAGTCTTTACTTGAAGGGAATAGTCATACAGTTCTCCAGTCCAACGAAAGCGAAGACGATTGAAAAAACTTCCATAGCATGCAGATGTTTTTTTAATTCCACCAAATGACAATTTTCCTCCGAATGTATTCAAAGCAATGGCATGGGCGAGGGCATATTTCCCACTTCCTTTTCTACCATTGATGATGGCCATAACTTCAAAGGCGGAAGGTTCTCTCAATCCTGAAACCATGTCATGCCATTTCCCATCACCAGGAACCTTGCCTTGGTACAATGTTCCGACTCTATTGGTGAATCCAACGGTGCCTTTAACTTCCAGTGTGTACTTTGGATTGTTTACCCCAATACCTACTTGACCACCCTCTTTCAATACCAATCTTGGTCCTTTCCCTTGCTCTTGGAATGCAATCCCTGGAATATCATTCTCATTTAAACTGATAAACCAATCAGGATCTCTTTTTTGCATGTTTCTGAAAAAGGAAATCAATCTGTTCGAATTTCCAATAGGCGAAATCCTGTATCCTTGATCAGCACCACGGGCTATACCATCATCCACAATATTGATAGAAGATTCTATAAGGTCTATAAAATGTTGCTCTGTGGGAGCGTTCCCTTTTTTAAAATAATTTTTCAGACTTTGTCGATTCAACAGTGCCATACAATCAAAGTTTTAAAGTGAAACTGTAAATAGGGGGTGCAGGTTTTTCTTTTTCAGGTATCAAGTCTTTTATTTGTTCTACCTCAGGCTGAGGAGTCAAATCACCTCCTATTACTAGGTTCGTACCAATGATCATGTCTTCAAAATGTGTGGGTTCCGGCTCAAAATATTCAGGTTCTTTTATCACTTCTATATGATTGCCCTCCAATGGTATAAGTACCGTCCAAGGGCGGGTGCAGATGATTTCGTCGTTCTGGTTGTTCGATTGTGCGGTATCCTGAATATGGTACCTCCCTTGATCATCAATTGTAAGATGAACAAGGGAAAATCCGGTAATATAACCGATATAAGGTCGGCTTTGTAAAAATATGAATACATCTGAACGCCTTATGGATCGGATGGTCATGGCCAATTTGGGATCCTCATAAAACCATGGACATAAATAGTGCAGGAGATCTTGGTGTAGTTGTTTTAAAATGGCCCCAGTCTCTTTGGAATTCAGCACAATTCTGCATTTTACCCATACAAACTCAAACAGTGGATTGCGAACAGTGATTTTAGCAAAAGGACTGCTTACTTTTTTCAAATACTCTTCCATCACCTTGATCTCACCTAAATTTAATTTAGGTTGATAGAAAACATCTGTGTTATAAATCTTGGGTACCGCTGCAATCACGACTTCGCCGGGCGCTACAAACAATTCATTTCCGAAATGACCAAATGCCCTAACATATGCCAGTTGATCAAACTCCCTCAACAACATTTTTTCCATATCCCAAGTGGTAATCGCACGCTGTTTATGCCGCATATATTCACTAATTCTGGACATGAACTCACCTTCCGTTTCCTTGGCTCTTCCACCTGAAGTTGCAAGGGGTTGAATTACAGATAAAATTCCATCTACATTGTCTGCCATGGCATCTGCAGAATATGCTTCCAAGGAAATTGGATGATCTTCTTCACCTTCCGGTAAAAACTGATAAACGGCACTGGCGGCTCTCAAATAAATACGTTTCAGTCTGCTCACCAATTCTGCTTTTTGCGAAACACCTGCCCTTAGCCAAATTTTTCCGGAAGGCATTGATTGATGTTCGGTTGACGCATCGGATGGTATTTCAATGCTGATGATGCCTGAGTTTATCAATCCATTGGTTTCATCAAACAACAGATGCTGTCCCTTTAATGGCACCCATTCATTCCTCGACAAATAATGCCACTTTACGTCTGCACCGTCTCCATAAGTCCATTTGTCATTGGGTACCAAATCCCAAAGCATGTTAACTACCTCATTCGAAGAGAGATTTTCAAAACCCAAGTGAATAGACCCTTCCAGTTCAAAGTATGGCACCAATCGGTTGCTGTTTGGTGTGGAATATTCAAAAATGGGATGACTGCCAAATGGATGAATGTGGATGAACGCATTTTCATCCTGTTTGTTGTTCGCAAACGAACGTTGTCCGTTGAAAATCAATTGTGTTTGTGCCTGATAATTGATATAAAAGTTTTGTGCCAATGGAGAAAACGGATCATTGGGTGTTTGGATATGGAGATGACTGGCTGTTTTGGTACTTTTAGTATCTGCAGCTTTTGTAACGGCAGTATTGTACACAGCAGTATACACTTCATATCCAAATCCTACATCAGGCGAATCCAACTCAAATTTTAAAAATCCGGTTTCAAGCCTTGGATGATATTCTTGGAGATCCTCCATGCTGAGATCGGGCTTGGGTTGGATATTGAGCAAGGATAAGTTTATGTCTTTGATGACTCGCGTGTCATGAACGGGGCCATTCATGTCGTCATGGTCAAATAATGCATAACGTTGTGCTTGTTCCCCTTTGGCAGGACGGAAACCAAAATCTGTCAATGCACTCACCGTGAAAGTGAAATTTTCATTGCCCATGGGGTATGGATACCCTGCATAATATCCACTTAATCCTTGTTCCCTGGTAGGCAATGAAAAATAATCCCATCCGGCTTCAAGCTTGGTCAACTGCTTGCAAAACAATTCATCATTACCAACAAGCAAATAAGATCCTTTCTTGGGCGTAGAACCCAACAGTTCAAAAGGCGCGGTGTCATCTACTGCTCCACTGTTGGTCAACAATTGAAACTGTCTCAATTCCTCAACATTGACATCTATGGATATTTGATCCAATTCAAGAAAATGCAAATGTGAGTATGGATGATAGCTGTTGTTTCCCTTTAAAAGGATCCGAATTGCAGGTTGATGCACATCCCATCCTTGTGCGTGAATGTCTTCGTTGTATGAAACCATTGCAGGCATGGCTTTCGACAATTTCATTCTCATCGAAAATTGGCGCATGCTCCAATCTTCTGGTGCTACCATATCCACCTCTGAAAATGACAGCCATCCTGTTTCTGCTGTGTATTCCGGAAAAACCGACTGGGAGAAAACCGAAAAGAAAGCCTCATCAGGTTTGATCTCCCTTTTGGCCGCAATATCCATCAAGACATTGGTGAGATAGTGAAAGCTTTGTTCGGTAAATTGAAAGGTCAATGATATTTCCCGTTGACCTGCCTGTAATTTTAGTGCATTGGAAACCACGGCAAAACCAATCTCTCCCTCCTTCATTGTTTTTTCTTCATTTGGAAAAAACCGTTGTTCCTCGCCTAAACTGGCGATTGAAATTTCTTCAGCAAAATCAGGATCAATTTGTTTTTGGTAGATACCAGAAACCAGTTGAAAGCGGGAGTTTTGATCGATTAACGGGTTTCGGGATACAAACAATGTTTGTAATGCGGTTAGTCTGGCATGATTTAACACTGCATCCCTTTCCGTGATGTATATGCGATCGTTTCCTTCCTCATTTTGACTCGCCAAAATTCTGTTGCCTTTTGGCAACAATACCTCTTTAAAGTCCGGACTGATTTCAAAAGCACAAAACATCCTGTCTGGAATTTGTGGTCTTTTTTTCTGCCCCAATACTTTATACAAATAAAACTCCAGCTGGCGTTCCGGTATAACATTCAAATCGTGCTGGGCGTATTTGTAAAGCTCTAAAAATGCCAGGATCAATCCAATGTGTGGTTGATGGCTGGACTGGTGATGCAACGATTGTTGTAAGAGCGACTTGGCCCGTACCATGAGGGTTGACATGGTTTTGTAAACAGGCTTATAAATCAACAACAATTGTTTGAGGGCAAGACTTAAGGCATCTTTAATGGATTTATTGTCTAGGATATTTTCAGGATCAACAGATGCGGAGAGATTCCATATTTTGAGAAACGGGGTTTCATCAAATTCAAAAAACGGTTTGTTTTGCTTGCCAACAGTACCGTTATAAATGGACTTTAACCTGTGCAATGCATCTTGCCCGGTAAATTCAATTGCTGCGGTCAATTCATTTTCAATTGGTGAAGCCTCTTTGTTCTTGTTGAATCTGGAGGAGATGCTATACCACTTGTTCATGTGTTGCAACAAAATCAAAATGGTACGATAGAAGGCCTGAATAATTTGTTGTTTTTCCCCAACTACATTTTGATTTTCAAAGGAAACCATGGCGTTTATCCGCTGCTTCTCCAATTCGCCCAAGGGGAAATTATCGATCTCTGCCAATAAAAATATTTCATCTGAAATAAAGAACTCGTACCAGTTTCCATCAGGTTTATTTTGAAGGTTGTAGTACTGTATCTTTTTGGATAAACGATTGATGAAGGTTAACAAATCACTGAATTTCCGTTCGTCAGGAAGGAAATGCCTTGGGTTCAGCGCTTTGTTGGAAAGCTCCAGGGTTAATTTATTGATATCGTAAACGCGATCTGCCATGTTAAATATGGGTGCCTTCTAGAATATAATAAGGGAATACTATGTTATCACGAACGTTGTTCGCCTGGACCTCAAAATTGATTTTAAACTGAATAACTCCTTGTGCAATATTGGCGTCATCAATTTCAACCTCATGAACTATAATCCGTGGTTCATATCTTCGGATATCAATTCGCAATTGTTCAGCAAGAAAACTCAAATTGTTGGCTCCGGCAGGATCATAAATATTTTCATGAATAAAGCTTCCATAGTCTAAGCGCATCAACCTTTCTCCCCTTCGGGTAGACAAGTAGATGTGCAAACTTTGGCGGATATCCTCAATTTCAGATACCAGCTCAACTGATCCCAGCTCTTTGTTGAAGATTGGTGGAAACGACCATCCTCTGCCTAAAAAAGATTTGCCGTTTTTCATTTATCCAATTTTTACATTAGGTATGCCCATGGAAATCTCTCCACCATGCGCCATTTTATCTTTTGCCCTTGCAGCCGGCTTTCCACCGAATTTTACTTTTTGCGACCCTTTTTGAATGGTATTGGGTGTGGGGATGGGGACGGGTCCAAATGGTGTAGCAATTCGGTTCAGGCACAATGTCATGTCTCCTTGAATGGCTGCTTTGAGGCTCATAACCTTTACATTGGCACTGCATGGGAAAAAAATAGGTATGGTAAGGTGTGTGCCTGCAGCATCAGCTGTGTTGCATTTGTGCATGGACAATAAACTGGCTACCGGATTTCCCATATCAATTATTTTAGTTGATGTTCACCATTGATCCCTTAATATTAATTGTGGCAGTAGAATTGATATCTGCCCCACCATTGGCTTTCATGGATATTTTTGCAGTGGCTTTGGCGGAAACGCCCTTGCCACTCATGACAATATCTCCCCCTGATGCGGAGGTCGTCACTCCTTTGGTGGCAGTGATCTTGATCTTGTCCTTGCTATCCAATATAATGCTTTTTTTGCTGCTAATGGTGATGCCCTTGTCACTGGTTACCATAGAATTTCCATTTTTATCAACAACGCTGATTCCTTTTTTCTTATCTGAAATCATGATGCTGTGGCCACCGGGGGTTTGAATGGTGATCACCTTATCCTTATCATCAAATTTCAAGTTGAGTTTGGCCTTCGTAAGGATTGATTTTACAGTATTGTCTTTGTTGATGGTTTCTTTTGGCTTCGATTTGTTGTTGTACAAACAACCGAGTACAACAGGGTAGCGCGGGTCTTCATTCAAAAATCCAACAACCACAGGGGTGTTCAATTCGGGAATAAAAAAACTTCCTGCCTGATTGGTAGTATAAAATTGGGAGAGGATGCACCACAATCCGTTTCCTGTACCTTTTAAAGATGGTATATTGACCTGAATGCGATTTTTTTTAGCAGGGTCACCATCAATTTTCTTCACGATGCCCACATGCAATCCCTTGATGGCACTGATCCATGAATTGTTTTCTTCCATCAGATCGGGTTCCTGATCATTTCTTGGAAGTCCAAATCCTGCTGTAGTGGAAAATACGCCGTCTTCTAAAAGATGGCGTACAGAAGTAACAAGTGTATCACCATTCATACGGGTGCCAAAACCAGCAAGGGTGATGATGGAGCCAAGCTTTATTTTGTTCATTCCCCTGAATGTAATACTGCCACGAACCCGTTTCAACCTGGATTCCACAAGGCCCGCATTGGCAAGGTCTTTTACTTCCGTTGAGATATCAATTGGCGTTTTTAAGCCTAGGGTATAGGTAGCTGGACTTGCAGTTTTCCCAATTGTTTTTCCAGTGAGGTTACCAGGTTTTGACAAGTTGGCTGGTTCTGATCCTTTTTGTTTAACATCTGTCTCTTTGAAATAATCCCAGGCAAAGGCTTCCAGTCCCTGTAATTGTGAAGAAGAATCAACTTCTCCCTGAAAACTGGTTGTATCTTTTCCGTATGTGATGGTAGCCGCACTGGCACCGGAAATGGCTGGCGGCTTGATGTTCAAGCCGTTTTCCGTGTTGATGACCACCAAACCATTTGCTTTTGCGCGGCGAAGCATAAAGTCCCAGTCTGTCATATCATACTGGGTGAGAAAAGCGTGTTTGGTGGTGGTGGGTGAAATTGTTTTGGTTAGTCCTGCAGCAGAAGCAAGGGAGGTCAATACTTCGCTGTCTTTTTTGTTTTCAAAGATTTCGGATTTTCTTCCAATCGACATTTTTATTGCCTTATCGGCACATTCCAATATCAATACGCTTCTGGTTCTCAGTCGTTCATACCCTGCCCTTACTTCAATGCGGTGTTTAAGTATGATTCCTTTGAATACAATGGAGTTGGCTTGCTTAAATCCCAACGAAATTTCTACTTCTTTACCCGGTTCAAAATCAGCAAGCTCACTTTCCTTGAATGTATTCAAATGAATATTGCCGCCAATGATAGAAATGGAGGCCCGACTGATTTTATTGATTTCTCCCCAAACATCAACCCTCATTAGAATCAAATCACTTTTCAATTCCTTTTTGTTCACTTTTATGGTGTACGAAACAGGATCTGAAGAGGTACTTAGCGGGGTGAGCTTTGATGTTGCCATTGGTTTATTTTTCAATAGGAGGGAACTCTAATATGGTTCCAGGGGTAAGTCTTCGAAAGGTAGGCAGAGCGTTATATTCTGCAATACGAATAAACATATTGGGGTCATCATAAAATTCATCGCACAGTGAAATCAAGCTATCGCCTTGCTTTATGGTAGGTATGCGCGTGATGTCCGGACTCTGGTTGTTGACAGAATCTGCACTGGTGTCATAATGTTCAGTAATGCTGATGGAAATTTTAGCTCTTATGGGATTCCCGTCTTTGTCAAAAAGGGTGTAATCTACTTTTAGTGAATCCACTTTTCCCTTGAAAATAATACCACCCCATTGTACTGAAACATAGGGAGTGGAATGTGTCCCACTGATTTTATCAACGGTAATTTTGCGCAATTGTGCAACAGCTTTGGCAACTGTTTTTACTGATGCGTTTTGTTTTACTGCCCCAGTGGTATCAATAATGAAATCAAAGCTTATTGATTCTTTTGCTTTAGAAAGTGTTTGTGGATTGGTTGGATTTCCTACGGCTGATTTAGCCTCTTCGTTGTTTTCTGGGCCTTTTTTGTCATTTACAACATATCCAACTTTAAGTTCTGCCGGATTCAATTGCAAAACGAAACGTCCTACTGAGTCTTTTGTGACACCGTTGCTGAAGGATTTGAACCCATTGATACTCAGAGAACTCAGGCCACCACTCATATCATTCTATTTTTTTCAAGCTTTTCCAGGACCTCCGCAACGCAATCTTCCACGATTTGCCGGCGAAGATCATGGGTGATCCTGCCAACAACACCGGAAGCTGAACTGGCAACTTTTTCCTTATCATTCGCTTCTGCAGCAGTTTTATTTTGTCCATTTCCTGCTGATTGTGCTTTGGCTTGAATCACCAATTCCTTAATTTCTACAGGCATTTTCTAAGTGTTTAAACAAATGATTTAATTCCAGCATAAACAAATTCAATGGACTCTATGGCATAAGCGGATTTATCAGCAACAAATTCACTTATCTGCCATTTAACGGGAAAGGCATCATAAAATTCCCAGGTGTGGATGGGAATCAATTGGGGATTTTCACTGGCTTTCGGATCAGGCCCCATTAACATGATGGAAATAACCTTAGGACTGATTTTATTGTCCTTAAAGTTCATGGTTTGCATGCACCACGTTGTCAACTGTGAGCCCATTGGGGAAATCCCTCTTTTGAGGATCAGGTTGGAATGTTTCGATCCATTGGGCAGGTGGTGAACAGTACCATTATTGCCCCCATCTGAATAGGCTTCAACGGACAGCTCAAACGACATTCCTCCAATTTCATTGAACATGGAATCTGCCTCTGACTTAAAACCATCTATAAATACATGAAAATTAAAAGAAAGCGTAGGCGTAATCACTTTTGTGATTCCCGATTTGGAACTTCTTGACGTTTTGGAACTGCTTCCAGAACTTTTTCCTGTTTTATTGGATGATTTTCTTGCCATTCCCTGTAATCTTCACAAAAAAAAAGGAGCACCCACAAAAAGGTGCTCCTTATGGGATTCTAATGAGATTAAGCTGCAGCGACAGTAAGACCCTCATGAACGAATACGATGGTTTCAATCGCGGCTTCGCTGCTTTGAGAGTTCATATCTGTAGAAGTAACTTGTTTAGGCCAAGCATTGGTCAGCGTCCAGGTCATCTTGGCATTTCCATCCTCATCCATCAAGCGAACCACAACGGTAAGACGCTTGTAGGTGTTGAGGCTGATTTCCTTGATCCAATCAAAGAACCTGTTGTCTTTTGTAAATACACCTTTTTTCATGGTGATGTCACCATATTTCTTGAGGCCTGGCATTTTAATGGTGGAGTGGATCTTACTGTTGCCATGACGGTATTCGATAACATCCGTATCAATGTCCAAACCAGAAACTTCCTGGAAGGCAATATCTGTTTGATCTCCAATATCAACAGAAAAATAAAATTTCGGTAAGGGCCAAAATTGATCTTGATTATCGCCTGCACCGGCTGTAGGAGCTGCCATTTTTTATAATTTAATTGGTATTAATTAATAAGTTCTAATACTTTTCTTAGGATTTTTGCTGTTGTTGTTCGAAGGTAATCACGATGAATTCAGCAGGTCTTGTGATCGCTACTTTTATAGACATGCGCAAAATACCATCCAAAATATCATTAGGAGTCATGGTAACACCTAATCCAATATTAACCTCGAAAGCATCTTCTGGTGACAATCCTGCCAGTAGTCCCGATTGCCACTGATTGACCAGGAAGTTGTTTACAGTTGCGCGTAACGTAGACCATGTTGTATCATTGTTTGGTTCAAATACAAAGCCTTCTGCAGCACTTTTGATACTTTGCTCCAAGAAGGTCATGGTACGGCGAACGCTTACATATCTCCAATCTTGACTGTTACCGTCCAATGTACGTGCTCCCCATACAAGAACACCACGGCCTGGGAAGCTTCTGATTGCATTGATTGCTTTACCATTCAATGGAAGATTTAACTCCTCCTGATTGTCGCCGGTAATCAACACTGCAGGGGAAACCACTGAACCAAGGCTCACATTTGCCGGAGATTTGGCCACATTGATGGATGCATCAACCATGGTAAAAACACCCGCCATGCCTGCACTTGGAGGCAATACATTCAGGAAGTCCACCATATCCTTAAGAATACCATTCAGTTTTGGGCTGATGGTTTTCAGTGTAGCTTGCAATGAGCTGATATCATTTGAAGAAGAAGCTGTACTGATCTTTGCTATCTCAGCCTTAATGGCTTCGGCACGTGCCTGGTTGATGATCTTGGCTTCCAAATCGCTATTTACGTCTTTGGACAAGAGTTCTACCAACGCATCCCGGTTTTCGATATTGGTAAAATCCACCTCGCTTGAAGCAATAATTGTTGTTTTTACAAATGGGTAGTAAGCTGCACCCCATTGAAGGAAATTGGATCCAATGCCTTCACGGAAACGATTTGCCAAATCTGACTCATCAAATGTTCTTGCCTTGTTGCCATTGTAAACATCGAGAATTGCAAAGCGATTTTTCATTTCGAAGCCACAATGCAAAAGCATTGCCTGCTGTAGAGAAAAACACTCTTCCTCACTCAACAGTACAGCTTCAGGAATGACCACCAATGTTGGTTCCATTTCCTTTAACAAGGTTGGCAAACCAGATTCAGTTGCCAGATCATTGAAATCCTTGGCATTCACTCCGTTGGAATAATCGCCGATAGATACAATGTAGCAATCACTGCCACCATTGGCGAAAAAGAAACGCATGGCGCTGTGCAGAATAAAGTGTGATGCCGGATTGACATCTAACTTGTAGCCCACTGCGCCAGCATCTTCTGACAAGGTGAATTGGGTCTTGGGTGCACTGCCAAAGAACTCTTCAAACTCTGCGAACGAAGAAATTCTTGTAGGTACATTCTTGATTGACTTTGTTCCTCTTCTGGCCGTTTGGGTATACCCAATGAAGGCAGGAACTGCAGTTGCTACTGAAACTACGGACGAGGCGAAAGCGCTTTTTTCTTCTATATAAACGCCTGGGGTTGCTAGAACTGTTGCCATTGTTTATGTGTTATAGTTTTACGAATACTTCTGTGACAAAGCCATTTATGGTTTTGTCGTGTTTCACCCCATCTGGTTTAGGATGAGGCAATGTTTTTCGATAATCAAATGGAGCGCCGTCGCCTTTCTCACGTTTCACCATCAACGGGGTATCCCAGAGGTTTTTCATGAAAATTTCCTGTTCTGAGGTGCACTCAAAGGCAGGTTCTCCATTTTTTAGTTCGATCATCTTAGCAGAGCTAAATGTAAAGATTTGATGCGAATTATCAATTTTTTCAATAGTATATTTTGAAAAAATCTTTGCCAAATCCGTTATGCCATAAAAAATGTACCGAATCCGAACTTTCCTGGCGGGGAAACGAATATAATATTGGTAAGGCTTGGCACCTTCACCCCACAATGGTTTACTGCGTTGATGCCTCAAATGCAGGACGCCGTGTATCCCATCTTTATCTGTTTCCAGAAAATACTGAGGGCCAACGAAATTTTCCTCATGCAAGCATTCCCCCCGGGCATTTGCCGTATCAAACAGCAGCAAGCCAGAAGATTGAAAAGGCATTTCCGTGAACTGAAGAAATTGAGGATTCGTATTCCTGAAGATGAAGGTAAATGTCTGCTCCTGCTGAAAAATCGGATGCGAGAAATCATGGTACATGTCCAAGGCCAATTCCAGCCCATTGTTCAGCGCCCTGAACTTAAGCCGGTTGTTCCGAAGTTTAAGCAAGGTTTCGGTGGTGGGTTGAAAACCAAAATCAGGACAAATTCCGTTGACATAGTAGTCGTGCAGAACAAAAAAACGAACCGACAGTCCGAATTGCGTGGATGATTTGGATATTTGCTTTTCTTGCCCCACTAATTTCTTGTTTCATCTGTTTTGGCTTGTTTCTCTCCTAACGCCAAGGCTTCAGACAGCCCATCTGCAGCCAATCTTCGCAACAAATTCTTTCTTGCCGCATCCAGGTCTTGTCCGGACAGGATCTGACCAACATCCTGCTTGATCATCTGCTGATGGAATGGCAAGGTCTTCACCTTGTACACCACTGACGGCACATATTTGGCTCCGATCAAACTCCACAAGTTGTTGAGGTCCTGGATCGATTGATTGAAAAATTCAACGGCAACCTTGTCCACCGAAGTTGGCAACTCCGGGGTATTTGACCTGTCGAACAATGGCTTACCCTGAAAAAACTCAATGACCAATGAAACATAACGGAGGGCTTCTTGATAATTGGGCTCTGGAAAGTTTGCTGCAAAAACCACATAAATGTTGATGAACATTTGAGAAGCCATGCCATTGTTTGAATGGAAGCTGGTATTCTTTAAAAGTTTTTCCTCCTCAATGTTCTGCACAAAGACACAGACCTTGTTGTCAATCTGCATCAGTGCCCCGCCTTTAATGTCCATTAAATTGGAGGCGATTACAATATCGTCAGCCAATCCCAGTTCATTGCGAATGAACTCGTTTAACTGGCTTACAAAGGCGGAAACAATCTGATGGATCATAGAATATGGTATGTACTAACCCAACAATACCTGTTTTATGGCCCCTAACATCCATCGGGTGGAATATACCGCACAGAGCATCACTGCAATCCCGACCAAATATTTTCTCAGCGTAAAAAAAGGCGGAGGATCTTCATGTTGAAAGCTGATTTTAGCCATCAACAGAAACAAAAAAGATAACATACAAGCTGCCAAAAGCGCACCAAAAAACCATTTTAACTCGGCTAAAAATTTTGACATGGCCCGAAAGTATATGCTTCAAATATAATGGATTAATGGTGTTTTCATGTTCATTGGTGGGATTTGATACAAGATTTTGACTTGCTCTGGATATTTCAAACAATTTGAAGCAGGGATTTGACTGGGTTGAGACAAATCATTGTTATATCGACTTAGGGATGGGAAAGACGAAACTGTATAGAATCCCTTGATACAATATGCTGTTTATATTAAAAGAGGATCATTGCCTATGGATGTGTTAGGCTTTGCTGTTTTAAGCCCAAAAAACCAATATTCGCCTTAAAAAATAAGGCGAATAATTGCTTTTAAGGCAAATTATAGGTAAATTCGCCTTATTTAGATCAAATGAGCAGATTCATCCATCAACTGTCCGATTGGCCAAACTTTACTTGGCAGGAGGATACATTGCATCCATTGTTGGTGAAGTTGCGGATGCAACAAGGCAGGTTATTGGGCAAAATGGAGGCATTGGGTTTTGATCTAAAAATTGAAGCCAACCTTGAAACAATTACCCAAGATGTGATAAAGTCAAGTGAAATCGAGGGTGAAATATTGGATTTTCATGAGGTACGGTCATCTGTAGCCAGGAAACTCGGGTTGGAGATTTCAGGCCTGGTTCCATCCGACAGACATGTGGACGGGGTGGTTGAAATGATGATAGATGCTACACAAAACCATGCGTCGGCTTTGACCAAAGAGCGGTTGTATGGTTGGCATGCGGCCTTGTTTCCAACGGGTTATAGCGGGATGTCAAAAATAGAAGTGGCCCAATGGAGAACAAACAACGAGGATGATCCGATGCAGGTTGTTTCAGGTGCGATGGGCAAGGAAAAGGTGCATTTTGAAGCCCCTTCTTCAATGCGTATTGAAAAAGAGATGGATATCTTCATTGACTGGTTCAACGCGAAGGAGTTGGATGCACTCATGAAAGCCGCCATTGCACATTTGTGGTTTGTTACAATTCATCCATTTGAGGATGGGAATGGGAGAATGGCAAGAGCTATAACAGACATGCAATTGGCCCGGGCCGATGAAACTTCATATCGTTTTTACAGCATGAGTGCTCAAATAAGGAAAGAACGCAATGATTATTATTTCATTCTTGAGCAAACGCAACGTGGATCCACAGACATAACCATCTGGATTCAATGGTATTTCGGTTGTTTAGAGCGGACGTATGCATCAACCGAGGCATCCCTTTCAAAAATTTTACAAAAGGCTGAATTTTGGAAGACGAATGTTGCTGTTCATTTGAACAATCGTCAGCATGCCATCGTCAACAAGTTGTTGGATGGTTTTGAGGGAAAACTGACAACCACCAAATATGCAAAAATCACCAAGTGTTCCAGAGACACGGCATTGAGAGATGTTACTGATCTGATGGAAAAAGGTGTGTTAACAAAGGAAGAGGGTCTTGGAAAGAATACAAGTTATGTATTGGTATTATCATTGTT
>JAURIR010000139.1 GCA_030832645.1 Chitinophagales bacterium | reverse complement strand
ATTGGTGATACCATCGTTGTAACTGTTAAGGATGCCATTCCTGCAGGCGGTATTAAGAAAGGTACTGTTTCAAAAGCAGTTATCGTTCGTACAAAAAACAAGTTGCGTAGAAAAGACGGTTCTTATATCCGTTTTGACGACAACGCTGTGGTATTGTTAAACAATTCAGAAGAGCCTAGAGGTACACGTATCTTTGGCCCAGTTGCTCGTGAATTGCGTGACAAAGGATACATGAAAATTGTTTCATTAGCACCAGAGGTGTTATAAAATATACATAATTATGAACAACAGATTCAAACCCAAATACAGCATCAAGAAAGGTGATAGCGTTGTAGTTATTGCTGGAGATGACAAGGACTTGAAAAAACCTCGCACAGTATTGGAAGTGAATGTAGAAAAAGGACGTGTAATTGTTGAAGGTGTAGCCATCGCAACAAAGCACACTAAGCCTTCTGCTTCAAATACAAAAGGTGGTATCGTGAAAGTGGAAGCTTCTATCAACATTAGTAATGTAATGTTATGGGATGCTAAAACAAGCGCGCCAACTAAAGTGAAGCGTTCAAGAGAAACAGGTAAATTAGTTAGAATTTCAAAAAAATCAGGGGAGGTAATTAAATAATGAGTACCGTAAAATACACTCCAAGATTAGCAGACAAGTACACTAAAGAAGTGATCCCTGCTTTATCTAAAAAGTTTGGTTACAAGTCTGTAATGCAAACTCCTAAGTTAGAAAAAATTTGCATCAACCGTGGTGTGAATGGCGCAGTAAATGACAAGAAATTGGTAGACATCGCTATCGATGAGCTAACAATGATCACTGGTCAAAAAGCTGTACCAACACTTTCTAAGAAAGATATCTCCAACTTTAAATTACGTAAGGGTATGCCAATTGGCGCTCGTGTAACTTTAAGAGGTGTGAAGATGTATGAATTCTTAGACCGTTTAGTTGCAGTTTCTTTACCACGTGTTCGTGATT
>JAURIR010000138.1 GCA_030832645.1 Chitinophagales bacterium | reverse complement strand
TGTTGCCTTCGGTCAGAATACTTTCATAGCGAATGCCAGCATGCGCACTCCAATTGGGGTTGATGGTCCATTCGTCTTGCGTGTAAATGGCCCAGCGTTGCGTGCGTGCGCGCATGTTGCCAGCATCATCAGAAACCTCTGCAACGCCTGTTTTTAAAATCGATGACGAAGTACGAACGGCACAGATAGAGAAATTAAAAAAGCTTAAAATAAAAAGAGATTCAACTCTTGTGGAAGCCTCTTTGCTGGCAATTGAAAATGCAGCAAACTCCACTCAAAATTTAATGCCGTTGGTTCTTCGTGCAGTCGAAAACTACTGCACCTTGGGCGAAATATCAGATGTGCTAAGAAAAGTTTTTGGCGAACACCGACAGTAAATCAACTGTACATTTCGTTTCTCAATTCCTGTACGCGCTTGTCTTCCAAATACTCATCGAATGTCATCAAACGATCAATCGAACCTTTAGGAGTAAGTTCAATCACTCTGTTGGCAACGGTTTGCATGAAAGTATGGTCGTGCGAGGTAAGCAATACCACACCCGGGAAATTTATACATCCCTCGTTGAAACTTTGGATACTTTCCAAATCGAGGTGATTCGTAGGCTGATCAAGAATGATACAATTCGGATTCTGTAACATCATCCTGCTCACCATGCATCTCACTTTCTCTCCCCCACTCAACACCTTTGTCTTTTTCATGATATCGTCTCCACTAAACAACATCTTACCCAAGAATCCTCGCAAGAATGGTTCGTCTGCATCAGTAATATTTGCAGGAACATATTGACGTAACCAATCCAATAAACTCAATTCTTCTTTGAAGTAGTCGGCATTTTCTATGGGCAAATATGTTTTTGTAATGGTGGTACCCCACTCGAATTTCCCTTTATCGGCAGTTTGTTCATTATTGATGATTTCAAAAAATGAAGTAACAGCCAAAGGATCCTTACTTACGAATGCAATCTTATCTCCTTTACTCAATGAAAAACTGACTTTATCAAACAACACTCTTCCGTCTACCGACTTCGACAAACCATCAACAGAAAGAATTTGATTGCCCACTTCTCTCAATGGTTGAAAAATAATACCCGGGTATTTTCGGTTGGAAGGTTCAATTTCTTCGATGGTTAATTTTTCCAATGCTTTTTTTCTGGCGGTTGCCTGGCGCGACTTTGAGGCGTTTGCACTGAATCGGGCGATGAAGTCGAGCAACGCCTGACGCTTGTCTTCCACCTTTTTATTTTTATCGCTCAACTGTCTTGCCATCAATTGCGAAGACTCGTACCAGAATGTATAGTTACCCGTAAATACTTTAATTTTTTGGCGATCTACGTCGGCCACATGCGTACACACAGCATCCAAAAAGTGACGGTCGTGACTCACTACCAAAACGATGTTTTCATAATCTGCTAAAAAGTTCTCCAACCAACCAATCGTTTCAAGATCGAGTCCGTTTGTCGGCTCATCCAATAAAAGGATATCCGGATTGCCAAACAAAGCTTGTGCCAACAAAACCCTCACTTTCATATTGGA
>JAURIR010000137.1 GCA_030832645.1 Chitinophagales bacterium | reverse complement strand
GTAATCAGTTCCACACTTTGAATGGCATCTGATGGGATCTGGTCAAGAGAGAGGTTTGTAGGCCTGCCATCAACGAAAATGGTGGGCGAGGCGTTTCTGAGGCTTACATTCCCATCGATATCAACATCAACACCAGGTATGTTTTTCATCAATTCCGAAGCGGTTTGTCCAGTAGAAACAATGTTTTTCTCCACATTGAAAATTTTCCGGTCAACCCCCATTTGCATAAAAGGTTTCGTTCCAACCACTTTGATCTCTTCCAATTGTTTGGCATCCACTTCAAGCTTGATATTTCCCAGATCAACATCAGCATTGCTCATGATTTTAGAAAAATCATTGCCATTGGGGCCAAGATCGAACTTGACTTGTTTTTCAAGGGTAATATAGCCTATCGCGGTTACTTTTAGGGTAAACGCCCCCCTCAATGGCAGTCCCTCAAGACTAAAATCACCATTGCTTTTTGTAAGTTGCCCGGAAATGATCTTGGTTTTTCTTGTTTTTATTGCGGTATCCATCACTGCCTGGGTGAGTTGAACAGATGACGCTTCAATAGATTTATTGGTTTTTGCATCCATAATGCGGCCATAAAAGCGACCAATATTCATGCTTTGACCGGTTCCTGAAGGCCTGCCCCCTGCAGGTGCTTGGGCAAAAATGTTTATCGAAAGCAAGGACAATAAAACAATGAATAACTTTTGCATTAAGCTGTATTTTAATCGATTGGATGCCATTTGGGCCTTTAATCTTTCGGATTGAAAGACAAGAACATGTTAAACAAAAAAAATGGAATTAGGTTCAGGATGTCATCAATGTGATCAAAACCTGAAAGATTCCGATGATCAGACCAAGTATTCCGCCAATTATTTCTACAAAGCGGAATTCCTTTGACATGATCTGGTTCAGGATGGTTTCCATTTTATCACTTGAAAAGCCATAAACCTTTTCAGTCACAATTTTTTCGAGGTCCAATTGAGATTCAAGATTTTTCATGTAGGAACCAATAAGTTCAGGAAAAATTACTTCGAGCTCTTTCATAAAAACAGTTTTCAATTGGTTGATGGTGCTTTCACCTATGAACATCGACAGCATTGGAAACACGGAACTGAGTTTTTCCCTTAAAAAAAGATCAATTTTTCTTTCTACAAAAGGCATCAGTTTGGCAATATTTTTAGGGTCAACAATTTTTTCCTCAATTTCCCTGAAAGACAAAAGTTCTGTGCTTACAAGCTTTCCCAGTTTTTCTGCAAACTGTCGTTGTCTTTTGGGAAATATGCCATGAAAAGTGATGCCAAGAATCTTTTTAGGTTCCCTGGGGTGAAAAAGCATTTTTATGGCAATCCAATTGGTAAACCAACCGATAAACGCAGAAATCAATGGGATCAATATCAGCCAATAGTTCATGTTCAGCATTTCAGCGAAGTTAGTTTATCTGTCCAAGTCAAATTCAATTTTGGTGGAGTAAACATTTCCATTAATTTTGCAGTCCACCAATATGGAGGTTGTAGCTCAGTTGGTTAGAGCGTCTGATTGTGGTTCAGAAGGTCGTGGGTTCGAGACCCATCATCCTCCCTCCAAACAAGGGTATTCTCCGAAAGGCAGAATACCCTTTCTTTTTTCGGAGGGCCTGTTGTTTTTCTTAACATATCTTTTAGGCACCACTCATCATAAAATCTTCATTATGGCCTTTGAAAGGTTTAATTTTGGGAATGTCATCCAAATTTTTACAATTTATGTTCAGTAAAAAATCCATACCCGTTGTAATTGTGTTTGTTGTAACCGGACTCCTGATTGCTTTCAATTCTTCCGGAATTGGCAATCCTCCCGACAAATACCAATTGATTTTTCAACAGGTGACAGATATGCTGGAGGCAGCCCATTACAGTCCAAAGAAAATTGATGATGCATTCTCCCAAAACATCCACAAGAAATACCTCGATGCACTTGACCCCGACAAGAACATTTTTCTTTACAGTGACCTCAGGGAGTTGAAAAAATACGAGACAACCA
>JAURIR010000136.1 GCA_030832645.1 Chitinophagales bacterium | reverse complement strand
GGACGATTCATTGGAGTGAGTTTACTCCATGTAGCAGTGTAATCAGGGTCTTGAAGGGTTCTCTCGGTGAGAGTAGCACCCGGTGCAATACAATTTACATTGATGCGGTGTTCAGCAATTTCTGAAACCAAATTTTTTGCAAGCATTTCTATTGCGGCTTTTGTCATGCTATATGCCGCAAGATTTTTATGGGCTTGATGTCCTGTCACGGAGGATGTAAACAATAAGGATCCACCACTGCCTTGTTTGATCATTTGATTGGAAGCCATTTGTGCGAGATAAAAAGTTCCTTTCAGGTTTACGTCCATTACTCTCTCAAAATCTCCAACAGGATAATTGGAAAACTCTCCAAACAGCGTGATGCCTGCATTTGCAATGGCAATATCAACTCCGCCAAACCTACTTACTGCTTTTTCAATCATTTCCCCAATGAATGTTGGATCGCTCGAATCTCCGGGTAATCCTACGCAATTTTTTCCCACTTTGGATGCAGCATTTCGACAAAGTATTTCGTCGATATCATTTAAAACAACATTGGCACCTGCTTCGTGAAGCATTTCGGCTATACGTAATCCAATGCCTTGTCCTGCTCCTGTAATAATGGCTGTCTTATTATCTAATTGTATATGCATGATGCTATTATGGCAAGTAAAAAATTTCTGTTAAAGGGATACTCACGGGTGAATGGTCTTCGTTGGTTTCCATGATATCTTTCATATAACTCCACCATTTTTTCATAATTGGTTGATGGGGGAGCTCCTCCATTTTGAAAACATCTTCTACTTTTAATACACCAAACAAACTTCGGTCTTTTTCGTCCAGAAAAATCGAATAATCCTCAATACCAGAGTCTTTCAAGAGGGTGCTGAGTTCCGGCCAAATGGCATCGTGCCTCTTTTTGTACTCCTCCTCTTTACCGGGGAAAACTTTCATCCTAAAAGCGAGTCTTTTCATCGTGTATATGAACTGAATTTACGGATATTTGTCGTTCAATACACCCTATAGATGGAGATCCTTACAATTATATTATTAGCAGTTACATTGGTAGTTGCCTTGCTTACTTTTTTTAAGAAATCTGCCAATGAAAGCGGCAGTGCTGATGTAAAAATTGCTGAACTGGAAAAAACACTTGCCCGCATCGAGCAATCCCTGCGCGAAGATTTTCGTATGAACCGCGAGGAATCCAATCGATTGGCAAAAGAAAACAGAATGGAATTGACCGAAGCCTTGTTGAAGACCGGAAAGGATCAGGCTGAAAAATTGGAAGCCTTGATCAGTAAGATGGAAGAGAAGAACAAGGAGATGAGAGACTTGATTGAAAAAGCGTTTCGTTATATCGCCGAGAATTTTGATAAGAATGTAAAATCTTTCAACGATTTACAAAGAGAGAAATTTGGACAACTTGAAGAGAAGCAAAATAAACTGATAGACCAAACGGAGAAGAAATTGGAGCAGATGCGTGAGACGGTGGATGAAAAATTACAGAAAACATTGAACGAACGATTGGGACAGTCTTTTGAATTGGTTGGAAAGCAATTGGAAAGCGTACAAAAAGGGTTGGGAGAGATGCAAACACTGGCTTCCGATGTGGGTGGATTGAAAAAAGTACTCAGCAATGTGAAATTGAGAGGGAATGTAGGTGAGGTGCAATTGGCGATGATATTGGAGCAGATCTTGGCTCCCTCACAATACGATGCAAATGTTCGAACCAAGCAGGGAAGTAGCGAACCTGTTGAGTTTGCCATTAAACTTCCTGGACGATCCGACGAAGAAAATGGATTTGTCTACTTGCCGATAGATGCTAAATTTCCAAAAGACACCTATGAATTATTGTTGACTGCCTATGAAAATGCAATCCCGGAAGATATAGAGGCAGCAACCAAAAACCTTGAGGCAGCCATTAAAAAAATGGCAAAGGATATCCGAGATAAATACATTGATCCTCCCCATACAACCGACTTCGCTATTTTATTCTTGCCGTTTGAAAGTATTTATGCTGAGGTAATCCGTAGAAGTGCATTGGTAGATCAGTTGCGCGATGAGTTCAAGGTTACTGTTGCAGGCCCCACTACTTTGGTGGCCATTCTTAATAGTTTGCAAATGGGCTTT
>JAURIR010000135.1 GCA_030832645.1 Chitinophagales bacterium | reverse complement strand
AGAGGGATATTGCAAGGAAAATGTATACAGCAAGCACTTGAAACCTGATATTTGAAATTCACGGGCCAACCGTTCAGTAAAGGAGGCAATCCCACCCCGGTAAGGGTAGGAGGGTCCGAGGAAAACAATGGTTGGATGATCGGACATAGCGCTGGTTTGAATCAAATACCCTTGGTGGAATCAATATTGTAATTGTTCCTGTCGGATGCATTTCTTGAAACTAGTTCGGCAATAAAGCCTGCCAAGAACAATTGTGTTCCAATCATCATGATGGTAAGGGCTATATAAAAGCTGGGTCTGTTGGTGATGGTAAACTCAAGGTTGATGAGTTTTGAAATGATCAGATAAAGGCTGATCAGGAATCCAATCATGAAGGATGCCGTACCCAATAAGCCAAAGAATTGCATGGGCTTTTTCCCAAACTTGCCAATGAACATGATCGTGGTTAGGTCGAGGAAACCATTGATGAACCTTTCCCAGCCAAATTTAGAGCTGCCATATTTTCTTGGCCTGTGCTCCACCTCCTTCTCTCCAATCTTGCCATATCCAGCCCATTTGGCGAGTACTGGAATATAACGGTGCATTTCACCATAGACATCAATGTTTTTGATGACTTCATTTTTGTAGGCTTTCAAGCCACAATTGAAATCATTTAAATGAATACCAGACATTTTACGGGTAACTGCATTAAAGAATTTTGATGGTATGTTCTTGGTCAACACATTGTCAAATCGCTTTTTTTTCCAACCACTCACAAGGTCAAAATTCTCGTGCATTACTTTCCTATACAACGAAGGAATCTCATCAGGGCTGTCCTGCAAGTCTGCATCCATGGTGATGACTACATCGCCTTTGGCCTCTTTAAATGCAACATTCAAAGCAGCAGATTTGCCATAATTGCGTTTGAATTTGATGCCTTTGAACCGATCGTCAACCTGATGAATTGATAAGATGACTTCCCATGATTGATCTGTACTGCCGTCATCTACCAAAATTACTTCATACGTATAGGCATTGGTCTCCATCACTTTCTTGATCCAAGAAGTAAGTTCAGGCAGAGATTCTGCCTCATCTTTTAAAGGAATAATGATGGAGATATTCATATAGATTTAATTAAAAAGGAACTTCCGGTTTTTTCTTTTTGATAATAGCAGCAATAATCAATGCTTCGATGAAATATAGGATACAAGCATAAGCATAAGACTTAAGCAGGCTTCCTGCAGAAAACATGTCTTGCTTGATAATACCATCAATTGCTTTATCAACTTCAGAATCAGGTACTTTAAACTTTTGCATGAATTCCATGGTCTTTTCAATACTCATCTGTTTTACGCTTTCTGCAAAAGTTAAGTCCAAAATATTGAAAATAAAATAACTGAAAACAGTTGATAGAAATCCTGTAATCACAAATACTCCGAATGTAACTTTCAGCGCTTCACGATAAGCAAGAAAGCCTTCGCTTTTTCTCTTCGCTGCAATACAACCCCAAACTGCAAAAACGATAGGTAATGCATACGATGAAACCCAAACCATCGGGCTCATAAAGTATTCCGCACCTAGGATATAAATTACAACAAAAATTAAAATTGAGACCAATGCAGAAATTAAGCCAAATTGCAAAGTCTCTTTGTTATGTAGTTTAGATAAATTTTCCATGTTATGGGTTGATATTGATGGTATTATTAAGAATCACTCCTTTTACTTTTCCTTTGGTTGGTAATCCAAGATAGGGGCAATTTTCGCTTTTTGAGCGAAGATCATCTTTTTGGAAGGTTGCATTAGTACTAGTTTCAAATAAAGTGAAATCAGCCTTGCTACCTTTTTCAATAGTAGTAGACAATCCGAATATAGCTCTTGGTTTAAGACAAATTGCATTTAGAATCTGATCTTCACTGAATCCAATTTGATTTAAGATGCCGAATGCTGCTTCTAATCCAAGTGCACCGAATCCTGCGTATTCAAATTCACAAATTTTGGAATCCTTGTTCTGCGCTGTATGGTGAGTGGTGATGCAATCAATTGTTCCATCTTTTACTGCTGAGAGAAGGGCCTGACGGTCTTTTTCTGTACGCAAGGGTGGATTGACCTTTAGGTTTGTATCATAACCATTCAGCAATGAAGCATCTGTGAAAACGAGATGGTAGGGAGTTGTAGAG
>JAURIR010000134.1 GCA_030832645.1 Chitinophagales bacterium | reverse complement strand
AAAATTATTACAGCAAGATTTACGATAATGCCCCTCATCAAAAAGATATCAAACAGTTTCAGTCAAAAGTTTTCGAGCTCAGTGATTTTCTGGTAAATCATTTACATATTGATGATGTAGGTGCAACTTTCAATGGGAGAGTGGCTTACCACGATTCTTGTGCAGCTTTAAGGGAATGCAATTTGAAGACAGAGCCCAAACAACTGTTATCTAAGGTAAAAGGACTCGAGCTTTGTGAAATAAAAGACAACGAAACCTGCTGTGGTTTTGGCGGTACCTTTTCTGTAAAATTTGAAGGAATTTCTACTGCCATGGGAGAACAAAAAGTCAACAATATTGTAGAAACAAAGGCCGACTTCCTGGTTTCTACAGATCTGAGCTGTCTCATGCATTTGAATGGTGTAATGCAGAACAAACATATCACTATCAAAAGCTTACACCTTGCGGATATACTAGCAAGCGGTTATTAAATCTTTTTATGGCCTACTGGTTAATCAAGTCAGAACCCTTTAAATATTCATGGGATCAATTTGTTAAAGATGGATCAACCTTTTGGGATGGGGTTCGTAATTATGCTGCCCGTAACAATCTTCGTGCAATGAAAAAGGGCGACTTAGCCTTTTTTTATCACAGCAATGAAGGATTGGAGATTGTGGGTATTGCAAAAGTGATCAAGGAGTCCTACCAAGATCCTACCACAGATGAAGAAGCATGGGTGGCAGTCGACTTTAAACCACATAAGCGTTTAAAAAAGCCTGTGACGTTAGCACAAATAAAATCGCAAAAATCTCTCTCCAATATGGCCCTTATCAGATTGGGAAGGCTTTCCGTTCAGCCTGTTTTGGATGCTGAATGGACGACTGTGCTACAACTTGCTGGAGAGAAGATTTAATCCCTGATAAATCATTTCGTTTTTTCGTTTGAAATACCTGATTTTATTGAGTTTTACACAATTTATAGTGGATAAGTCTTGGCCCTTTTTTAATTGATTTTGCCCTTAAAAAAGAGTAAATTTGTTAGGGTAAAAATCATTAAAAATACCTTCTTTTATAAGCGATGGAAGATCAATTACTACCTGAAAAAACAAACGACGACAATCGCATCATTCCGATAAACATCGAGGAGCAGATGAAAGCTGCTTACATCGATTATTCCATGAGTGTGATTGTAGGGAGAGCTTTGCCGGACGCAAGAGATGGGTTGAAGCCTGTACACAGAAGAATTCTCTTTGCTATGAATGAACTTGGCATGGATTACAACAAGCCTACTCGTAAATGTGCAAGAATTGTGGGGGAGGTTTTGGGTAAGTACCATCCACACGGTGATACAGCTGTATACGATGCCTTGGTGAGAATGGGACAGGAATGGAACACCCGTTATCCAACTATAGACAAACAAGGAAACTTTGGTTCTCCAGACGGTGAGGGCCCTGCTGCCATGCGTTATACTGAGGCTAGGTTACAGCGTTTGGCCGGATTCATGATGGATGATATCGACAAAGAAACAGTTGATTTTCAACTCAACTTTGATGACTCATTGGAAGAACCAACTGTTCTGCCTACCAGAATTCCACATTTATTGATAAATGGAAGCAGTGGTATCGCAGTTGGTATGGCTACTAACATGCTTCCACACAATTTATCGGAAGTCATTGATGGTTGTATTGCTTACATTGATAACAGAGATATCACTATCGATGAATTGATGCAACATGTAAAAGCGCCTGATTTTCCTGGTGGTGGTGTGATATTTGGTATGGAAGGTGTGAAATCTGCCATGCATACAGGAAGAGGCAGGGTAGTGTTGAGAGGTAAAGTTTCGATCGACACAAAAGCAAACGGAAGGGAACAAATTGTTATTACAGAAGTTCCGTACCAGGTTAGTCGAGATGTGTTGACTTCCAGAATAGGTCAACTGGTAATCGAGAAACAAATCGATGGAATCACCCACGTAAACAATGAATCCAACGAAAAGGAAGGAACACGAATCGTAATCGACATTCGAAAAGATGCGATGGCAAATGTGATCGTTAATCAGTTGTATAAATTTACCGATCTACAAACTTCCTATGGCATAAATAATGTTGCCTTGGTTAAAGGAAGACCACGCATATTGAGTTTGAAAGATTTGATCTCTTGCTTTATTGAGTTCCGTCATGATGTTGTAGTTAGAAGAGCAGAGTATCAATTAAAAGAAGCCCAGAAAAAAGCACATATTCTCCAAGGATATTTAATTGCGCTGGATAATTTGGATGCGGTTATTGAACTGATTAGAAAAGCAGCAACACCTGATATTGCAAAGGAGGGATTGATTGCCTCTTT
>JAURIR010000133.1 GCA_030832645.1 Chitinophagales bacterium | reverse complement strand
AAAAGGCCAACTGATATAGATCGGGGGCAATATGATCATTCAATGATATCCCGTACAACAAGGGGTTCAAGCAATTTTCTGATTTGGTGTCTCTCACCTCAAAATGCACATGCGGACCTTCAGACGCACCGGTATTGCCGCTGTATCCGATGATTTGGCCTTTCTGGACCTTTATCATGCCTGGTGGTATTGGAAGATCAATTTTCCAGGTCTCTTGTTCGTATTGTTTTTTTTCTAAGTAGCTCTCCGCTCCAGATAGAAATTTGTTCATATGAGCATATACGGTGGTGGTTCCATTTGGATGATTGATATAAATCGCACGCCCAAACCCTCCTTTTTCAATTTTTAACCTGGAAATATAGCCATCAGCTGGTGCATATACAGGAAGGTTTTCCTTCGCCTCGGTGTAGAGATCCAACCCCATATGAAAATGATTGGGCCTCATTTCGCCAAAGTTGGCGTTCAGCTTGGGTTTAATGGAAAGGGGGTAAGAGAAATAGGAATTTTTTTGAATGGTTTGGGCAGAAACTGATTGCTGTAAAGTGTAGGAAAAAACCACCGATAAAAGATAGAGAACTGCTCGTAACATGTTACAAAACTATTATATGATGCGACTTCAAAAAATTATTCTTGGTATCGATACAACTTTTTTACTTACTTGGTTGTCTATAGTAGTGAATACATGAAAAGCTTATTTCGTAAAATATCGTCAATTTGGTCATCCATCTTGCAATTGGTTGGTCTGGGCAGAAAACAGCAAAGTGCTGCCGATGCCATCATGCTTCCTCATTTATCCCACAACCAAATGGTAGAAGACTATGAATTGGCCGCTTATCACAATCAGGCCTAATTACTCACTACATTTCAACATTGCGCTTCTCCTCTCTCCTATTTTCAAAGTTTTTCCTTAGAAAATAGCGCTCAAATATTACCTTTGCCCCCCGGGTAATACCCGGTTTTTTTGTGTCCATATCAAACCAAGCACATGCCAAAAGATACTTCCCTCCGTTCAGTTTTAATCATCGGTTCTGGTCCTATCATCATCGGTCAGGCCTGCGAGTTTGATTATTCAGGTTCACAAGCTGCAAGAAGCATACGTGAAGAGGGAGTAAAAGTTATTTTGATCAATTCCAATCCGGCTACCATCATGACGGATCCAATGATGGCAGATAAGGTATATCTCCTTCCCCTCACTGTGGAAAGCATCGAACAAATTCTTCAGGAAAATGAAATCGATGCTGTCTTACCAACCATGGGCGGACAAACAGCTTTGAACTTGGCCAAGGAAGCAGAAGAGTTGGGAATTTGGAAAAAATACAACGTGCGATTGATTGGAGTGGATATCAAAGCAATCAACAAAGCGGAAGACAGAGAATTGTTTCGCCAGTGGATGATTGAAATGAACATTCCCGTTGCTCCGGCAAGAACAGCCAATTCATTTTTAGAGGGAAAAGAGTTCGCACAAGAGATCGGATTCCCATTGGTAATTCGACCCTCTTTTACATTGGGTGGAACCGGTGGCGGATTTGTACACAGCAAAGAATTTTTAGACGAGGCCCTGAACAGAGGCTTGAGTGCATCTCCCATTCATGAAGTATTGGTTGAGAAAGCGGTTTTGGGATGGAAAGAATTTGAGTTGGAATTGTTGAGAGATGCAAAAGACAATGTGGCCATCATATGTACGGTTGAAAACTTTGACCCCATGGGTGTGCACACCGGCGATTCAATCACCGTAGCACCCGCCATGACATTAAGTGATACTGCTTTTCAATTGATGCGAAATACCGCCATCCGAATGATGCGTCAGCTTGGAAATTTTGCAGGTGGATGCAATGTGCAGTTTGCATTGAACCCAGAAACCGAAGAAATCATTGCCATTGAAATCAATCCGAGAGTGAGCAGGTCGTCTGCACTCGCATCAAAAGCAACAGGTTACCCCATTGCAAAAATTGCAGCAAAGCTTGCACTTGGTTTTTCGTTGGATGAATTAAAAAATCAAATTACAAAAACCACCTCCGCTTATTTTGAACCCGCATTGGATTATGTGATCGTGAAAGTTCCAAGATGGAATTTTGATAAGTTCAAAGGAGCGAATGATACACTTGGGCTCCAAATGAAATCTGTGGGAGAGGTGATGTCTATCGGAAGAAGTTTTACAGAAGCCATCCAAAAAGCATGTCAGAGTTTAGAAAACAATGCAGTTGGATTGGGCTACTACGGAAAAAGCATGATGCATGCAGATGAAATCATTGAGTACTTGAAAACACCCAAATGGGATAGAATTTTCAGGATCAAAGATGCACTGATGATGGGCATCAGTGTAAAAACGGTTTGCCAGGCTACAAGAATTGATCGTTGGTTCATTTATGAAATCCAGAAGATTGTAGACATAGAAAAAGAAATTGCTAAATACAAGTTTGAATCACTTCCCATT
>JAURIR010000132.1 GCA_030832645.1 Chitinophagales bacterium | reverse complement strand
AAGAACAACCGACAGGATGTTCATTTGGGTTTGGGTATCCACGAAATGGGTACAGCCAGAATGGGCAAGGATCCCAAGACATCAGTGTTGAATAAATTCAATCAACTGCATGATTGCAAAAATGTCTTTGTCACAGATGGCGCTGCAATGGCATCATCTTCCTGTGTAAACCCTTCGCTCACCTATATGGCATTGACAGCGCGGGCAGCCAATCATGCCGTAGAAGAATTGAAAAAGCGGAGTATTTAGCAATCTTGAATGTTGAACAATCTTTAGATAAATCAAAAAAATGAATTGTATCAAGCAATCTTACTATTTATTCTGCTGTGTTTTTCTGATCAGTACAACTGTATTATGTCAAAATAAAAAACCCAACATCATCTTCATCCTTACCGACGATCAACGCTGGGATGCACTAGGTGTAGCGGGAAATTCAATTGTACAAACACCAGAGATGGATGCATTGGCCAAGTCCGGTACTTATTTTAAAAATGCATTCTCCACCACTCCTATTTGTGCTGCGAGCCGTGCTTCAATTTTAACGGGTTTGTATGAACGCACCCACGGGTATACATTTCAAAAACCCAGACTGAAGCAACCTTATGCGGATATCATCTACCCTAAACTTTTAAAGGAGAGTGGGTATCATGTTGGTTTCTTTGGAAAGCTGGGTGTAATCATTGATTCCGCCAATCAATATTTTGACCAAAGCGATTTTTATGATAGGGGAGGAAGTCCGGATCGTCGGGGATATTTTTATAAAAAAATTGGAAAAGATACCGTTCACCTTACCAGGTATACAGGTCATCAGGCCCAGGAATTCATCAAGAATGCTCCGGCCGATAAACCTTTTTGTCTTTCCCTCTCTTTCAGTGCGCCACATGGACACGATAATTCTGTAGAGCAATATTATTGGCAGGATAAATACGCTGACCTTTATGCCAATGTAAAGATCCCCGATCCTCTGTTGGGTGAAGATGCGTACTTCAACAAATTGCCCAAAGAAGTGAAGGAAGGATTCAACAGGGTAAGGTGGAAATGGAGGTTTGATACACCTGAGAAATACCAGCAAATGGTAAAGGGCTATTACCGCATGATTACTGAAGTCGACAATGAAATAGGTCAGATCAGACAACAATTGAAAGAAAAGGGAATGGATGACAATACCATTATCGTTGTAATGGGCGACAACGGATATTTTTTGGGTGATCGCCAACTGGCGGATAAATGGCTAATGTATGATGTATCGATCAGAATACCATTGATCATTTATGACCCCAGGGTAAAAAAGTCTTCTAGCGTTGATGAAATGGTGCTGAATATTGATATCACAAAGACAATGATGGACATGGCAGGCGTAACTGCTCCTAAAAACTATCAAGGTAAAAGCCTTACTCCTTTGATGGTAAACAATAAAGCCCAATTGAACCGCAATGCGATCTTGATAGAGCATTTATGGGAAAATCCTGATATTCCTTCCAGTGAAGCCATCAGGACAGAAAGATGGAAATATTTTCGTTATCGGCTTATCGATGCTCCGGAGGAACTTTATGATTTAAAAAATGACCCGCTGGAGAAAAACAATCTTGCGTCTAATGTTAAGTATGCAAAGCTACTTTCAAAACTCCGTCAACAGTGTGAAGCAACCGCAAAAAAATATCAATCTGAAAAACTTTGCCCTGATGATCCTTTTATCAAGGCCAAAAACTTCTGAAATATTGTTGAAATCAGATCAATAAGAAATTCAAGAATTTATTCTTATGTATGCCAAGTATAAAATGTTTCAAGAGATATGAGATTTTTATGGAAGGGGAATGTTTCTGATATAAAAGAACCAAACGGTAGAAAGGTATTTTGGAGCAGAGGGAACGGCTGGATTTTGGCTGGATTGGCATTGATTTTAGCAGATATGCCCAAACGTTATCAAAATAGGGTTTTCTATGAAAATCTTTTTAGGCAGATGGCTTTGAAAATCAAAGAACTGCAACCTGAAGATGGATTATGGCGTACAAGTTTGCTTTGCCCCGAATCTTTTAGCCATGGCGAGGTTAGTGGAAGTGGATTTTACACATTTGCATTGGCATGGGGTATTAACAATAATTTGTTGGATAAGTCAATTTTTAAACCAGTTGTTTTGAAAGCCTGGAAAGGAATAGTGGGTTGTCAAAAAGAGAATGGAAAAATTGGATGGGTTCAAAATATTGGAGCCAATCCAATGCCAGCAAATGCTGAAAGTTGGCAAAATTTTGGCACAGGTGCGTTTCTCTTAGCAGGAAGCGAAATGATAAAACTCAAATAATAGAATTTGAGAGGTAGCATTGACTATTGTTTAGCATCTGCTCGTTCTAAAACCAGTATCCAATCTTGGGGCGAGGGAAGACCCTTTGACTGGAATTCGCCATTAACCCCTTGGATGATACCTTGGTCAAATTTTCTACCCGTGGCTGGA
>JAURIR010000131.1 GCA_030832645.1 Chitinophagales bacterium | reverse complement strand
TAGAGCGTGATCTTAAAGCAGTTATCTTTGGCCAAGATAAAGCCATTGAAAATTTAGCTAGCGCTATAAAAATGACAAGAAGTGGATTGGGCGTTCCAAACAAGCCTATAGGTAACTTTCTTTTTAGCGGACCAACAGGTGTTGGAAAAACAGAAGTAGCTCGCCAACTTGCTTACATTCTAGGTATTGAACTCGTTCGTATCGATATGAGTGAATATATGGAGAAGTTTACTGTAAGTCGTTTGATCGGTGCTCCTCCCGGTTATGTTGGTTATGAAGAAGGCGGACAGCTTACCGAGCGCGTGAGAAGAAAACCATATTCTGTCATCCTATTAGACGAAATCGAAAAAGCACATCCTGATATCTATAACATTTTGTTGCAGGTATTGGACGATGGGCAATTGACAGACGGACTTGGAAGAAAAGTTGATTTCAAGAACACATTGATCATCATGACTTCCAACATTGGTGTCCGTCAATTGAAAGACTTTGGTGAAGGAGTAGGATTTGCTACATCTGCTCGCCAGGCCAATGCAGAAGAAGCAAACAAAGCGGTTATTGAAAAAGCTTTGAAACGCACCTTCTCTCCAGAATTTTTAAACAGGGTAGACGACGTTATTATATTCAACTCTCTTGAGAAGGAACATATCTTCGAGATCATTGACATACTCATGAAAGGAGTGTTAAAACGTCTAATTAACCTAGGATTTACGCTTGAGTTGACCAGTGAGGCAAAAGAGTTTATCGCTGAAAAAGGATACGACCAACAATTCGGTGCCAGACCACTTCACAGGGCCATTCAAAAATACTTGGAAGATCCATTGGCAGAAGAAATTCTGAATATGAGTATCAAAGAAGGGGATGTGATGATTGCAGATTTGGACAAGGAAAACCAAAAAATCACGTTCACTATCAAGCAACTTCCGGAAAAGAAAGAGAAGTCAAAGGTTTAATTCAACCCTTTCAAACAATAACTTTGCCGTGACAATTGTCGCGGCATTTTTTTTATGTACCAAACCGAAATAGGTAAAGATTATATCAAGGCAGGTAAGCTGCTCGATAAAGGAGAGCTGGTTGCTATCCCCACTGAAACGGTGTATGGGTTAGCAGGTAATGCGTTGGATGCTGCTGCAGTAGCGAAAATTTACGATGCAAAAAATCGTCCGCAATTCAATCCATTGATTGTACATGTGGCCGATGTCGATCAGCTAAAAAAGTATGTTGTTGAGTTGACGGATGATTGTTCAAAATTATTGAAAGCCTTTTCCCCTGGCCCACTTACTTACTTGCTTGAAAAAAGCGACCTTATTCCAGATATTACAACTGCAGGAAGTAAAAAAGTTGCCATACGAATACCCAACCACCCTCTCACGTTGAAATTATTGTCTTCATTGGATTTTCCTTTGGCAGCTCCCAGCGCCAACCCTTCGGGATATGTCAGTCCTGTTTCTGCTCAACATGTATACGATGGATTGAATGGTAAAATTCCATACATACTCGATGGGGGTGAATCAACTGTTGGGATTGAATCCACCATTGTTGGATTTGATAATGGTGAGACCATCGTCCATCGGTTAGGCGGCATCTCGTCAGAGCAAATTGAAGAGGTATTGGGCAAGGCTGTAAAAATTTCTATTACGCACGATGCTCCTCAAACACCAGGTCAATTGAGGTCGCATTATTCAACACAGACGCCACTTGTAATTGGAGATATCAGCGAATTGATCAATCAATATACTGGTAAAAGAATTGGTATTCTTTCATTCTCTAACAACTATGAAGGAGGTTTTTATCAAATAGTTTTATCCAAGAAAGGAGAGTTGGCGGAGGCTGCATCCAGATTATTCAGTGCCATGAGAGAATTGGATCAACAGGATCTAGATATAATTTTATCAGAGTATGTTCCAGAAGTTGGTGTCGGGCGTGCAATCAATGATCGATTGAAAAGAGCCTCCCATTAGACGATCTCGCTTAGTTCTAGCCACCTCAATTCTTTTTCATTTATTAATTGGGCTACTTGATCAAATCGCGAGGATATTTTTTCCAGTTCAGGGTATACTAAATTTCCTGTCGAAAGCAGAGCAGTTATTTCCTCTTTTTCTTTGTTGAGTTTCTCCAATTCATTGGTGAGGACTTCAAATTCTCTTTTTTCTTTAAAACCCACTTTCTTCTGTTGTGTGCTATTCTCAACTGAAACTGGTGCAGGATCTTTTTTTGTTTCTGAGGTTTGAAGTGTGTTATTTTCTTTTTCTTCTCTGTAAGAAGCATAATTACCTGGGAAGTCGGTTATGTTTCCTTCTCCTTCAAAAACAAAGAGGTGATCTACAATTCTATCCATGAAATAGCGGTCGTGACTGATAATCAGTAAGCAGCCGGGGAAATCCACTAGAAAGTTTTCCAATACAGAAAGCGTAGGGAGATCAAGATCATTGGTGGGTTCGTCAAGTATTAAAAA
>JAURIR010000130.1 GCA_030832645.1 Chitinophagales bacterium | reverse complement strand
AGAAAAGAGCAGGCAAATGAATTGCTTGAACTTCTCGGATGTAAATTTTCAAAAGATCAAGTTGGTATGTTTGTATGGGCCAAAATTCCTTCCGGATGCAAAAACGGATTTGAGTTCAGTGATGAGATTTTAAACAAGGCCAAGGTATTTATTACGCCTGGAGGAATTTTCGGTACTGCTGGAGAATCTTATGTAAGAGTAAGTTTATGCAGTAAGAGAGAGGTATTACAGGAAGCAATTGATAGAATTAAAAATGCAGGACTAGCCAATAAGTAAAATCGTATGAAAAATATCGCTATTGTTGGAGTTGGTTTGATTGGAGGTTCCCTTGCTTTGCAGTGCCGAAAAAAAGGGATTGCCTCACACATCATTGGAGTGGATAATAATGCAACTCACTCAACAGAAGCTGTTGCCTTGAAGTTGGTAGACGAGATCCAGTCCCTAGAGGATGCTGTTCAACATGCTGATGCTATTGTACTTGCTGTTCCAATGAATGCATTGGTCAAGCTTTTACCAACAGTTTTGGATATGGTCAACAACCAAATCGTAATCGATATGGGTTCAACTAAAAGTATATTGACAGAAGCGGTAAAGAATCATCCCAAGCGTGGACGATTTGTGGCAAGCCACCCCATGTGGGGTACCGAATACAGCGGTCCATCTGCCGCAGTAGATGGAGCTTTTGAGAACAAAGCGGTTATACTCTGTGATACCGAAAACAGCGATGCATATGCTGTTGATTATGCAAAAGAACTCTACACGAAACTGAACATGCATATCATTGAAATGAATGCAATAGACCATGATTTGCATGCAGCGTATGTGAGTCATATATCACATATCACCTCCTTTGCTTTGGCCAATACAGTGTTGGAAAAAGAACGAGAGGACAAAGCCATTTTTGAAATGGCAAGTGCCGGTTTTGAAAGTACTGTTCGTCTTGCAAAGAGTAATCCGGATATGTGGGCTCCAATTTTCATGCAAAACAAAGACAATGTTTTGGATGTATTGAACGAGCATATCAGTCAGTTGAGAAAATTCAAATCTTGTCTGGAGAAAGAAAACTGGGATTACTTGAAAGAATTGATGTCGCAGGCAAACCAAATTCGTAGAATCATTCAATAATATACACACTTTTTAAATTATTAATTTTATAAAATGGAAACGAGTCAAGAAACAAAACAATCAGCTACACAAGCCGCTTGGTCAAAGCGCCCCCTAATCATTTCAGGTCCATGCAGTGCTGAAACCGAAGAGCAATTGGTCGAAACAGCAAAACGATTGGCCAAGACAGGAAAAGTTGATATGCTGCGCGCAGGTATATGGAAGCCAAGAACGAAGCCTGGTATGTTTGAAGGAGTTGGTGCCAAAGGATTACCCTGGTTGCAGCAAGCTAAAAAGATAACTGGATTGCCCACTACCGTTGAAGTGGCAACAGGTAAGCAAGTGGAAGATGCCTTGACTTTTGATGTAGATGTGTTGTGGGTTGGAGCGAGAACAACCGTTAACCCCTTCAGCGTGCAAGAGGTGGCTGATGCACTCAGAGGAGTCGACGTACCTGTACTTATAAAGAATCCAATCAATCCCGATCTTGAATTATGGCAAGGTGCGGTTGAGCGTATTTCACGTGCAGGAATCAAGCAAGTTGGTTTGATTCATCGCGGATTCTCTGCATATGGTAATACCGAATTCAGAAATGCTCCGATGTGGCACTTGGCGATTGAAATGAAACGTCGACTGCCCGAACTTCCTATTATCAACGATCCTTCTCATATTTGCGGAAGAAGAGATATTCTCCAAACAACTGCTCAAAAAGCAATTGACCTGGAATTTGATGGATTGATGATTGAAAGTCATGTAGATCCGGACAATGCCTGGAGCGATGCCAAACAACAGATTACCCCCGAAGTATTGGCAGAAATGTTGGATGCTATCATATGGAGAAAAGAGAGTGCGCCATCGCCCTCTTTCCATGCTGCTTTGGATAAATTGAGAGAGCAGATCAATCATATCGACGATGAATTGATGCAATTGATTGGACAGCGCATGAACATAGCAGAAAAAATTGGTACCTATAAGAAAAATAATAACGTTACCATTTTGCAAACATCCAGGTGGAACGAAATTCTTGAAAAAGCAACCAAAAAAGGGAATAACCTTGGATTGAGTGATGAGTTTGTATTGAAATACATGGATGCTATTCACATGGAAAGCATCAACAGGCAGAATAAGATCATGAACGATTAATCAATGAAGAAGATTCGCTATACCTTTTCCAGTGCAGCAGTTGATGTTTACCTTGATTCAACCTTCAAGCAGTTGTCTAGTTTGGTAGATAAAAAAAATGCAGTCATCATCACCGATGAAAATGTATTTTCTGCTCATACTGCAAAATTCAAAAATTGGAATGTAATTACACTGAAACCTGGAGAAGCCTTTAAGATTCAGCTTACTGCA
>JAURIR010000012.1 GCA_030832645.1 Chitinophagales bacterium | reverse complement strand
TTGGTGAATGTTGCTGGAGAGGAGGGGAAATTTGCTACTAAACCTACTCTAAGGCTCGACTATACTACCACCAACTACCGATTCACTACCACCGACTTAGTAGTAGGAATGCCCATAGAATTCAAATGGAAGAAAAAGGTTCATTTCTATGCAAATCCGGGATTTGAATGGGTGAATACCAAAGAATCAACTTTATCAGCTGTTAATGCAACTTTACTTCAAGTGCCCATTGGTGCTGGTGTGCAGCTGAATAAATTTGCGTTGAATGCCAATATGCAGCCGACAGTTGTTAAAAATGATTTTCAGGTAGTTCCTAACATTGAACTTAGTTACAAACTAAAGGAACAAAACTTGCTGCTAACAGGAGGATACAGGAATACATTTGAAATCAATTCGTTTAAAAAACTTTTTGAAATCAATCCTTTCATTCGGCCTAGTTCAAATACACCCATTTATCAAAACCATGTTTTTTTTACTGGCTTTAATGTATATACTTCGCGGGGACTTCAATTCAAGTTGGAGGCAGCGTATGTTGATCATCAGGGTCTTCCTCTTTTTTTTAATAGTGGATTTTCTGGAAAAGACTTTAATGTATCATATGAATCTTCTCTTAAGACAATCGAGCTAAAATCAGAGATTAGCTATAAAATGAGTGATGAGCTGGAATGGACTTCTGCACTCAAGTGGATTCATTTTCAAAAGCAAATTGATTACGAAAAACCATTCGGAATGTTGCCTTTTGAAATGATACTTGGGGGTAAGTGGAACCCAATAAAAAAGTTATCAGTGGTGTTTAATTCCCAGATATGGGCTGGATCGTATGCAAAAAACAAAATGTCAACTTCTCTTTTAAAAATGAAGGGTGCTGCTGATTTGAACCTTGATTTTAACTATAAATTGAATGAAAAATGGGGTTTTTGGATCGATTTGAATAATATTGCGAATATTCAGTACCAGCGTTGGAACCAATACACAGCGTATGGTTTTAATTTTAGGGGAGGTGTGAAGTATGTAATGGGAAAACCCAAAAAGAATTGAACATGCAGGCCGAATTGTCAAAATGGTTATCTAAATATTTTTCATTGCATGGTAAAGTCAACCTGCCAGGATTAGGCGTGTTGACGGTCGTTAGAATTCCATCTACCAATGATTTTGCCAATAAACTCTTTTATCCTCCTTTGTACCGATTTCGTTTTGAGAACAACTTGACAGCTCCAGATGAATCGATGTTACAGTATTTGACTAAAAAGTTACAAATTTCCAATGAACAGTTACACGAATTGCTTTCGGGTTTTGCAGACGAAATGCATGCTCAGCTAGAAAATCATGGTAAACTGGAATGGGAAGGAATTGGAAAATTTACTACCAACGAAAACAAGGTTGTTCAATTTACTCCTTCTGAGAACCAACTGGCTTTCCTGGAGGAAGTTAAATACGAACACGTCATACGAGATCAGTTCAGTCACGATGTTTTAACTGGAGACAAAATTCAAACGTCAGAAGAATTGCATACTTATTTTGAAGAGCAAAAAAGAAGAAAGTTTCTGTCTGAATGGAAAATTGCTTCTTTGGTATTTTTAGTTCTTTTTGTTGGTTTGTTAGTTGCAAGATTCATGTCAGGTAACTTTTCTGTTTTGGAACCAAGACAGGACCGCATACATCCAAAGGATGCTGCGAGCACGTATGTGTTGAAAAACTAGTTCTCTATGGTATGTCCTGTTTGTTCCTCTGATTCCAGTCAATTCTATTTGCGCGTAAAGGATTTTACTGTTTCCACTAATTATTTCGAGCTGAATCGATGTAGTGAATGTGCATTTATTTTCACCAAGGATCCTCCCGGGAAAGATGCAATTGGAAAGTATTATAAATCGAATGAATACATATCGCATACGGATAGCAGTAAAGGATGGATGAATAAAGTATATCAACTGGTCAGAAATTTTACCATCCTTCAAAAAATCCAATTGCTTAAAAAGTACACCGGTTTGCAAAGTGGTAACCTGCTTGATTATGGTTGTGGTACGGGAGCATTCCTGCAGCATGCTCAGCACACCGGATGGGAAGTTACTGGCATTGAACCCGATGAAATTGCCATGAAACGAGCTTCTGATTTGACAGGCAAACAGATCTATGCCCCTCATGAATTAGCTGAATTACCGAATACTGCATTCGATGTAATAACGCTCTGGCATGTATTGGAGCATGTTCACGATCTTCATGCAACCATTGAACAATTCAAACGAATATTAAAAAAACATGGAATTTTAGTTATTGCTGTTCCGAATCATTTTTCGTGGGATGCAAAATACTACCAGGCATATTGGGCAGCCTATGATGTACCTCGACATCTTTATCATTTTGATCCTGTAACCATTGATATACTGTTAAGTAAACATGGATTTAACCGAAAGGCTATTAAACCAATGTGGTTTGATTCTTTTTATGTTGCCTTATTGAGTGAAAAATATAAGCAGGGTAAATCCAACCCGCTTGTAGCCTTGTTTATAGGATTGGTATCAAATATTCAAGCAATATTTCAGTCCGGTACATGCAGTTCACAGATATACATCTACAAGAGAGATATCAATTGAGTATTCCAGCTGCTTTGATATATGTTTTATCTGTTCCGTTGATGACGTAGTAGAATCCAGTTTGATTCCAAACAAACCTTGCAATCAACGCCCTGATTCTCTCTTTTAAAAAGTTTACCTGTTCTTTGTTTAATATAATTTTCTTGGAAGAAAGTTTTTCTGCTTCCTTTATTAGTTGTGCAATACTTGATTCTTCTACTTGAAAGGAAGTATAAAACTGCTGGAAAGACGGATAGTCTTTAATTGCCTTCTGGTGCTGTAGATAATACAAATAAGAGAAATTATTCAACATGTTCAATCTGAAAAAAATATTCAAGTTTGAGTCTATCGCATATTGTTCAAGCGGAACAAATTGATCAGGCGTAATGCCCCCTCCTCCGTATAGTTTCTTTCCCTTTTTGGTTGTAACAAATCGTCTTTTTTCTATACTGAGGCTATCAATGGATTGTGATTGTGTGTTGTGATACCTTTCCATCACTTCCATTGCATATTGATCGACTCCTTTGTCGTATGGTTTTTGAATGCTTCTTCCTAAAGGAGTATAATACCTGGCTGTAGTGAGCCGCAATGCAGCTCCATCCGACAAAGTGAATTGTTCTTGCACAAGTCCCTTTCCAAAACTTCTTCTTCCCACTATTACAGCCCTATCAAGATCCTGCAGTGCGCCAGCTATAACCTCACTAGCAGAAGCTGATCCCTCGTTGAGGATAATAACAATTTTTCCATCCTCAAATATTCCTTTTCTTTTTGCTTTGTATTCTTTTTTTGGACTGTTTATTCCTTCCGTATAAACGAGCAATTGATCTCCTCCAACCAATTCATCAATGATATCAACCGCCTCTTCCAATATACCGCCACCATTGTCTCTTAAATCCAAGACCAGGTTATTCATGCCTTTTGACTTTAAATATTCAAGCGCCTCTATGAATTCTTTGTACGTATTATTAGAAAATCTGTTCAATCTAATATATCCTTTGTTTTTATCGATCATGTAGTAGGCATCCAGGGATGTAACAGGAACATAATCACGCATGATTTTTTTCGTAAAACTTTTATCACCTCTGAGAATAGTCAATGTAACACTGGTTCCCTGTGGACCTTTTACCCATTTTTTAAATTGATCGGAATCTTTCAATCCTACTGCATTTCGGTCGTCTACTTTTAAAATCTTATCACCGATTTCTAGTCCTGCAGCTTGCGAAGGACCCCCTTTGATGATATTGAACACGTTCACTGTGTCGTTCATAACATTGAACTCAATGCCAATGCCCTGAAAGTTTCCTTCCAAGTCTTCGTTGATTTCATTTACATCTTGAGAGGGTATATAAATGGAGTGGGGGTCTAATTTTTCAAGCATGGAAGCAACTGCAGAATTCGACAATGCTTTACTGTCAACCGTATCTACGTATCGTTGCTTAACCAATTGGAGAATTTCATTTACTGTGCTACTGGAAGCATTGCCAAAAAAACTTTTCGTAGTTGGCATATTGCTGTGTAATTTGTATCCAATCAGCATGCCCAGTATTACAGCTACTGAAAAAAATATGGGGAGGAATACACTTATTTTATTCTTATTCATACGTTGAAAGCTAATTGAACTGTGCAAAGTTGCTGAATTCATTTGAGATATGACTACATTAAAATTAATTGCAGACAGTGGAGCCACAAAGACGGCCTGGCGACTCCTGGACGGGAAGAAATCTAAAACCTTCTATACATCTGGAATAAGTCCTTATTTGATGACGCAAGATCAAATTCATCAATTACTCTTAAAGGAATTGCCTCCTTCCATTCGTAAAAAATCAATTGCTGAAATATTTTACTACGGTACTGGTTGTAAAACCAAGGCAAAAGCAGCCTTTGTAATCAAGGCGCTTTCCGCTGTTTTCTCCGATGCAAATGTTCATGTTACCCACGATCTTATGGGTGCGGCACTTGCAACATGTGGCAAAAAGCCTGGCATCGCATGCATATTGGGTACTGGTTCTAATTCGTGTTATTTCAATGGCACGAAAATCGTTTCCAATTCTCCCGGATTGGGATACGTGCTCGGTGATGAGGCCAGTGGGGCGTATTTTGGTAAAGTGGTGGTGCAACATTTTTTGTACAAGAAATTTGACCCCTTGTTGGAAAAATCTTTTTTTAAAACATTTCAAACGGACAAAGAAAGTATTCTGCATCATGTATACAAAGAAGCTTTCCCTAACCGTTATCTGGCCAAATTTGCGGTTTTTTTATCGATACACCGGGGGCATTATATCATCGAAAATATCATAGAGGATGGATTAAGAGAGTTTTTCGGAACACATTTAGCTGGCTATCTTCAGGTGGGGAAACTCCCACTACATTTTGTGGGAGGAATAGCCTACCACTTCAAAGATAAAATTGCCGAACTTTGTGATATGTATGGATTTAAGCTAGGATCAATTTTAAGAGATCCTATCGAAGGATTGTCAACCTTTCATCAACATACAAGTGGAAACCGCAAAAAATAAAAGTACAGAACAGGAATCACTCTATCACCATTTGGAAAAAATGAGTGTAGAGGAAATTGTTTCTCTCATTAACAGAGAAGATCAAACTGTTCCATTGGCAGTATCCAAAGCCATCCCTCAGATCAAGCTGCTTGTAGAGGCAATTGTAGATAAAATGTTATCTGGAGGAAGGTTATTCTACATCGGAGCTGGAACCAGCGGTCGCTTGGGAGTAGTAGACGCATCTGAATGTCCACCTACATACGGTGTTCCCCATGGATTGGTTATTGGACTCATCGCAGGAGGACGAAATGCCATGTTTGATGCAGTTGAATTTGCAGAAGATGATATTCACCAGGCATGGAAGGACTTGAACGAATACGGAATCAATGAAAACGATGTTGTTATTGGTATTGCTGCAAGCGGATCTACACCTTATGTTTTTGGAGGATTGAAAAAATGCAGGGAAAATGGTATTACAACAGGATCAATTTCTTGCAATTTTCACGCAGAAATCTCCAAAGAAGCTGATTTTCCGATCGAAGTGGAAGTAGGACCAGAATTTGTTACTGGAAGTACCAGAATGAAAAGCGGTACTGCACAGAAATTGATATTGAACATGATTTCAACTGCGACCATGATTCAATTAGGCAGAGTAGAAGACAACAAGATGGTAAACATGCAGTTGACGAACGAGAAATTGATTCAACGCGGTACGCTGATGTTAATGGAAAAATTGAATCTTTCGTCTTTCGAAGAATCCAAGAAAATCTTGTTAAAACATGGATCTGTAAAAAAAGCAATGGAAGCGAGGCAGTGAGGGTAAGATGCATGAAATAGAACCATATTACAACTGGCGGCATCTATACATGGCCGAAGAAGATAAGCGATCACCATTTTTTGGTAGAACCTATTCTGAGTTTGAATTTTCTCAAACTGTCTACAATTACTACATCCATCCTCAATGGGATGATTTTGGATCCCAGACCTTGTACCTTAAAATTCTGTTTTCGGACTATGAAGTGGGGTATACAATCATTGAATTGATCGGTGAGTGGAACGATGCTATCGAAAACGATATCATGACCCTGAAAAGAGAAGTGATTGACAAGCTTTTAGCACAAGGCATCAGTAAGTTTATTCTGATTGGCGAAAATGTATTGAATTTTCACAGCAGCGATGAATGTTATTACGAAGAATGGTACGAGGATGTAGCAGAAAAAGGGGGATGGATCGTATTGTTGGGGCTGCCAGCTCAATCCATGCATGATTTTAAAAGGACAAAGCTGCATCACTATATTGAACTGCTGGATTTTGTTGATTGGAGGCCCTATACACCTTCCAATTTGTTCACCAAAATTGACAATCTGCTGATCAAACGATTAGACAAATAAATAAAGATTGTGATGTAACTTTGCACCATCAAATTTTTGAAAACCCCGTCTATGAATTGGAGTCAACTTTTCACTTCTTCTATCGGAAAAAAACTGGTCATGGCATTGACAGGAATTTTTCTTGTGGTATTCCTCTTGGTTCACTGCTATATCAATGCAAATGTACTGTTTACCAATGCCGAAGAAAATTTTAACCGTGCTGCACATTTTATGGGAAGTAATATTCTCATTCGCATCATGGAAATCGGACTATTCCTCGGTTTCATTTTGCATATCCTTCAAGGATATAAATTAGAGTTGCAAAACAGAGCAACAAGAAAAAGTCGTTATGCAGTTAGCGCTGGAAACAAAACTTCCAAATGGTATTCTCGTTCCATGGCGCTATTGGGCACCTTGATTCTATTGTTTCTCGTCTTACACCTTGTACATTTTTGGGTGCCTTCACGTTTTGGTGGACTCACAGAAGTGGAGTACGATGGAAAATCCTATCATAATCTTTATGCACAAATGCAGGACATTTTTGCAGTCCCCTGGGTAATAGTAGTGTACCTCTTGGGTTGCTTTTCTTTATCGTGGCATTTGCTTCACGGAGTTCAAAGTGCTGCCCAAACATTGGGTATTACTTCAAAAAATTACTTCCCGATGATCAAGTCCGTGGGAGTTGCTTTCTCCATCATCATACCTGCGATTTTTGCCATGATGCCCTTGTTCGTGCATTTTGGATGGCAAATAAACACTGGCAGTATATCATTGTTATTCTAAAATTTTATAAATCAACATACCATGCTTGATGCTAAAATCCCTTCTGGCGCTCTTTCAGATAAATGGACCCAATACAAGGGTTCTGTGAAATTGGTGAATCCAGCCAACAAACGTAAACTCGAGATTATTGTGGTCGGAACAGGATTGGCAGGCTCTTCTGCTGCTGCCAGTTTGGGTGAAATGGGTTATAAAGTAAAAGCATTTTGCTTTCAGGATTCTCCCCGTCGTGCTCACTCTATCGCAGCCCAGGGTGGAATCAATGCAGCAAAAAATTATCAAAACGACGGCGATTCAACGTACCGTCTTTTTTACGACACTATCAAAGGTGGCGACTACAGAGCCAGAGAAGCCAATGTGCATCGTTTGGCGGAAGTCAGTACCAATATCATTGATCAATGTGTGGCACAAGGTGTTCCCTTCGCAAGAGAATACGGTGGTTTATTGAGCAATCGTTCTTTTGGTGGAACCCAGGTACAGCGTACTTTTTATGCTGCCGGACAAACTGGTCAACAATTGTTGATTGGTGCCTACCAGGCTTTGGAAAGACAAGTAGCATTGGGTACAGTAGAAATGTTTGCTCGTCATGAAATGGTTGAATTGGTGATTATCGATGGTAAAGCTCGAGGAATCATTGCCAGGAATTTGGTAACAGGTGAATTAGAAAGACATTTTGGGCATGCTGTATTACTATGTACAGGTGGATATGGGAATGTTTTCTATCTATCTACGAATGCGATGGGATCGAACGTAACAGCTGCTTGGAAAGCACACAAAAAAGGTGCATACTTCGCAAATCCTTGTTTCACTCAGATACATCCAACCTGTATTCCGGTTTCAGGCGACCACCAATCTAAACTAACATTGATGTCGGAGTCACTTCGAAACGATGGAAGAATATGGGTGCCTGCAAAACAAGGTGATAACCGTCCACCCAATGAAATCCCTGAAGAAGAACGCGACTATTACTTGGAAAGAAGGTATCCCGCTTTCGGAAACCTTGTTCCCCGCGACGTTGCATCGCGTGCTGCTAAAGAACGCTGTGATGCAGGCTATGGAGTAGGTACTTCCAAACAAGCCGTATATCTTGATTATGCTGCAGCAATTCAACGCTATGGAAAAGCAGAAGTGAGCAAAAGAAATTTAGGCAATGTATCTTCTGAGGTTATCACCGAATTAGGCAAAGAAGTAGTAAAAGAAAAATACGGTAACCTCTTCAACATGTACGAGAAGATTACCGGAGAAAATCCATACGAAGTGCCGATGCGTATTTATCCAGCCGTGCATTACACCATGGGTGGATTGTGGGTAGATTATGAGTTGAAAACCACAGTTGATGGACTATATGCGTTGGGCGAAGCAAACTTCAGCGATCATGGCGCCAACCGATTGGGAGCTTCCGCTTTGATGCAAGGCCTTGCCGACGGATACTTTGTAATTCCATACACACTTGGAAATTACTTGGCAGACGAAATCAGAACGAATTCAATCCCCACCGATCATCCTGCCTTTGTTGAAGCAGAGAAAAGTGCGAATGATCGGATTCAAAAATTGATGTCTATCAAAGGAAAACAAACAGTGGAAAGTTTTCACAAGCGCTTAGGTAAAATTATATGGGATAAATGTGGAATGGCAAGAAGCGAAGAGGGTCTTAAACAGGCCATTGAAGAGGTGAGAGCGCTCAAAAAAGAATTTTGGTCGGATGTTCGTATTCCCGGAGAAATCAATCAGATGAATCAAGAGCTCGACAAAGCCGGTAGGGTAGCTGATTTCATTGAATTGGGAGAGTTGATGTGTCTGGATGCCTTAGATCGCAATGAAAGTTGTGGCGGACATTTCAGGGAAGAATACCAAACACCTGATGGAGAAGCATTGCGTGACGACGAAAAGTTCATGTACGTTGCTGCCTGGGAATTAAAGCAAGACGGATGGCAATTACACAAAGAGCCACTCCAATACGAAGTGGTCAAACCAAGTCAAAGAAGTTATAAATAATCAATCACCGATAACCTGTTGATATATGCAGCATTATTCAATGAATTTGAAATTAAAAGTTTGGCGCCAGCGAAACACAAATGACCAAGGGCATTTCGAAACATACGACGTTGAAAATGTTTCTTCGGAAATGTCTTTTTTGGAAATGATTGACGTGTTAAACGAACGTTTGATTGCAAAGGGAGATGATCCCATTGCATTTGATCATGATTGCCGTGAAGGTATCTGTGGCATGTGCTCAATGGTGATTGATGGCCGCCCGCATGGACCCTGGAAAGGAACTACCACATGTCAGTTGCACATGCGTGCTTTCAAAGACGGTGATGAGATCACAGTAGAACCTTTCAGAGCAAACGCTTTTCCTGTTATCAAGGACTTAATGGTAAACAGAAGCGCTTTTGATCGTATTATTCAAACTGGTGGATTTGTTTCTGTTAACACTGGTAATGCAGTAGATGGAAATGCAATTCCAGTTGAGAAAGATAAGGCAGATGCTGCATTTGCTGCTGCCGCCTGTATTGGTTGCGGTGCGTGCGTAGCAGCATGTAAAAATGCCTCTGCAATGTTGTTTGTTTCTGCGAAAGTATCGCACCTTGCACTTCTTCCTCAGGGTGAACCCGAAAAAAAGCAGCGCGTTGTCAATATGATTGCTCAAATGGACAAAGAAGGATTTGGAAGCTGTACAAATACTTATGCTTGTGAAGCGGAATGTCCTAAGGAAATTTCCGTATTGAACATAGCAAGACTAAACAGGGAGTTTTTACATTCCAGCCTATCTGCAGAATAATAAAAACGAGGATCCAATAAATAATTAAATGCGCATCAATAGATGCGCATTTTTTTTGTCATACCGTTCCCAAATTATTAACTTTAAGAAACTTCCACTCTAAAACAATTTTATGTCATCCTCCAACAGACGAAAATTTTTAAGACAGATAAGTAGCACAGCAGCTTTGTTCACAGGCGGCACTATGGGTGCGTTTGCAATGGACGAAGAAAAAATCCATATTCTTCAACCCGAAAAAAGGTACATGGCCAATGATAAAATTCGTGTGGCGGGAATCGGTATGGGAATTATGGGATTTGGTGATATGAAAGCCGCACTCAAAGTTCCGGGTGTTGAAATTGCCGGAGTGTGCGATTTGTACCAGGGTCATCTCGATCACGCAAAAGAACTCTATGGCAAAGACTTGTATACAACAAGGGATTTTAGAGAATTGCTCCAACGAAAAGATATCGATGCAGTAATCATTGCAACTCCAGATCATTGGCACGATCATATTTCAATTGCTGCTATGAAAGCAGGTAAGCATGTGTATTGCGAGAAACCAATGGTTCAGCACCTCGACGAAGGACATGCAGTGATTAAAACACAGAAGGAAACCGGTATGGTAATGATCGTTGGTTCACAGGGTGTGAGCAGCGTAACCCTTGCAGAAGCCAAAAGAAGAATCAAAGCCGGCGATATTGGAGAAATCAATTTGGTGGAAGCCATCAACGATCGTTTCAGCTCGAACGGCGCCTGGCAATATGCTATACCCCTCGATGCTTCACCTGAAACAGTAGACTGGGATACATTTTTAGGCGATGCACCTAAACGCCCATTTGATCCTACCCGCTTTTTTAGATGGAGAAATTACAAGGACTATGGCACAGGTGTAGCGGGTGATTTATTCATTCATTTGATATCAGCAGTTCATCATGCATTGGACTCAAACGGACCTAACAGAATTTTTTCAAGTGGTCAGCTCAGTTATTGGAAAGACGGCAGGGATGTACCCGATGTATTGGCTGCTATCATGGATTATCCTCAAACCGATCAGCATGCTGCTTTTCAAATGCAACTGCGCGTGAATTTTGCTGACGGTTCAGGTGGAAGCAACAGAACGCGTATTGTTGGATCAGAGGGAGTCATTGAATGGGGGGGGAACCGATTTACCCTAAAAAAACAAAAACTTCCAAAAGCAGCTCCGCTTGGAACATATGATAGCTATACCAATTTTTCAGATGATCAGAGAGCAGCATATGTTAAATGGTACAACGAAAAGTATTCTGAAGAAGATCGCAAAACATTTCCTGCAGAGGAAATTAAATACGCTGCCCCCGTCGGATACGAGGAACGTGTAGATCATTTTGCTAATTTCTTTCAAGCTATCCGTACCAAAGGAACAGTAGTAGAAGATCCAACTTTTGGACTAAGAGCGGCCGGACCAGCACTGGCAAGTAACCTAAGTTTTGAAAAGAAAAAAATTGTAAACTGGGATCCAGTTGCAATGAAACTGATCAAATAAAAAATGTGTTGAACCCACGGGTGACGATTGTATGGGGCCTCCTGTTTTTCAGTGGCCCTATTTTTTCTCAACAACTCTCAAATATCAGAAAGAAATTCGTGTACATCTCTGGGGATACTACACGAATAGATACATTCTCGATTGTCCCCAATTCTCTATATATCCAATCAATTTCATCTTCCGATTACAAAATCTTATATGATCAATCCAAATTGATTTGGATCAAGAAGCCAGCAGTAGAAAAAGTTGAAGTCACTTACAGGGTATTTCCATTTTCAACCCATCAAGTAAAAAATAGGCTTTCGTTTGACAGTATATTTTATCGTTTTGGAAATTCGCCAACAAAAATTTCATCAGATAAATACAATGTTAAACCAGTTGATTTTGGCAAGGTCAATTCTGCAGGAAGTCTTGGTAGGTCATTGGCTTTTGGAAATAAACAAAACGCTGTGCTGAATTCGAGTTTGAATTTACAACTTAGTGGGTACCTGGCGGATAGTATTTATTTGATGGCAGCTATTTCAGACAATAATCTTCCCATCCAGCCAGATGGATCCACACAGAATTTAAATGAAATTGATAAGGTTTCTATACAATTTTCTAAAAAGTATTGGAAGTTGCAATTGGGTGATTTTGATCTTCGACAACAGCAACAATATTTTCTAAATTTTTATAAACGACTTCAAGGGCTCTACTTTGAAAATACACAGCAAATCAATAGTGGGGTTACTAATCAACTTTCGGTAAGTGGCGCAGTAGCCAAAGGTAAATTTACCCGCAACATTTTTCAAGGCGTTGAAGGAAATCAGGGACCGTATCGTTTGAAAGGGGCGAACCAGGAATTGTTTTTTATAGTTCTCGCAGGAACGGAAAGGGTGTTTATTGATGGAATCATGTTGCAAAGAGGCGAAGACCAGGATTATGTAATCAATTACAACACGGCAGAAATTACCTTCACTCCGAAACAAATGATCACAAAAGATAAAAGAATACAAGTAGAGTTTGAGTATGCAGATAGAAACTACTTAAATTCTCAATTGTATTTCAGTAACAAGGTGTCCATCAATAAAAAGGCAACGATTCATTTCGGATATTTCAATAATACCGATGCTAGGAATTCATCCATCAATCAAACACTGAGCAGTGGCCAAAAATCATTGCTTTCTTCCGTTGGAGATCAACTCGCCAATGCCTTTTATTCTACTGCCATGTTTGACAGTTCCTCAACGGATAAAATACTATATCGAAAAGTAGACACCCTATATGGTAGCAGTACTCCTCAGACCATATACGTTTATGATCAAAAACAATTTTCTAAAGGCTATACACTCTCTTTTTACGATAAAGGGCCAGGCAATGGAAATTATATCTTGGATTCAACGCTGCAATTAAACGGAAAAGTTTTTAAATGGATTGCGCCGGATCCTGTTTCTGGAAAAAAGTTTGGAAGATACGAGCCTGATGTGCTGTTGGTAGCTCCAAAGTCTCAAGAGATTTACAGCCTGTCATCAGAATGGAAATTTAATCCTACTACCCATTTCAAATCAGATTTGGCACTTAGCAAATATGATGTAAATACATTTTCATCAAAAGACAAGCAGAATGATCTTGGAGCAGGCGTAAAATTAGTTTTAGACAACAAACAACCAATTTCTAAGTCCAAGCAAATCAGTTTGCATTCACTTATAAATGCGGAGTACGCATCCTCAAATTTTAAACCGGTTGAAAGATTGCGTTCGGTGGAATTTATGAGGGATTGGGGACTTGACTTACTACCGTCATCTGCGGAGGAGAAAATCATCTCTGCTTCAATAGGCTTGGAAGAAAATGAATCGACGTATCTAACCTATAGTTACTCTAATTATTTACGCGATCGTTCGTTTGATGCTCACAGACATCGATTGGATCAAACTATTCAGAAAAATAATTGGTTACTGAATAATGCTCTTTCTGTAACACAATTTTCTGATCCTTATAAAACAGGTAGTTTTTTTCGGCCGACACTTCAGATTTCAAAAACATTGACAGCCCTCAAAAATCAATCTTTTGGGATCAATTATTCCAAGGAGGCGTCTGTTGCCAGAGATAAAAAAAGTGATTCCATTGCTCTGAATAGTTTTTCTTTTGAAACTTTTCAGGTGTTCACTACCTCTGACCCAAACAAAGAAAATAAGTGGGGTCTAAAGTACTTTTCCCGTTCCGATGAGATGCCTCTGGGTAAGGAGATGAAACGAACAGATAGAAGCAATAACTATGCATTGAATTATGAGTGGATGTCGAACGAACATCATCAGGTAAGAATTGGCGGCCATTTCAGGAATCTGGAATATTATCAGCAATCAACCTCCTCAAAAAAAGAGAATAGTTTACTGGGGCGAATTGAATATTTTGCACGCTATTGGAAAGGGGCTATCTCTGGCAATTCTCTGTATGAAGTGGGATCTGGTCAAGAACCACGAAAAACATTTTCATTTTTTGAGGTTCCAGTCGGCCAAGGTGAATACACTTGGATCGACTACAACAACGATGGTATTCAGCAATTGAATGAATTTGAAGTAGCAAAATTTAGAGACCAAGCTCGATTTTATAAAATCTATACTCCTACAACAGAGTATGTGAAATCGAATTACCTAAACTTTAATTACAATCTTACCATTGATCCGTCTGTTATTGCACTATCAAACTCTTTTCTTTCAAGGGTTATTAAAAAATTTTATTTACAATCTACTTTTCAAGTAAACGAAAAAAAATATGCATCATCCGGTAGAATTTATAATCCTTTCGGTCGTTCCATACTAGATTCCAGTTTGGTAAGTGCCGAGAGAATTATTGCACAAACAATCTCATTTAACCGCTACAGTCAAATCGGGGGAATCGATTTCAATTATTTAGAAAACACCTCTCAAGCATTCTTAAGTTACGGACCCGAATCTCGACTTTTTAGAGAGATGAGTATGAAGGGAAGACTCAATATTAAGCGAACCCTAACGATGGATTTCACTACCAGATCCAATTTACTTCAATTGGTAACTCCTTTATTTTCTAACAGGAATTATAACATTCGTACTCTTTCCTATGAGCCCAAATTGATCTATACTCAAAAAACCTCTTGGCGATTGGCTGGCAGTTATAAAAAAGACCAAAAAAACAATTTAAACAAAGATCATGCAACCATTCATTCAATTATACTGGAGGGGAAATACAATTTGGTTTCCAATACTGCTGTTAATATAAAATACAATAGATCCAATATCCAATTCGATGGGAATTACAATACTTCAGTGGGGTATATGATGTTGGATGGATTGCGTCCAGGTAACAACAATGTTTGGGCAATTGATGTTACAAAACGTTTGACAAAATTTGTAGAATTGAGTTTTCAGTACGAGGGACGAAAATCTGTTGGAATAAACAGTATCCATTTGGGAAGGGCGCAGATCAGAGCGTTATTATAAAAAAGCCACTGAAGAGTATTCAGTGGCTTTACATGAAATAGTAATGTAAATTGTTATTTTAAAATTGCTAGTCCTTCGCCAATTTTGAAACCATTTTGGTATACAATGATCGTGTAAGATCCTTTTGTATATTTCTCAGCCTGCCTCAAATCAAAACTGACATATTTGGATTCACCTTGTTTGTAGTCTACATCCACTCTTGTGGTGTATTCTACCTGTCCATCTTCTCTGGTGGATAAACTTCCAGAGGCAAGTGATTGCTCCTTGATGGTTTTGCCGGTTGGATCTTTTGCAACAATAAATAATTGTTTAGCACCTGAAACAGTTATTCTATTGGCATCCAAGTTAAAGGCTATTCTGAGTTTGTCCGCTCTTTTTGAAGAGGCTGTTTCTCTTTCTTTGCCTGAAGACTTCTCATTGATGGCTTTTATACTGAAAGATGATGCATTTAAAGTGGATCCAACATCAACTTTGTTTTCAGCCTGTTTCTTTGCAGCTTCTGTTGTGGCAAGATTTGTAGAGAGGTTTTTATTTTCTGAGGTAAGGTTTTCCTTATCGGTTGTCAATTGCTTGTTTTCTTTCTGCAAGCGGGCAATTTCATTGATGTAGTCATCGATTTTCCCATTGAGTTCACCCACAAGTTTTTTGGCGGCGTTCAAATCTGCAGAAGTGGCGTTTTGTTTATTGACCAATGTTTTGAATTTAGTTTTCAAACCATTCAGTTCTTCGTCACGGCTTTTTACCAAACTATCCAAGCTTGAATTGGTAGCTGTCATTTGTTCCAAACGTACCATTGCATCGTCGTACTCTTTTTGAACAACATTTTTAGTAGAGTCTAATGTTGCATAATCGGCATCTTTCATGGCAATAACATTGTTGGCTTCGTTTCTGGCATAAAAGAAATAGGCCCAAGATGCGATCAACGCAATTACTAAAATGATGACAAGATTATTCTTGTTATTCGTTTTTTGTCCGCCTGAGTTATCTACTGCAGATGGAAATGAATTGCTCATAGTATAAATTTCTGGTTATGGAGCAAAGGAAGGAAATTTCTTTTTATTCGAGGAAAGTCAGCCTGTTAAAATATCAAAATATGGCTTTTTTGCAGGAAATTTGAACTCGAACGTGCTTCTCTCTATGAATCCGGAGCTTATCATACAAGAATGGAAAAAAGGCATCTACCATCCCGTTTATTGGTTGGAAGGTGAGGAGTCGTATTATATTGATCAGCTGATCGACTATGCCGAGAAACATATTTTAAACGAGAGCGAAGCATCTTTTAATTTGAGTATTTTTTATGGTCGAGATACAAAACTGGACGATGTAGTCAATGCCTGTAAGAGATATCCCATGTTTTCAGAGCGTCAAGTGGTTATACTAAAAGAGGCGCAACACATGAAAGAGGTAGAAAAGTTGGAAGCTTATATTGATCACCCTCTTTCTACTACTGTTTTCATTGTTGGCCACAAGGAAAAAAAGATTGACGGCAGGAGTAAGCTTGCGAAACAATTGAAAAGTAAAACTGTACTTCTAACAACAAAAAAATTATACGATAACGAATTGCCTGATTGGACAGAGAGAATGATTCACCAAAAAGGATTGGATATACAATCCAAGGCTCTACAGATGTTGGTCGATCATATCGGCAATGACCTGCAACGATTGGAAAACGAGGTTGATAAGTTGACTGTCAATTTGCAAAACAGAAAACAAATAACAGAAGATGATATCGAGAGCTTCGTGGGTGTAAGTAAAGAGTTTAACATTTTTGAATTACAGGCTGCCTTGGGAAGAAGAGATACGAATTCAACCCTCAACATTTTAAATTATTTCGAGGCAAATCCAAAGGTTGCTCCCATCCAACTGGTTCTGCCGACACTTTATTCATTCTTTAGTAAGTTGTACATGGCTGCTTCGAGCAGTTCACGCGATGAGTATTCCATAGCAGCATTGCTGGGTTTGAAAGGTTTCTTTGCCAAGCAGTATATACAAGCCATTCAATTATACAGTTTCGTTGAAATTGAAAAAGCATTGATACTGCTGCATCATTATAATTTGAAAAGTATCGGTATTGGTAAAGCCGATACATCCGACGCCTCTTTGATGAGAGAATTAGCGGCTAAAATTATTCTGCAGGATTAATGCCGGCAAGTAATTGAGAAATTACTGTTCTATCTTGGTTTAATTGAGTTGTCAGTGCATCCAAACCAGAAAATTTCATTTCCTTTCTGGTATAGTTGATCAATGAAACTTTTAACTGCTGATGATAGATGTCTTCGTCGAATTGGAAAATATGGACTTCAATACGTCTTTCTTTTCCATTTACGGTTGGTCTGTATCCAATATTCATCATACCCTTTTCATGTCGAATAATACCATTCTGATTCAAGTGCACTGTAACTGCATATACACCTGATGCGGGAATCAATTTATCACTATCAATCAACGAAAGATTGGCAGTCGGGAAACCAAGTGTCCTGCCCAGTTTATCCCCCTCGATCACAACTCCATGCATTTGATATTTGTAGCTCAGCAGTTCATTTGCTTTTTCAACCTGACCACTCAATAAATATTCTCTTACTAAAGTGGAACTTACGCTGGATTCGTTCAGCAATTGCTCCGGAATTTCAAATACTTCAAAGTTCAATTCTGCCGAAATTGATTTCAACAGCTGAAAATTTCCTTTTCTGTCTTTTCCAAAACGATGATCGTATCCTACTACAATAATAGCTGGATGAAAAGATCCAGCAAGGAATTTATGTACATACTCCTCTGCACTCAATTCCGCAAAAACGTGATCAAACGGAACGACTACCAGATGATCAATTCCAAGCAAATGGAAACGCTCGATTCTTTCTTCCAGACTGGTAAGCATGGAGGGAGCATCTGCGTTATGAAGAATTCTTCTGGGATGAGGATGAAAAGTAATGACGACAGTTTCTCCATCTACCCGTTGGGCTTGTTTTTTCAAGCCATTCAAAATTGACTGATGACCGGCATGAACCCCGTCAAAAGCACCAATGGTAACCACTGCATTTTTGAAGGAAGGAAGCTTCTCTACTTGGAAATGTACCTGCATACGATTTGCAAAATTACTTGAATTGCTACAATCAACAGCTTGTTGATAACAATGATCTTAAAATCTTGTATTTTGTTTTATCTACAGTAGCTTTGCCTTTACTAAATTCCAATGAGTTTATACAACCAAAGAGGTGTTTCTGCCCAGAAAGAAGAAGTGCATCAAGCGATCAAAAATCTTGATGAAGGACTCTATCCAAACGCCTTTTGTAAAGTATACGAAGATTTTCTTGGAGGTGATCCCGCCTATATAAATGTGATGCATGCAGATGGTGCTGGTACGAAGAGCATCCTTGCTTATATGTATTGGAAGGAAACTGGGGATGCATCGGTTTGGAAAGGAATTGCCCAAGACGCAATCGTGATGAACCTCGATGATTTGCTCTGCATCGGGATACACGACAATATTATTTTCAACTCTACCATTGATCGGAATAAGCAACTCATTCCTGGTGAAGTACTCAAGCAAATTATTGAAGGTAGTGCAGCCTTTTTTTCCAGCATGGAACAATACGGTATTCACATTCATTACCTGGGTGGAGAAACCGCTGATGTTGGCGATGTGGTGAGGACAGTCGCCGTGAACGGTACCATGACTGCCAGGTGGCCGAAAAATAAATTGATTACCAATCAAAAAATTACAAGTGGTAATGTAATTGTAGGTTTATCTAGTTACGGACAAGCAAATTATGAGTCAGCTTACAACAGCGGAATTGGAAGCAACGGACTCACCAGTGCACGTCACGATATGTTTTCTTCTTTCTATTCTGAAAAATTTCCAGAATCATTTGACCCTCACTTGTCAAAAAACGTAGTCTATATCGGGAAACATCGTTTAAATGATCCGATATTTATCAATGGTGCTGAAGTGAACAGTGCAGGTAAATTGGTATTGAGTCCTACGCGTACCTTTGCACCCATTATCAAATCTGTTCTGACTCAACATTATGATGATGTACATGGATTGATCCATTGCAGCGGAGGCGGACAAACAAAATGCTTGAAATATTTACCGGGAAATTTTAAAATTGTTAAAGACAATTTATTTGAAATTCCACCCATTTTTGATTTGATCAAAGAAGCAAGCGGTGCGGACTACAAAGAAATGTTTCAGGTGTTTAATATGGGCTGCAGAATGGAAATTTATACGAATGAAAATGCAGCTGCTTCCATTATTTCCATCGCAAAATCCTTTGGCGTTGATGCTCAAATCATTGGTAGGGTAGTTGCGGATGATAAAAAATCATTGGACATTCATCATAATGGGGAGATATTTAATTTTGTGTCATAATTCTATAACATGAGTGATAAAGTTCTTGAAATAAAAAATGCCAATATCTATCAAGGCGACTCTCTTATACTGAGTAATGTGAATATTGATGTAGCTAAAAGTGAATTCGTATACTTGGTTGGAAAAACAGGAACCGGAAAAAGCAGTCTCCTGAAAACATTATACGGAGAATTGCCATTGAAAGAAGGCACTGCCAGTGTTGCTGGATTTAATCTGAAAGATCTTACTTGGAAGACAGTTCCTTTTCTACGAAGAAATATCGGCATCGTTTTTCAGGATTTCCAATTGTTGACAGACAGAAATGTACACGATAATTTAAAATTTGTTTTGAGCGCAACCGGGTGGACAAACGAAAGAGAGATTGAAAGCAAAATAGATGAAGTGCTGGGGAAGGTAGGGCTAAAAACAAAGGGATTCAAGTTCCCGTATGAGTTATCCGGAGGGGAGCAACAACGGGTAGACATCGCACGTGCTCTTTTGAATTCCCCTAAACTCATTCTTGCGGATGAGCCCACAGGCAACCTCGATCCAGAAACAACCGAAGAGATAATGAACCTGCTTATACAGATTGCAAAAGATTTTGGTACAGCGGTGGTTATGGCCACTCATGATTATCTCGTAATAAATAAATTCCCTGCGCGAACGATGAAAACAGAAAATGGAAAAGTAATTGATAATGTTACTTTAAACGTATGATCATGTCACCAGAGTCATCTTCCCCCGCAAAGGTTTCCCGGTTTCTTAAAATTCTGTGTTATTTGACCATGTTCGGCAGTATCTACATGATGTTCACAGCTTTATCTGGACTTACCAATCCTGATGCGGTAAGCCAGTCGATGTTAAAAAACATGGATCAATGGGAATCCTTATTTGATCAAATCACTAAATCCGATCCTGCAGCGCAGCCAAAACTAGAGGAGATCATGTCGGATATCTCAAACGCAAATACATCAAGAAACTTGCGAGATAATAGCTTTTTCATGCTGATTTCCAACATTTTAACTTTTTTGGGAGCCAGGTGGATGCTTCGATTGAGAAAAAAAGGGTTTCATTTTTATCTATTGGGTACAATCATAGCCGTCATAGCACCCTTGCTAGTTTTTGGATCTGAAAACTTCCTTGGTTTTTCCTATGCTCTTTTTGCAGGGATTACTGGTGGACTCTTTACCATTCTCTATGCGTTGAAAATCAAATACATGCAGTGAAGCCTGCCTGCTAAAAAACCTTCACTTTTCTTTGAATTTTGGATTAATTCATTACCTTTGCAGCCAATTTCGAGATGTAAAATTTGAGATGAATTAAAAATTATTGAGATGTCAAGCGTAACAAAAGAAAAAAAATCGTCCATCGTTGCTGAATTCGGAGGCAACACCAAGAACACTGGTTCAATTGAAGCACAAATTGCTTTATTGACAGAAGAGATCACCGAGATCTCTAAACATTTGCAATCCAACAAAAAAGATTTCTCCTCCAACCGTGGTTTGATGAGAAAAGTAGGTCAACGTAAAAGATTGCTTACTTACCTCAGCAAGCACAACCTTCAGGGATACCGTGCACTCCTCGAGAAACTCGGTTTAAGAAAATAAATTAAACTCATTGGTTCTATTCCCAGCATGTTTGTTGGGAATAGTGCTTTTGGGGTACACCCAAAAAAATAACTCATGTTATCACAACCTTTTCAATCAAGTTTCGACCTTGGTAATGGTCGAATTGTAACCATAGAAACCGGAAGATTGGCGCGTCAGGCCGATGGTGCCGTAACAGTACGTCAGGGAAATTGTATCATACTTGCTACTGTATGTGCCAACAAAGAACCCAAAGAAGGGCAAGACTTTTTCCCGTTATCTGTAGATTACCAAGAAAAATTTGCATCTGCAGGTCGTATTCCAGGATCTTTCTTCAAACGCGAAGCAAGATTAAACGATTATGAAGTATTGGTCAGTCGTTTGATCGATCGCGCGCTTCGACCTTTATTTCCTGAAGATTATTTGTGCGATGTGCAAGTATTGGTGACACTTGTTTCAAGTGATCCTGAAATCATGCCTGATTCTTTGGCGTGTTTGGCCGCTTCAGCAGCACTTGCAGTATCCGATATTCCTATCAAAGAAATTATTTCCGAAGTACGTGTTGCAAGAGTAAACGGAAGTTTTATTGTTAACCCAACGCGTTCTGAGTTAGCAAGTGCCGATATGGATTTCATGATTGGTGCTACCCATAAGAACCTCATGATGGTTGAAGGTGAATCTAAAGAATGCTCCGAAGCTGATTTTATCAAAGCGTTGGAAGTAGCTCATGATGCCATCCGAATTCAAATCACTGCTCAGGAAGAACTTCGTCAGAAAATTGGTGCACAGGGTAAAAGAGATTATACCAAACCGCTTTCAGACGACGCAATTCAGCAAAAAGTAACAGAGTTTGCCAGCGAGAGGGTATATGCTATTTCAAAAAGTGGAACCAGCAAGGCAGATCGCTCCAAAGCATACGATGAATTAAAAAAAGAAGTTGTTGCATCATTGGGTGATGAAGCGACGGATGTACAGAAAAAATTAGCAAAGAAATATTTCGAAGATCTAAAGTGGGATGTGGTTCGTAACATGATCCTCGATGACAAAATACGTTTAGACGGAAGATCACTTGATCAAGTACGACCTCTGAACACGGAAGTAGATGTACTTCCTTCACCACACGGATCTGCTTTGTTCACCCGAGGTGAGACGCAGTCGCTTACAACAGTTACATTTGGTACTCCACTTGATGAGCTTTTGATTGAAAGTGCTGCAAAATCTGATTACAGCAAGTTCATCCTCCACTACAATTTCCCTGCTTTCTCTACAGGTGAAGTAAAACCAATGAGAGGCCCAGGTAGAAGAGAAGTGGGACATGGAAATTTAGCACTTCGCTCCTTGAAGCAAATGATGCCAGGTAATGATTACGCATACACTGTGCGTATAGTTTCAGATATTTTAGAATCTAATGGTTCTTCTTCGATGGCAACTGTTTGCGCAGGTTCCCTGGCATTGATGGATGCAGGTGTTCCTATACCCAAGCACGTAAGCGGTGTAGCAATGGGGTTGATTACTCGTCCCACCGATGGAAAATACGCCATCTTAACTGATATCCTGGGTGACGAAGATCATTTGGGAGACATGGACTTTAAAGTGACTGGAACGCGGGATGGAATTTGTGGAATCCAGATGGATATAAAGATTGATGGTTTGAGTATGGAAACCATGCGCGAAGCATTGGAACAAGCAAGAAAAGGAAGATTGCATATCCTTCATGAAATGTATCAATGTCTTGAAACACCAAGAAACGAAGTGAAACCACATGCACCTCGTATGGAGAAGTTGATAGTTGATAAAGAATTCATCGGCGCTATCATCGGCCCTCAAGGAAAAATCATTCAAGAGATTCAACGCGAAACAGGAACAACTGTAAATATCGAAGAAGTTGGTAAGTACGGTGAAGTAAGTGTTTTCAGTCCTGCTAAAGAAGGCCTAGATAAAGCGGTTGCCTGGATCAAAGGAATCGTTGCAATACCTGAAGTGGGTGAAGAATACGAGTCAACTGTAAAATCTATCATGCCTTATGGTGCATTCGTTGAATTCATGCCAGGCAAACAAGGCTTGCTACACATCAGTGAAGTAAGTTGGAAGCGTTTGGAGAATCTAGATGGCATTTTGGCGGAGGGTGATAAAGTGAAAGTGAAATTGATTGGAATTGACCATAAAACCGGAAAATTCAAATTGAGCAGAAAGGCTTTGATACCTAAACCCGAATTCAAAAGACCAGAAGACGAAAGTCCATCTGCAGAATAAAATATCAGCCGGCCAATGCCGGCTTTTTTTATGCGATACATTGAAGTCATAATCGAAAATATTAATGCAGATACAAAAGATCTGCTCGTTGCCATGCTGCCTGAATTTGGCTTTCATGCAATGGAGGAGATGGAAACTGCGATCAAGGCATATGCCATTGAAGGGGAAGAAAAAATGGATCTTTTCAATCCATTTTTTAATGATCTCGGACTTATTTACGAGCAGAATATTTTGGAGGATAAGAACTGGAATGCTTCCTGGGAGTCCAATTTTGATCCAGTCTCTCTTCCAGGGAAAGTACTGGTAAGAGCAGATTTCCATCCTTCGCAACCAGGATTTGAACACGAGATTGTAATCACGCCTAAAATGAGTTTTGGAACAGGCCATCATGCTACCACTCGCATGATGCTCCAAGCTATGCTGGAAATTGATTTCAATGGAAAAAAAGTGCTTGATTTTGGAACAGGCACAGGCATACTGGCCATTCTTGCTGAAAAATTGGGAGCAGAGGAGATAATGGCAATCGATAACGACCGATGGAGCTTTGAAAACACTTTGGAGAACCTGGCAGCAAACAAAATGAGTAGAATACAGGTCGAATGCCGCGATGATTTAAACCAAATTGGACTCTTTGATATTATCTTGGCAAATATTAACAAAAACATACTGAGCGAAAATGTCTCCAATCTGAGAGATGCATTAAAACCTGGAGGCACTATAATTATAAGTGGCTTATTATCAAGCGATTATACAGATATTTATTCATTATTTCATCCTTATTTCGGTACAAACTGCAGTGTATATAAGCAGTCTGGTTGGTTGGCTATAACCTTTTTCTGACATTCATATTGCCCTGTAAAGCACTCTTTTTTATTATTTTTTGATTAATTTTACTACTCGTCAAATGACATTGAGGAATGAATGAAGTGCTCATTATTATTGCGGCTTATTTGATTGGTTCGATACCATCCTCCGTAATTGTCAGTAGATCCCAATTCAATATTGATATCAGAGATTATGGAAGTGGAAACGCAGGAGCTACCAATACCTTTCGAGTTTTGGGCAGTAAATGGGGTTCTGTAGTGATGATCATGGATATTTTAAAGGGGTTTATTGCAGTAAAACTTGCCCTTTTACTTCCTTTTTACGTTCAAAACGAATTTGAAAGAACGAATTTTCAGATTGGACTCGGTTTGGCAGCTGTATTGGGCCATATCTTCCCAATTTGGGCTGAATTCAGGGGTGGCAAGGGTGTTGCTACCTTATTTGGATTGATCATCGCAGTTTCACCCTGGACTGCTTTAAGTTGTGTGGGAGTTTTTCTCTTAGTTCTTTACCTAACTCGCTTTGTATCATTGAGTTCTATACTTGCTAGTATTGCATTTCCTATATTTATACTAATTGTCTTCAATGTAGACAATAACGCGTACAGGGTATTCGCCATCGCAGTGGCTTTTCTGGTACTTCTCACTCATCAAAAAAATATTGGAAGGCTGCTCTCCGGGAATGAAAACAAGGTTCCCATCTTCAAAAAAAGAGATCGCCGCAGAGAGGCTCAATAATCCATTTTTTCGCACTTAAAATTTGTGGAAAAAGTGTTAATTTAGCTCTCCCAAACCAAAATCAACTGAAGTATGCTGATAAATATTTTTGACAAGCTTCAGCTAGGAGAAGAGAAAAACCTGCTTATTCAGGGTATTCCCTCTACACTCGAAAAGTTTTTTACAAAATTATCCTTTGCTAAAAATGTTACCCCGCTTTTAAAGAGCAGGAAAATTGATTACGCATTGGTCTTTGCAGTTAATTACAATCAGCTTTCCTCTATACTAAAGGATGTAATACCAGCATTGCGTACAAAAGGGAAATTATGGATTGCTTATCCAAAACCAACTTCCAAGATTGTATCCGATTTAAACAGAGATTTGAACTGGGACTGCTTGTTGTCTAAAGGGTTCAAAAAAATTGATGAAGTAGTTATCGACCATGTTTGGGTTGCCATGCGTTTTTGTACAGCCATTGATACTTTAGACACCAATGATCTGGATGTTAAACTGTTGGACATTGATGCAACAGTTAAGGATGTGGCAAGAATCAAAACTTCACGGGTTTCCAATAAAATTGGAACTGCTGTATAGGATTCGTACTTTGTTGACCTCGGTCGTCAATGTATTTAACCGATCCTCCAAATTAACTTTCGCTTGTCTGCTCTGACGTAGCTATTCCTTCTTTTTATACTACTTTTGAAAGCATAAAATGTTCGTATGAGTTTAGGCTGGATTCTATTTATATTGGCAGTCATTGGTTTTCATGTTGGTTTATTCGGAATGTTTAAAAAAGCCGGACTGGAAGGGTGGAAGGCATTGATCCCTCTTTACAATACTTGGTGCATGGTTAAAAAGATGGACCTTAAAATCCATTGGTTTTTCTTTCAACTAGTACCTGTTGCAGGACAATTTGTAACGATCTGGATCTGTATCAAATTCGTAGAACACTTTGGCAGATTTCATCTTATTCATCATGCTGCCACAACACTGATCCCATTTTTTTATTTTCCTTACTTAGGTTTTTCTAAAAATGAACGGTATGGTGGCATACCTGTTGTAAAGAATTATAAGAAATCAGCCTCCAGAGAATGGGTAGATGCCGCAGTATTTGCTATTGTTGCAGCAACGATAATCAGGACCTTTGTTTTTGAGGCGTATGTGATTCCAACCGGTTCCATGGAAAAGACGTTGCTGGTAAACGACTTTCTATTTGTGAGCAAAACATCTTACGGGCCCAGAGTTCCCAATACTCCCATTGCGTTCCCATTTGTACACCATACATTGCCTATCGGAACATCCAAATCATACCTCGAGTGGATAAAACTTCCCTACAACAGAATTTTTGCCCAGCCTATAAAAAGAAACGATGTGGTTGTCTTCAATTATCCAGTAGGAGATACAGTAATAAGAGAATTTCAGTCTGAAATAAATTACTACGATTACCTGCGCGCTTATGAATCTCGCGGAGGTACAAGAGACATGCTTTTTGCAGAAAGAGACGATATTATAACCCGTCCGGTGGATAAGAGAGAGAATTTTATCAAAAGATGCGTTGGTATTGCCGGAGATACATTGAGTGTAAAAGACGGTGTATTGTATATAAACAATGCCATCAGTGAATATCCTCCTGCCTCGGAGATGCCTTATATCGTTGTTTTAGATGGCAAAGGTTTTTTTCCGGATGAATTCGTTTCAAAGGAATTGAATGTGGATTTACAAGATCCAGAACAAAGGGATTTTATGCAATTGCAAGGCATGCAAAATACCTATCGCATTACACTTACACCTTCTCAATTGGAAAAAGTAAAATCGTTTCCTTTTGTTGTTAAGTCAATGATAACACCTGAATTGAATACGAGTGGATTTGGAAATACCTATCCCTATGATACAACCAATTTTAAATGGAGCGAAGATAATTTTGGTCCAATTTGGATTCCTAAAAAAGGTGCAAAAATTGAATTGAATCTTAAAAATATTTCACTCTATCAGCGTGTGATTCAGGTGTATGAAAACAATGTTTTTGAACTGAAAAATGGGAAAGTGTACATCAATGGTCAACCCGCCACTGACTATACATTTAAAATGGACTATTATTGGATGATGGGAGACAATAGACACAATTCTCAAGATTCTAGGTTCTGGGGTTTTGTTCCTGAAGACCATATTGTGGGAAAGGCTTCGCTGATTTGGTTTAGCTGGCAAAATGGACCAAGACTGAATCGAATATTTAAATCGATTAAATAGACACATGCATTCTGCTTCTTTTCATATTGCTTACAACAAATCTGCAGACATCAAGGAGATGTCGAAGGAAGACCAAGATTTGATTCATAGAGCCAGAAGTCTCGCACCAGACGCATATGCACCTTATTCTGGTTTTCATGTTGCTAGTGTTGCATTGATGAAGGATGGGAGTTACATTCATGGAACCAACCAAGAAAATGCTTCTTATCCAATAGGATTATGTGCTGAAAGAGTGATGCTGGCGGCTATATCTTCCATAGCCCCTCAACTACCTATAAAAACTCTTTGCATCAGTTATTTGAGCGAAAAAGTTCCTACCGATATCCCTATTGCACCTTGTGGTATTTGCAGACAATCACTTGTAGAATTTGAATCAAGATTTTCAGACCCTATTCGTTTGTTACTTACCGGTCAAACAGGGGAGGTATACGAATTCAGATCCGTTACTGATCTATTGCCCATGGCATTCAAAAAGAACAATCTAAAGAAGTAAATTAAAAATTGCTTACTTCTCCAATGGTATAAAGTATGGACGTTGCTGCGTTATGCGCTCTGTATTGTGCATTGATGTACCTGTCTTGCGCTTCGTTCAAACTCAATTGAGCCTGACGAAGTTCGATGGAATTACTCTGCAGTTTTCTGAATCGCTCAGTTGATATCTTATTATTTTCTTCTGCAAGTTTAACGTTCGATTCTTCGATCTTGGCCGCTTCCAATGCATTTTGGTATTCTTGATAGGCAATGAAGAGATCTCGTTGAATACGAGATCGAAGCGATTCAATCTCTAAGTTTTGTTGTTTTTGCAATACTGAATTTACTTTCAGCTGTGTTTTATTGATTGTACTTTGAAAAATAGGAATTCCGAGTGACAAGCCTACGTTGGGTCCGTAACTTTGGTTGGTTAGAAATAACCCGGCGGTTGAAATTGTTCTATTCAACAATGCGGCTGAGTTCAGGGTGAGAGTAGGTAATTTTTGAGAGTAGATGATTTTCCTGTCATTGGCAATATTCAATTTGGTTTGAAATGCCATGAGCATTTGATAATTCTGTTCATCAATTTTCTTCATCACATCTCCCAATACAATAGGTGGAATTCTGAACTGTTCCTCTTTTGCATAAAAGGGAACATCTGGATTCCTTTTTAATAGATTGTTTAGGCTTGCCTTGGTAGTAGAAATTTGTTTGTAAATATTTTGAAGATTTACTTCCTGTGCATTCAGATCAATTTTTGCTTGTAGCATATCTGTTTTGGTACCACTGCCTACATTGAATCTGGTTTCTGCGATCTTGACTCTTTCTTTTGATAGGTCGATGATTACTTTCGTGGAATTCACTTGCTTATTGAGTCGAACCAAATTGTAGTAAACGCTCAATACATCAAAAATAACCTGGTCAACTTGCTGTTTGAATGCAATGCCTCCCATTTTTTCAATGATTTCAAATCTACTTTTTGTTGCCTGCACCCTCATTCCATTGAATATTCTCCAGCTGAGTGAAAGGTTTGCATTCAAGCTGTTATTATTAACATTATTTCGTTGTATGGAGTTTCCATTGTTTAGTTTCTGATTCAGGTTTGAAATAGCTTCTGTATTGGTTGCATTTATACTGATCGTTGGCAACAGTCCTGCATTGGCCCATGTATTATTAATATTGGTTATATCAACATCGTTCTGAGCAATTTGAATATCTAAATTTTGCTTCAAGGCCATATCGATGGCTTCTCTAGCTGTAAAAACAGAATCTTGCCCTTTGGCGACAGAAACAAATAGAAAACTTATCAGAGCGACTCTAATTAACATGTGTATTTTTTTTCCTGGAAATAAAAGTATACAAGGCAGGTACAACAAATAAAGTCAATACCAACGCAAACATCAAACCACCAATGATCACTATACCCAATGGAATTCTGCTCTTACCTGCAGAGCCAAGCGCAAGTGCAATGGGCAAAGCACCCAGGGCCGTTGCCAGGGTAGTCATGAGAATGGGACGAAGCCTGGCTACTGCAGCGTCCAGTACAGCCTTCGATTTATCGATACCTTCCTCGCGTTTTTTGTTTGCAAACTCTACAATCAAAATACCATTCTTGGTAACCAAGCCAATCAACATGATTATTCCGATTTGAGAGAATATATTCAATGTTTGTCCGAATACCGACAAACTGATCACCGCACCGGCCAATGCCAGCGGAACTGTAATCATGATAATAAAAGGATCAACAAAACTTTCAAACTGGGCTGCAAGAATCAAGAAAATTAGTACAAGTGCAAGTAAGAATGCTGTTTGAGTATTTGAAGAGCTTTCTGCAAAGTCTCTGGAAGATCCACTCAAGCTGGTAGTAAACGAATCATCTAACACTACACCAGCAATTCGCTTCATCTCCTTGATGCCATCGCCCAATGTTTTTCCTTGGGCCAATCCTGCTGATACAATCGCACTTTTTAAACGGTTGAAATGATAAATGGAGGGTGGGGTAGCCGATTCATTGAATTTAACCAGGTTGTCCAATTGGATCAATTCACCGTTACGACTTCTTAGGTAGAATGATTTTAAATCTACCGGGGCATCTCTGTCTTTTCTGTCTACTTGCCCTATTACTTGGTATTGTTTACCGTTTCTTAAAAAATATCCAAATCTTCTACCGCTCAATGCAAGTTGAAGGGTATTTGAAATATCTAGAATCGATATACCTAATTCACTAGCTTTCAATCTGTCGATTGTAATTTGAATCTCTGGCTTGTTGAATTTGAGGTTTACATCGTTTCCCTGAAAGACTGGGCTTTTCGCTACTTCATCCATGAAGAGCGGAACTTTCTCTTTCAATTTATCAAAGCTCAAATTTTGTAATACAAACTGAACAGGTAATTGTCCACGTCCACCTTGTCCTACTGATATAGTCTGCTCCTGCGTAACAAAAATTCTTAAATCTGTTTGGTCTTTAAATACTTTATTCAGGTTTTGTGCTATATCGTTTTGAGATCGTTTCCTTTCTCCTGCATCCACTAAACCTATACTTACATTCGCATTGTTGGACCCTCCGGCACCTGCAAAGTTTGGTGCAAAAGAGAGAACAACATAACGCTCTGGCACCGAATCCATTACTTTTTGTGTAATATCATACACTGCTCTATCCATGTAATCGAAATCAGTTCCTTCCGGAGCAGTGATGCTCATTCTCAAACGATTTCTATCCTCCATTGGAGCCAATTCAGACGGAAGATTTTTTCCTACGAAATAAATTGCTGCAACGCATATTCCTACTATCACGAAAGCAATCCATCTCTTGCCCATGAAAGAATTCAACATTCTTTTGTAGAAACTTTCCATTCCAGCAAAGAATGGCTCTGTTTTCCTATAAAACCAGGAGTGTGCATGAACATCTTTCTTGGTTAAGTAGATGTTTAATACAGGTGTAAGCGAGAGTGATACAAAGGCAGATATAAGTACGGCACCTGCTACTACAATTCCAAATTCTCGGAACAATCTTCCTACAAATCCTTGAAGAAATATAATGGGAAGAAATACAATTGCAAGGGTTAAAGAGGTTGATACAACTGCAAAAAAGATTTCCTTTGATCCTTCTTTGGCAGCGGTATATTTATCCATGCCTTGTTCAATCTTCTTGAAAATATTTTCTGTAACAACAATTCCATCATCTACTACAAGTCCGGTTGCAAGTACCAGCGATAGAAGTGTCAGCACATTGATCGAGAAGCCTGCCAGATACATTATAAAGAAAGCACCCACGAGTGCAACAGGGATATCGATCAATGGTCGTAAGGCGATAGACCATTCTCTGAAGAATAAATAAATGATAATTACAACCAGTAGGATAGCAATGAACAAGGTTTCTTGTACTTCCTTGATTGCTTTTCTTACAAAGAGTGTGCGATCAAATCCAATTTCCAAGATGATATCTTGGGGGAGATCTTTTTTGATTTGCTCTATACGCTTGTATAATTCGTCTGCAATGGCTACCTGATTAGAGCCAGGTTGTGCGATTACGGCAAGGTTTACAGAACGAACATTGTTTTTTCTGGTGGCTGATTCTTCGTTTTCCGGACCAATGATAGCGTACCCGATGTCTTTAAGGCGAATGATATTTCCCTCGGTTTGACGGATGATAAGATTATTGAAATCTTCCTCCGTGGTAAGCTTACCGTAGGCCTTTACTGTTAGTTCTGTAACATTACCTCTTACCTTACCACCGGGGAGTTCAATATTTTCTCTGTCCAATGCAGATTTTACATCACTGATGGTGAGTCGATAGGCTGAGAGCTTAACCGGATCAAACCAAATGCGCATAGCTGGACGTTGACCGAATATGTTTACTCCACTAACGCCAGAAATGGTTTGTAATCTTTCTTGAACGATATTTTCTGCCAAGTCAGATATTTCCAATAATGTTCTTTTGTTACTCTGCATTTGCATGAAGACAATCGGCTCCGAATCAGAATCTTGTTTAGCAACTACAGGAGGTGCATCCAAGTCTTGTGGCAACTGACCGCTTACTTGAGATACCTTTTCGCGAACATCGTTTGCTGCTCTTTCCAGATCAACACCGAGTTCGAATTCAACCGTTATGTTGCTGCTTCCTTGAGAACTGGAAGATGTGATATTTTTTACACCCTGCACACCGTTCACCGCTTTTTCCAATACCTCTGTAATCTGTTGCTCAATGATTTCTGCATTGGCACCTACATAACTACATCTAACGTTGATGATAGGTGGATCAATAGCTGGATACTCTCGTACTCCTAGGTAACTGTATCCCAATGCACCAAATATGATGATGACAATACTGCAAACAACCGCAAATACGGGCCGCTTAATACTGAGTTCTGAAAGGTTCATTCTTTACGTTTTGAAGCTAACTATTGAATCTTGCCCAATTTCAACTTTGAATCTTTTCTTATGAAAAGAAGTCCTGTTACAATTACTGTATCACCCGGCTGTACTCCGTCGGTAACCTGTACGTTATCAACACTTCGAATACCAGTTGTAACATTAACAAAAACTGGTTCACCGTTTTTGTATAGAACAACTTGTTTCGAACGTGCACTTGGAATAATACATTGTGTTGGAACTGAAACTGCATTGGTATTTTCTCCCAGTGTTAAACTGACTTTTGCGAAGGTACCGGGCACCAACTCATTTTTTCCGTCGTTGATAGTAGCCAATATTTTTAGGTTGCGTGTCTGTGCTTCTATCACACTTTCTGAAGCTAGAACTGTTGCAGTAAAATCTTGTTCCTTCCCTTCGATTCCAAAGTCCACCTTCATTCCAGATTTTATTTGATTGCTGTATTTTTCTGGAATGCTAAAACTGATCTTCTTTTGATCAACTTGACTTATGGAAGTGATGATATTGGAAGGGGTAACAAAAGCACCCAAACTGATATTTCTTAATCCAATTCTTCCTGTATAGGGAGCCTTGATTTCTGTTTTTGAAATATTTACTTTCAACAATTCGATATCCGCTTTGATGTTATTTAGCTGAAGAAGACTCAAATCGTAGTCTTGTTGACTGATACCGTTGATTTTAAGAAGTTCTCGTTGGCGTTCTTCGGTTTTTTCAGCAATCTGCTGCTGAACTTGTAATTTTTTCAACTGCGCCTGCAGGTCACCATCAAACAATTTGACCAACAAAGTACTTTTTTGAACGGTTGAACCTTCTTTAAAATTGAGGGAAATGACTCTTCCGGAAATTTCTGGACGTATTTCGGTCAATTCGTATGGTAAGATATTACCTGCCACTTCAATGGATTCCGCAACTGTATCTCTTACGACCACTCTTACGTCAACCGAAAGGGGGCCGGATTTTGTTGAATCAGTGGTCTTTTTGGTAGTCTTCTTCTCTGAACAGGAAATCAATGCGGTCAAAAGGACAGCCAGAATCGATATCTTTTTCATATGGACGAAAATAAGTTGTATTTGTATAAAACTCGCTGAATTTGATGATTTTATGAGGTATTTCCTGCGCAAAATTGCTTAAAAAAGAACCTTACCATTTTCGAGTTCCAATAAACTTCTTTTTCTTTCTAAGCCTCCTGAAAAACCGGTAAGTTTTCCATTTTTTCCTATCACTCTATGGCAGGGAATGAGGAGGAGGATCGGATTCTTGGAAATAGCAGTGGCAACAGCTCTCGTCATTTGTTTGTCTCCTAAACGAATCGCTATTTGCTGGTAGCTAAAAGTTTGACCAAATGGTATACCAAGCAGCTCGTTCCATACTCGTTTTTGGAAATCAGTTCCACGGGGATCCAACTGAATTTGAAATGCTTTTCGATGTCCTGCAAAGTATTCTTTCAGCTGATAGATACAGTTTATAAAATGTTGATTGTCAGTATTAATAATACTATTATCTATAGTTTTAGTTATGAAATCAATTTGATGTATTCCTTCAGAGGAATAACCAATAAACATATCTCCAAGAGGAGTTTGAATTTTCCCATAGAGGGTAGTATCAACCGATCTTTGATCCATTTTCTACCGATAAGCTGGGATGCAATAAAACAACTTGCTGTTTGTTATCATACACACCCAAGACCAGGCATTCACTGAAAAAATTGGCAATTTGCTTGGGAGGAAAATTTACCACAGCGATGATCTGTTTTCCTATCAAGTCCTCGGTTTTGTAATGTTGGGTGATTTGTGCAGAAGATTTTTTAATACCAAGAGGCCCAAAATCTATTTCGAGCTGGTAAGCAGGCTTTTTTGCCTTATCAAATGATTGGGCTGAGAGTATGGTTCCTAACCGGATATCTACTTTTGTAAAGTCTTCCCAAGAAATCAACGCCTAAAAATTTATAACAAGGTACTGAAAAATGGAAGGTATTGATTATTAAAGATCATCCAATTTTTCAATTAATGACAAGAGTCCAGCTTGTTTATGAAGATCACCTAGTTCTTTTTCAGATCTGGATAGTTCCTTCAACCATTTTTGTACGAACCTGGTAGTTGAAACAGGGGATATCTTCATTGGATGTGGAACATAGTTGATCTTTTGAAGATAGTTTTCAATGTCTTTATGTGTATATACCTGACCATTTAGAGGGTCAATGAAAAATAAAATACCGGTACCGTTTTCGTCGTAAATAGGATCTTCTTCAAAATAGCATAGTAAATTTTGCCTTGGAATATCGACAGGTTTCAAACTCAGTCCGAGCATTTCTGCGACCAGTAAATACAGCGCCGATAACGGGAAAGTGTTTGACTGCTTACTATCTATTAACGCACTGATATCAAAATCTTTTTTATTTGTATAATTCGTTTCGATGCCTTTGAACTTGTAATAATCGAAAACAATTTTATTGATAATGTTTACTTCTTCAAGAGGAGTAAGGTAATCATTCAGTTCTAGCCAGATGCTTCTTCGAATCTTTTCCAACTCAAAGAATAAGCTTTCTTGATTGAAATCTCTATTTAAATATTTGCTGATGATCAACGAGGCTTCGACTGTCAATTGATCTTCGCTATTTTTCCACTCCAGTAATTCGTTCGAAAGCACCGACAAGGAAACCTTGTCAATGATGTAAGTAATTTTTTTTATCTGTTCAGTGTCGTCTGTACTGTTTTGATGGTCTTCCAGAACAGGGATAATTTCTTGTCCCAATAAAGTAAAACGTTCTGTGATGGAAAGAAAAACTTCTTCGTCGGGGTCTTCGATCAGATTCAACAATGCATGTAGTTCACTGTTTGCCATCATCCAAAAAAGGTTTAGGATTTCTTTTTCGCTTTTCTTTTTCCTCTGGATGGATTTGCAATTGCATGTTCTATCATTACTTGAACATCTTCGATTGATAAATCTTTCGCCTCGTCCTGCTTTTCTTTTGGAATGGGAAAGTTGCGTAAACCTTTCTTGATGTATATGCCGTAGGGGCCTCTTAGTAATTGAATTTTTTCTTTTTCAAAAACTTTTACTGTTCTTTCGTCTTTGGCCTTTCTCTTTTCAATAATTATGGGAATGGCTGTCTCTAAACTAATATCGTATGGATCAAATTCCTTCGATAAAGAATAAAATTTCTTGTCGTGAGCGATATAAGGACCAAATCTTCCAATGTTTACTTGCACTTCGTTGTTTTCAAATTCACCTAAAATTCTAGGTAACTTAAAGAGTTCCAGGGCATCGTTCAGTTGAATTGTCTCTATACTCTGATCTGTTCTGAGTTTTGCATACTTCGGCTTTTCTTCCTCGGTTGATTCACCCATTTGTACCATTGGGCCGTATCTTCCCATTCTTGCGATGACTCTTTTGCCTGAAACAGGATCATTACCCAACTCTCTCTCACCACTGATTCTCTCTGCCTTCTCCATGGTATGGTCTACATCCTTTTTAAAGGGCGAGTAGAACTCCTTGAGCATTTTACTCCAATCCTGATCACCTTCTGCGATTTCATCAAATTCATTTTCAATCTTTGCAGTAAATCCATAATCCATTACATGTGTGAAATATTGGATAAGGAAATCTGTTACCACAGAACCAAGATCAGTAGGAAATAATTTTCCTTTTTCAGCGCCGGTATTTTCCTGATCAACTTTTTTATCTATTTTACCATTTTGCAACGTGAGGATGCGGTAGTCTCTTTTGACGCCTTCTTTATCTCTTTTTTCTACGTAACCTCTTTTTAAGATGGTTGATATAGTGGGGGCGTAGGTTGAAGGACGACCAATGCCTAGTTCTTCTAATTTTTTTACCAACGAAGCTTCTGTGTACCTTGGTTGTGGACGGGTAAATCTCTCTGTTGCTGTCAGACTCTGCAAATCAAGTGATTGGCCAACTTCTAAAAGGGGTAACATTCCCTCGTTTACATTCTCGTCGTTTTCATCTTCCTCGTCTTTGCTCTCGTTGTACACTTTTAAAAAACCTTCGAATTTCATTACCTCACCTTCCGCCTTCAATTTTTCTTTCTGAGTAGAAATGGAGATATCTGCAATGGTCTTTTCCAATTCGGCATCTGCCATCTGGGAAGCCATCGTTCGTTTCCAAATCAAATCATAGAGTCGCTGACCATCTGCTATATCAACCGAAGTTTTATCCATGTAGGTCGGACGAATAGCTTCGTGTGCTTCTTGAGCAGATTCGTTTTTATTCTTGAATTTTCTGGTTTGTAGAAATTCTTTTCCGTAGGAAGTGGTGATCTGATTCGAGATGTCCTGCATGGCCGTTTCACTCAAACTCACACTATCTGTTCTCATATAAGTAATATGACCGGCCTCGTAGAGTTTTTGCGCCAACAACATGGTCTTGCTTACTCCATAACCTAATTTTCTACTTGCTTCCTGCTGCATAGTAGAGGTTGTAAAAGGAGCTGCAGGAGATTTTTTTGCTGGCTTCTTTTGAATATCATCCACCTTGAAAGTTGCCTTTACGCAACCTTCCAGGAATTTTTGGGCATCTTGTTCATCGTTTTTTCTGGAACCCTCTGCTTTGAATGTTACAGGTTTACCATTGATATCTTTTGCCTTGAAATCTGCATCAATTTTGAAGCTGCTCAATGCCTGAAAACTATTGATAGCTCTTTCCCTCTCAACCAATATCCTAACCGCCACACTTTGCACCCTGCCTGCACTCAGGTTATTTTTCATGCTCATCTTTCTCCATAAAATAGGAGAAAGCTCAAATCCAACAATTCTATCTAATATCCTTCTTGCTTGTTGAGCATTGACCAAATTCATGTTGACTGTTCTTGGCTTTTCAACGGCAGATTTGATAGCAGGTTTGGTGATTTCATGGAAAACAATCCTCTTGGTGGTGGCAGGATCCAATCCCAACACCTCACATAAATGCCAACTGATTGCTTCACCCTCACGGTCTTCATCCGTTGCCAACCATACTTCTCCAGATTTTTTAGCCAATTGTTTGAGTTCCTTCACTACTTTTTCTTTCGCTTCCGGTACTATATAACTCGGCTTGAAACCTTTCTTTATGTCAATACCCATCTCGACCTTTTCAAGGTCGCGGATGTGGCCATAGCAACTCTTCACCTCAAAATCGCTTCCAAGGATTTTCTCAATCGTTTTTGCTTTTGCGGGGGACTCTACTATCAATAAATTTTTTGCCATAATTTCCTCAAATCGATGCAATAATAAGGTAAAGAGAAGGAATTCAAATGAAGTGAACTAGCAAGGCGTTTGTTTTATTCCAAAAAAATACCAGAAAAAACTTTTTAAAACTGCTGTTTAAACCATTGGTTATCAATATTTTAAACATATACATTTTATATGCACATTAATTTTGAAATTATTTTTTAGAATTCTTTAAAAGAAAAATGCTACGTGATCTTAAAAAATCCAAATCACCGGAATGGGTTAAATTTGAAACTATATGGAACATTTATTGGAAAGATTTTCCAACATCAAATTGCTGGCGTTCGACTTGGATGGGGTACTTACCAACGGAAAATTGCTAATTCAATCAGGAACAGAGTGGTTGCGACTAATGGATATAAAAGATGGCTATGCGTTGCAGTTTGCTGTAAAAAAAGGTTTTCATGTTGCCGTTATTTCTGGCTCTTTCTCTGAGCCGGTGAGAGAGCGACTGGCTGCTTTGGGAGTTCATCATTTCTACCAAAAAACCAACTCGAAGAGCCTTCAATTAACAGAGCTGATGAAAACGTTCCAGTTACATTCAAACGAGGTGTTATTTATGGGCGATGATATTCCAGATTTAGATGCATTCAGTGTAGCTGGTCTGAAAGCATGCCCTGCCGATGCTGTGGAAGAAGTAAAACAAAAAGCAGATTACATCGCTGTTCAAAAAGGAGGAGAGGGCTGTGTAAGGGAAGTAATTGAGCGGACAATGAAAGTACAAGATAAATGGACGATCGACAATGAAATCAAAAGTATATAAGCTGCCCTCATGAAAAAATTTGCAGCATTCTTACAGTTGATTCGGTATAAAAACTTACTCTTTATAGGTATTACACAACTTTTCTTTTATACATGTGTGATCCTTCCTGCTTATCAAAAATATACCGGTGGATTTCCTTTACTGAATCAGAACTTATTTCACTGGATATTGGTGGCTTCTATTTTGATTGCCGGTGCAGGATACATCATCAACGACTATTTTGATTTGAACATCGACCGAATCAACAAGCCTTCAAAAATGGTAGTCGATAAAGAAATATCTCGTCGTTGGGCGATGATGCTGCATTTAATTTTATCAGTATCCGGACTCATCATCACAAGTTATGTTTCTATCGAGTTGAATAACTTTTTGCTGATTCTTTTAAATGGAATTGCAGTGATGCTCCTATGGGTTTACTCTACCACTTTTAAAAAGAAACTGTTATCTGGCAATATCATCATTTCTCTGCTTACTGCGTGGGTTCTCTTTGTACTGTTTGTAACGGAAATCAATTGGAAGCAAGGAGGTATTTTGCCATCAACAAACCAAGCATTGATTACTATTTACAAACTCAGTATACTTTATGGTGGATTTGCTTTTATTGTTTCAAAAAAATCAGCAATCCACTTATGATCTTGTAAAAATTTTATTTGACTTGCTGACTGTACGATTCGGTCTTGATTTCCAGAAGTGAGCGCAAGTTCAAACTGCTCATAGCGTAGTGTTAAATTATGA
>JAURIR010000129.1 GCA_030832645.1 Chitinophagales bacterium | reverse complement strand
ATCTTTCTTTCCGCATCAAAAAAACGGGATATAAGTTGATTTTTTACCCAGATTCCATCATTTACCATATTGCGGGAATGTGGAATAAATCGAAAAAGAAGGGCCCGGAAGGCTATGCAAACCCCATCGTTCATTACCTCAATTTCAGGAACCATCTCTGGTTCTTAAGAACCTGGACGAAATGGTACCAATGGCCTACGACCATCTTAACGTATTTCGCTTATAGTTTGGCCGTTATGGCGTATTTTGCGCTCCGTTTACGATGGAAAAAACTCGCTGCAGTGGGCAGGGGTATTTCCGATGGATTGTATAAAAGCTATACCTCATGAAAGCAGTATTGATTACAGGCGTTGCAGGGTTGATTGGCTCCAGAGTAGCCAAATGGGTGTTGACGAATAAACCCAATTACCAGGTGATCGGCATCGATAACCTTAGTGGTGGATACGAAGATCATATAGACAACAAAGTGATTTTCTACAAAGCCGACCTTGCTACCGATGATCTGAATAGAATTTTTTCGCTGCACGAAGTCGAATATGTGTACCATTTTGCGGCTTATGCTGCAGAGGGATTGAGCCCTTTTATTCGCAAGTTCAATTATACCAATAACGTAGTGGCAACTGCCAATGTGATAAATGCCTGTATTACACATAAAGTAAAGCGATTGGTATTTACATCCAGCATGGCGGTCTATGGAAATGGCAATCCTCCTTTTGACGAGGATGATCAGCCCAAGCCGATCGATCCATATGGCATTGCTAAATATGCCTGTGAAATGGATATTCAGGTAGCCGGTGAACAGCACGGCCTGGATTGGTGCATCATTCGTCCGCACAATGTATATGGTGTAAATCAGAATATTTGGGATCGCTACAGAAACGTATTGGGTATATGGATGTACCAAAAGTTGAACGACAAACCCATTACCATTTGTGGCGATGGATCTCAGAAGCGAGCTTTCAGTTATATCGACGACTGTTTGCCTTCTTTTTGGAACAGTGCAACAGCCAGTGCAGCTTCAAAACAAATCATTAATTTAGGAAGTAGCAAAGAATACACCATCCTGGAGGCTGCAACCATCTTAAAATCAGTGGTGGGCGATTTGCAGATCAAGTTCACCGAAGGGCGTCACGAAGTGCACATGGCCTACTCAACCCATGAGAAATCAGAAAAAATACTGGGTTTCAAAGAGTCTACAGATCTTCCTGAAGGATTGGCTGCCATGTGGGAATGGGCAAAGAAGCAACCGCAGCGTAACCAATTTGTTTGGCCTAAATACGAATTAGAGAAAGGGATTTATCAATTCTGGAAATAAATCAGGCGCCCATGCTATTGATTTTTCCGGTTCTTTATATCATCGCATTCATCACCGCACTCAGGGGCATTCTCAAGCAAAAAGAGGATGCCCTTTTTTTATATGTCATAGGCGGCTTGCCCATCTATAATACAGCGCTGACTATTATCTATGGGTACAAGATGAAAGCATGGATGCCCATTTTGCAATCCTTCAAAGAGGTATTGATATTGATTGCCATTGCAGCACTGGTATGGAACTATAAAAAAAAGTTCAAGTGGGCGACAATGGATAAATGGATCCTAGCCTTCCTTGTTTACACGGGTCTTTATGTCTTACTGCCAATGGGCAAATATGGATTTGCAGAGAAACTAGTAGCACTCAAAAGCCTTTCATTTTTTACGATCATTTATTTTGCTGGTAGATTAATGAACCCAGCCGCATTTCACTTTGAAAAAATTTTTACCTGGGTAGGAGTACTGAGTTTTGCTGCTGCGGGGTTGATGGTGTACGAAGTAATTACGTATACGCATTTTCAGACATTTACGGATTATGCATTTTTCAATCAGGATTATTATGGCCTCGATGTAAGCGGGCATTACGGCTTGAGTTGGAGTTTTGAAATCAACGATGGGCTGAAACGTTTTGCCAGTTTTTTTTCCAACCCCCTCGAAATGGCGGGTAGCACCCTCGTTGCTGTTTCCCTGTTGCTTTCTTCGTATACAACCAAAGATAATAAAATCATCATCGACAAGTTTGGTTGGGGTGTGGCAGCTGCTACTGCATTTGCTGTGTTGTTTGGATTATCCAGGTCTTCGTTGGTTGGATATGTATTGTTGATCTATGTGTATTCACTGATGACCAATCGGAAAGAAATAACCTACATATTTTATATCGGTATTGGAAGTATATTGATTTACTTGGTTTATTTATTAAACGATCGTCATACCTACGACTATATCATTAGCACTTTTCAGTTGGCAGATACTTCCAGTGTGGGCCACGTCTTGGAATGGATTGAGGGCATTCAATCCATGTTCGACACTCCACTTGGCAGGGGCTTGGGCGAATCTGGTAGGGTATCTGCTGCATTGCAGGAAAATGTAGGAGGCGAAAATCAGTTCATCATTGTGGGTGTACAAACAGGGATTCTATCGCTGTTTATGTATGCATCCATTTACATTTTATTGTTGCG
>JAURIR010000128.1 GCA_030832645.1 Chitinophagales bacterium | reverse complement strand
CTACCATTCCCATTTGCAATACATTGAACTTATCTGCTATTACGCGTAACGGACGAAAAAGCATGTTAAGTAGTAATATGAAGGCCACAATATTTCCTGCAATGGTAGAAGCCGACGAAGTATTTAGCTGCAGTGCATCCTTGGCGGCAAACCAAACCAGTAAACCCATGGAAAATGCAAGTATCACTTCCACCACCGGAAAAAAAACGGAATACGCGAATATGGCATCAATATTTGCATTGCGGTGTTTCTGATTGATCCGAATAAACTTTTTCATCTCCCGCTCTTCTGCAGAAAATGTTTGAATCAGTTGCACCCCAGAGATATGTTCTTGAACAAATGCATTCAAAGAAGCAATGGCATTTCGGACTGCAATGAAGGATTTGTTTACACTTTCCTTAAAAAGATAGGTTGCCAGGATTAGAAAGGGAAAAGGAATCAAACAAATCAATGTCAATTGCCAATTGGTGTAGAACATCGCACTGAGAATAGCAACAATAGAAAGTAAATCTGCTACAATAGGAATAAAGCCCTCTGAAAAAATATCATTGATGGCTTCTATATCATTGATGGTTCGGGTAGTGAGCGTACCGATAGGAGTTTTATCGAATTGACGGAGATTGTAATGAACGATTTTGTCAAAAACCTGTACACGTATATCTTTTACAACTTTATGACCAAGCCACGATGTGGAAAATGAAAACAAAAACCTCACACCTGTTTCTACGATCAAAAAACCGATTTGAAAAAGTGTAATAAGCCATAAGAAATGCAACAGTGATGGCATGCCACCCTCAACTATGTTTACTTTTTTCAACGTGTAGTTGATTAACATCGGACGAACAGGAGAAAACAATGCAAGGAGAACAGCTAAAACAACAGACAAATAAAATCTTCCCGCATACGGTTTGGCGTAAGAGAAAATTCTCTTCAGCAGATGAAAATCAAAAATCTTTTTAGCACTCTTTTCTTTCATGTAGCTTTTTGAATATTATTCATTGAAGGCCTGCAGCAACATAGAACCTAAGTTTTTATGCGGCGCAACATAGTTGTCGAATCGATTTTTAGTAGCGCCTCGATTCAATTGAAAGCTCAATGTTTTCCATATACTCACCCAATCTATTTCTCTGCCCAATCGAATCCGTTCATTGATTGTATTAAGAATTGGATCGTTGACCGACAAACTTCCCACTTCCCGAGAACTAATGATATGAGCATTGGGACAGACTTCCAATACTGCGTTTAAATATTGGTAGCTTCCGCAGGAACCCAACAAAACAATTTTTGCTGTGGAGGGCAGTTGCAACAAGGTTGATTTGAGGTGGTAACTATGGCCACGATGAACGGCAATAGTGGGCTGAAGTCCTTTATCAAGCAAATAGTTATTCAAGGAGGATTGCGCGCGGGTATCTGGATCTTCGCCGTTGGAATTATCGAATGGAATGTTTGCAAAAATTGAGATAGGAACTCCATGCAACGATTTGATTTCTACCCATTCGTCTGCCTTGATAACTTTCCAAACTTTACTTCGTTTATAAAACGAAAGAAAATTTTGAAACGATTGAATACCATCTTTATCACCATAAAAAAACAATTGCTCAACTAACTTCCCTTCTGGTATCAATACTTGCTTCGACAGGAAATAAGGGACAGCTAGTTCGTATCTTTTTGCAAATGCTTTCCCGCTGTCTTTTTCTGCCTTCAATAAAAGCTGCAATGCCTCGTAAATGCGAATGCCAAAATCGTTGTGCAGTCGTTGAACTACCATAAGATTGGAGTCCACTTCTTTCATTATACGTTTTTTAAAAAGCGGATTACCAATACTGGAGAAGGCATTGGCAACGTCTACTGCATCTTCTAAAGTTGGGTCCGACTCCAACCTCGCTACAAAATCTTTTAACAATAGCTCTGCTTGCCCAACTCTCATTGCTTGCATGAACTCATCGAGCTTATTATAGTCCGCAGACATTTTGATGAACTTTCGAAATCCATCAAAATATACTTCCACCAACAACTCATCAGTTGTATGTTTTTGCAGTTGCTGCATCATTCGGTTAAACAGTCCAACAAAAGAGGATGTATAAATGATGTCTTCCGTACATACCATCAAATAATACATTTCTGTTGCATTCAGGCCGCTTGCTATCTTGAACCGCTGTTCATCAGGCTCATCGTGCAGCGCATTTATTTCATTGATAAAAACTTCCTCGGCCTTTCGTTTCATCAATTTAAAAATTTCTTCGTGCGCTATTGGGGGATTTCCTTTTTGTATTTCCGACTGATAATGCACTTGGGTTTTTACCAAGAGCTGGAAAAAACGACGCCCATCCTGGGAGATTGATTTTATACTATCGTAGGTCAATTCTTTTTCAAGTAGTGGATGGATGAAAGGAAACAACAACCTGCCGGAACTATCGCTTGAGAGCTTACACAAGAGTTCGATCATTGGATCCTTTACTTTTCGCATACGAGCAGCTAGAGGCTTTTCTGATGCAGCAGCGTAATTATAAAATTCAGTTGGATTTTTTTTAGCAGCAATGATCAATGCTCCATCTACAAACCACTCGTTTAAATAGGGAGTAATCGTAGTTAATATTTTTTCAGGGTACAATGAAATATACTGACTGTAATTA
>JAURIR010000127.1 GCA_030832645.1 Chitinophagales bacterium | reverse complement strand
TGATGCCGGCAAGTCTTCGCCATGCATTTTATTCAACAATGGTTTATAATCGAATGTTTCCAATTGAGAAGGTGCACCGTTTTGAAAGAGGTAAATGATTCTTTTTGCCTTTGGTGCAAATTGTGCAACACCCAATTGCATAGAACTTTGTGCGTCAGCACCAAAAAGCTGGTCTTTGAATAACAAACCACCCAGAGCTGCTCCTCCAAATCCCAATCCAGCCTTTGTTAAAAAATGCCTTCTGGTAACGTTTAGTCTAAATTCTTTTTCTTGTTGTTCCATTTTCATTTTACGGTAGTTTCATCCAGGTTAAAAAGCATTTGATTGATTTGCATCAATGCAGCAGTCTCGCCTAAATCCTTGGTTTTAATGGTAGGAAGTTCTCCTGCAGTAATAAAACGAGAAGCCTTGATCTTGTTTTGATTGAATTTATTTTTCTCTTGCAAGTAGTATTCGTTCAACATCTTGATTTCTTTGTCGCTTGGTTTTCTGCAGAGAATCAACTGAAAGAGTCTATTTAGTTTTTGTTCTTGTGAAAGATTCAGGTTGGCAACATTTTGTGCCAATACTCTAGCGGCCTCCAATACTTGAGGATCGTTCATCAATACCAATGCCTGCAATGGTGTGTTGGTTCTGGATCTTGTTACTTCGCATTGATCCCTGGTACTTGCATCCATGATCAACAGAGCAGGAGGTGGAGCAGTTCTCTTGATAAAGTTGTAGATTCCTCTTCTATATAACTTATCTCCTTTATCCTGGACATATCTAGCCAGTTCACCTCTTCCGGATGTGGTAGATTCCCAAACGCCTTTTGGCTGATAGGGTTTCACGCTCGGTCCACCAATTTCTGTATTCAGGATACCGGCTGCTGATAAAATTAAATCCCTTTGCAATTCTGCACTCAATCTCAATCGTGGATAGTAGCTTAGATATTTATTTTCCGGATCTGCCTGTATTTTGGAGGAAGTTCTTTTTGTGCTTTGTCGATAGGTGGTAGAAGTAACAATCATTTTCACCAAGCGCTTCACATTCCATCCATGTTCTCTGAAATCAACTGCGAGCCAATCCAGCAACTCAGGATGAGTAGGAAGTTCTCCTTGCATGCCAAAGTCGCCAACAGTTTTGACCAATCCTTTTCCAAAAAATTCGTTCCAAATCCTGTTAACAAAAACTCTTGATGTAAGTGGATTCTGTGCATCCAACATCCATTTTGCCAATCCCAATCTATTCTTTTCAAATTTTGAGGTTGTAAATGGAAGAATGCTCGAAGGAGTACTCATGTCAACCGTATCGGTGGGCTGATCATAATTTCCTCTTCTTAAGACCCTTGTTGATCGTATGCCTACACTGTCTTTCATCACCATTACTACTACCGGGGAAGTATCTTTCTTGTTGATGAATTTTAAAACTGAGTTTACATCTTCTGTGCTGATCTTCATGTTGGGTGGATCTCCAGGTGAAGCCAATTGAATGTCTCCAACCAGTCCCTTTTCGGGTACTTGATTGAAGAAGGCAAACATGCTGTAGTAATCTTTTTGTGAAATAGGATCGTATTTATGATCGTGACATTTTGCACATTCTACAGTAAGTGCCAGCATCGAGCGTCCAAAAGTGTTGGTTCTATCCGATGCGTATTCGATTCTATATTCTTCATCGATCACGCCGCCCTCTTGAGTAATTTTATGATTGCGATTGAAGCCAGTGGCCAACATCATTTCTTTAGTTGGATTAGGAAGAAGATCTCCTGCCAACTGCCATGAAATAAAAGTGGAATAGGGATAATTTTCATTGAATGCATGTATCACCCAATCTCTCCAGGGCCACATGGTTCTGTAACCATCGTCTTGGTAACCATGACTATCCGCATACCTGGCAACATCCATCCATGGAATAGCCATCTTTTCGCCATAGTGCTTATTGGCAAGCAGCTCATCCACTATTTTTTCGTAGGCATTGGGAGAAACGTCTTTTAAAAAACGTTCTTGCATATCAATGGTTGGAGGCAAGCCAGTGATATCCATACACACTCTTTTCAATAAAGCTTCTTTGCTTGCTTCTTCATTCGGCTCCAGTCCTACTTCATCCAACTTTTTAAAAACGAAACGATCGATCTCGTTTCTTGCATTCAGATCTTTGTCGACATCAGGAACAGTTGATTTAACAGGCGGAATAAATGCCCAGTGTTTTTTATACTTTGCTCCTTGAGCAATCCATTTTTTAATGATTTCAATTTCTCTTTTGCTCAACGATAAGTTGGACGATGGGGGAGGCATCATTTCGGAAGTATCCGTATTAATGATTCTGGTATAGAGTGCAGAGGCCATCGGATCGCCGGCTACGATCACATGATGCGAAGGATCGTCTTTTAATGCAGCAAATGCGCCCTCTTCGGTATCGAGTCGGAGGTTTGCCTCTCTTTTGTTTGCATCGGGTCCATGACATTTGAAACATCGATCAGAAAGTATAGGGCGAACATGAAAATTAAAATCTACAATATCCGGAATGCTTTCTTCTTTGGACGGTTTGGATGAAATAAAATAGGTGCTAATTGCAACAAGTGCTACTGCAACCGCAACAACTAAAAAGATACGCTTTCCCTTATGTTCAGTTCGAGTAAAGATTTTCATTGGCGATGGTCGTTCTCGTTTCTAAGGTAATGAATTTTTTAGCATCCTTTCATGGTTTAGGTGGTTGATTTTTACCCATTTAGAGCCCCTTTTGAACTAATTTTACACGAGATATTATTTCCCATGAAAACAAATCAGCCTTC
>JAURIR010000126.1 GCA_030832645.1 Chitinophagales bacterium | reverse complement strand
TGATTTGCCAACCAATGGCTAGAAAGCATTCTATATTGATTTCAAATACCAGGGAAGCAAGGGACCCTATTCCTCTTCTACTAGAATGTACTTGCTTTCTACAAAAGGTGTAGAATAGTTTATTTGATCAATTGCTTTTCCAATTCTTCTAATGCCACGCCCTTTGTTTCGGGCACCTTGGTGAAAACCCATATCAATTGCGTAAACATCATGAATGCGAAGAATGCAAAAATGGGCCATGGATTGTCTTTGAATATTCCGCTGTCTTTATCCAGAAACAGAGGCGTTACCAGCGTGATCAATGCAGCAAATACCCAGTGAATACTAGCTCCAAATGATTGTCCGGTTGCACGTATGGTATTCGGAAATATCTCAGCGATGAATACCCAAATAACGGCACCCTGTCCGATTGCATGCGAAGCAATAAACAAAAGAAGAAAAGACAATAAAAATTCGGGTGATGCATTGCTGTAAAATGCATAAGCTACCATACCCAAACTAACAATGTATCCAATCGATCCAATCAATAACAAGGTCTTCCTCCCCAATCGATCAATGAGGTACAATCCTACGAACGTAAACAGAAGGTTCGTTCCACCAATTGCAATGGAATTAAACAACGATTCTTTTGCTGCGAGTCCGGCTCTCTCCAAAATTTCAGGAGCATAATACAAGATGAAATTGATTCCACTGAGTTGATTGTAAAAAGCAACCATGAACGCCAACCCGATGATGCGATAATGTTTTCGTTGCAAAAATTGTTGACTGTTGACGGTTGATGGTTTACCGTTAACTGTTAACTGTGAACCGTCAACTGTAGTTCCTGGTCCCTTTATTAGTGACTCAACACCTTCCAACCCCAATCTACTCATCACCAATTTTGCATTTGCAATATCTCCCTTTCGTGTAATCAACCAGCGTGGACTTTCCGGTATACCAAAAACCAACAGCGTATAAATCAATGAAGGAACGGCCATGACACCCAACATCCATCGCCAGTCGTTATTACCTCCTATCCCTTGTAAAAAATAATTTGAGAGGAAGGCAATGAGTATACCGAATACAATATTGAATTGATACATCGCCACCAGTTTCCCCCTGGAAGCTGGTGTAGAAATTTCAGAAATATAGGTGGGTGCTGCTACCGATGAAATACCGATACCCAATCCACCAATGAATCTGAATGCAGAAAAACTATAAGCATCTTGTGCCAAAGCAGATCCAATGGCTGAAACACTGAACAATACCCCTATCCATAGAAGTATTTTTTTTCTGCCATATTTTTCGGTGGGTCCTCCTCCGAAAATTGAGCCGATAACTGTTCCCCAAAGCGCCATTGACATGATAAAAAATCCATGAAACAAAGGAGTCGTATGCCATAATTCTTTGATAGGTAGATTGGCTCCTGATATCACTACAGTATCAAATCCGAATATAAAGCCTGCCAATGCAGCGATCAATGAGATACCGAACAAGCCATTAGACGTCGTTGAATTTTTATTTGTCATATGCAGCAATTAGAACACTTAAATTAATACATTTAAGGATAGATTTCATCAAATGAAAGCAGATATCATTATTTGTGGAGGTGGGCTAGGCGGCGTTGCCACTGCCCTGGCAGCATTGAGAAATGGATACAAAGTACTACTTACGGAAGAAACAGATTGGATAGGTGGACAGTTGACACAACAAGGGGTTCCTCCGGATGAACATCCTTGGATCGAAACACATGGCGCACCTTCGAGTTATCGAACGTTTAGAAACAATGTAAGAGCTTATTATAAAAAATACTATCCGCTCACTGAAGAAGCAAAGGCGAAACAGTTTTTAAACCCGGGCGATGGAGCCGTTTCCAGGCTCTGCCACGAGCCCCGCATTGCATTGGTTGTGTTGCATGAAATGCTGAAACCATTCATTGAAAAAAATCAATTGTTGTTGCTCTTAAACCATAAAGCAGTTGAAGCAAGTGCAACTGTTCATCAAGTGAGCAAAGTAAAAATCAAAAATCTATTAACCAATGAAGTAGTTGTTGCTTCTGCAAATTATTATGTGGATGCAACCGAATTGGGCGACTTACTTCCACTCACCAAAACAGACTATGTGGTTGGAGCGGAGTCTAAGAAAGATACAGGAGAACTACATGCGCCAGAGTTGGCACAGCCATTGAATCAACAATCCTTTACCTGTTGTTTCGCGATAGATTATGAGGAAGGCAAAAACAATGTAATCGAGCGACCTATTGAATATGATTTCTGGAAAAATTACGTACCCAACTTACAGCCATCCTGGCCCGGAAAACTATTGAGTCTCTCGTATTCAAATCCATCCACGCTTCAACCCAGAACATTGGATTTCAATCCTGATGGAAGTACCAACAACAATGTGTTGAATTTGTGGAACTACCGCAGAATAATTCATCATAAAAATTTTCTTCCGGGGGTTTATAAAAGTGATATCAGTTTAGTGAACTGGCCCATGAATGATTATATGCTGGGAAATTTAGTGGGCGTCGGTGAGGAGGAATTTCAACAACATGTAAATCGAGCAAAACAATTGAGTTTGAGTTTACTCTATTGGTTACAGACAGAGGCGAAAAGACCCGATGGAGGAATGGGATGGACTGGATTGCGCTTGCGAAAAGATGTAATGGGCACAAAAGATGGACTCGCTAAATATCCTTATATCCGTGAATCTAGAAGGGCAAAGACAATTTTTACGGTGAAAGAAGAACACGTGGGGAAGGAACAGTTTACTGCAACGTATGGCAAAGAGGGTAAAAGTTATTTTCCTTTTGAAG
>JAURIR010000125.1 GCA_030832645.1 Chitinophagales bacterium | reverse complement strand
ACCTTCGAGAAATTGAATTTCTTGTTGGAGCATATATAAAAATAACACTCTTTCATCCCCCAAAAAAAATCCCTCCCCGTTTTTGGGGAGGGAAAACTTTTTCATAGATCTGGGCCATAGGTTCCGGATAAACGAGCCAATGGTGAACAGCTTTTACCGACATACTTAATCGGTGGCTGATCTGGATGTAAAATTACTCATTGCATCAGGCCATCAAAGTAAATCATGTAGTAATTAGAGCAATTACGTATAAACCCTTACAAGTTGTAAGTACCGCAATGAAAAATGATATGCATCAGTTTTCCCTCAGTAAAGAGTCATTTACCACGTTTACGACACAAGAGAAATTTGTAGCAAACCTTTAAAAATACACTACTATGGATGGGAGAATTTTGGAAATGTTCATGAAAGAAAACGATGCTTGGGACGATATGATTACCAGACAGAAAAAAGAGATCCCAGATTTAGAAAACATGCTGTCGGCTGCCATGAAGTTCAAGAAACAAATGGACGATGAAACGGCATCCTCGTTTCAGCATCTAAAAAAGGAAATGCACAACCAGCAGGATTTCATGGATGAGATCAAGAGCGAATTGGCAAAACAACAACGCTATCTTGCCAACGAGAAAAAGGTAAAAGATTTTCCCATCAATTCCCTGCTCACACAAAACGCCTTGAGAGAGCGCATCCGAATCGTAGAAAAAAACTTCCTCGATCTGAAATGCAACTACCTGAATTACCTAGCAAGTGCCTTGTAGATGATGGACGTCATCTTTTTTGATGACGTCCATCATTTATATCCGCCCGCTATTGAAATAGATTCGTACACGAAAAATATTCATCACAAAAAAACTATCAAGTATGTCTGGCAATGGTAAATCGCTGATAAGGTCTTCGATTTTTAGACCTGCAGCATTGGAAGAAATTATGAGGCCTTGGAGCGAATGGCTGGAAGACAAATGGCCGCTTTCCTCACAAATGCCTGCCGTGAACGTGAAAGAGTCGAACAAAGACTACGAAATTTTCTTGGCAGCGCCTGGATTGGAAAAAAATGATTTTAAAATTGATGTAAACGGCACCACTCTCACCATCAGTGCAGAAAAAGACGAGAAAAGAGAAGACAAGGAAGACGGATACTACAGGAAAGAATACAATTATAAAAGTTTCTCAAGATCATTCACTCTTCCTGAAGATATAATGAAAGAAAAAATTGATGCAAGTTATACAAACGGTGAGCTGATCGTAAAGCTGCCGAAAAAAGAGGAAAGCACGAAAGCTGTCCATCACCAAAAAATCAGTGTACATTGATCACTTCGTCGGCCACGTTGTAAGTACACGTGGCTGGCTTTTTTAAAAAGGCAGTATGATTAAACATTCAAAGATTAGTAGTAGCTATACACAGTATATTTTTGAATCTTCTGCATGGATGAGACTGATTGACTTCTTCCATCGGGAAAATTCGTTTCTAAAGACACGTCTATCTGAGGTGCTCGAAGAAATAGAGGATAGAGACAACCTCGCTATGGCAGAGCATTTCCAAAATCAATTCATTATCAAAGACGATGTCTACGACCACATGAAACACGATATCAACAGGCACATGGAAAAATGGAAGGTTGATCCATTTCTGGAAAACAGTACTTCTACACAAGCACTGAAAAAAACGCACGCAAAACTCAAAGAACAGGTAGATTATATCGAAAGAGATCATTCGATACTTCGCAAAGACTACAATACCTATTTAATGACACTATCAAAAAAACCTATTGCTAATTAAATAGGTTTTCTAATTTCTTCTCATTTAGTAATACAATATTCCCGTCGCGGATATCAATCAGCTTCTCCGACTTAAAATCGCTCAATGTTCGTATCAACGACTCGGTAGCAGTACCTGCAATATTCGCAAGGTCCTCCCGTGATATATGAATTGCAAACTGTGAAGTGCCGTTACCGAATTTTTGACGCAACAGGAGCAAGGCATCTGCCACTCTCTTTCGCAACGAATTATATGCCAGTCCTAATAACTGGTTCTCCTTCTCGGCAATGTTACCGGCAAGGAGTTGAATAAACTTTTTCATGATCAACGGATTTTCTCCAATGAGGTTCTCGAATTCCTCACGGGGAATCATAGCAATTTCAGATTCTTCCATTGCTTCAGCGGTTTCCCTGTATACACTATGCTTCAACAGTGACATATAGCCAAAATACTCTCCCTCTCCGTACAAGCCAATAGTAAGATCTTTTCCATCGTCGTTCGACTTGTACAATTTCACTTTCCCTCTGCTCACGTAAAATAAACTAGTAGGATGATTTCCTTCGCTGTAAATAACTTGTTTCTTTTTATATTGATTGGTAAACCTCCCAGAAGAAAATTCTTCCCATACGTTCTCTCTACCGATCTCATCAAAAAGGCTTTTCATATTTACTGATGCGCTGGAATATTTTTCCTTAATGCGCTGATCCTTTTGAATACGCTGTTCAATCGCATTGAGCAATTCAATTTCCGTAAACGGTTTGGTAATGTAATCATCCGCTCCCATTTCCATCCCCTTCCTGAAATCAGAGCGCTCCGCTTTTGCAGTCAAAAAAATGAATGGCACATCTTTCAGGTCTTCATTTTTATTGAGCATGTGCAATACGCCATAGCCATCAAGCACAGGCATCATGATATCACAAATGATGACATCAGGCTTGGAAGCAATCGCCTTCTCCACACCATCTTTCCCGTTTTCAGCAGTAATGACATTGTAGTTGGCCAGCTCAAGAATCTCTGCTGTGTTTTCCCTGATCTCATGGTTG
>JAURIR010000124.1 GCA_030832645.1 Chitinophagales bacterium | reverse complement strand
GTGTTCCACGTTTGCCGGGTCATGGCACAAAACCTGAAGATTTAAATAATGTGAAGTGGCAAGAATGGCCACGCAAGGTTGAAAGCGAACTACGGGAATTACAGAAAAGCTGCACAAAAATATTTGTTTTTGGATTATCAATGGGCGGCGGATTGACTCTGTATACAACGCAGAATCATCAAGAGAAAATAAGCGGAATAGTTCTAGTAAATCCGATGATCCACATTCCTCTTGTCACTCCTACCGTTGCCAAGATCTATTCAAGTTTTAAGAAAATGCGTTCAGCGGTCGGCAATGATATTAAGCGGAAAAATGTTACCGAATACGCATACGATGCGAATCCATTAGTTGGAATTTATGAATTAACGAAAATGCTCAAAATAACTCGCGAGAATTTGGAAAAAATAAGCATTCCAACACTTCTTTTTCATAGCACGGAAGACCATGTACTTCCGGTGTCAAATACTGAGATCATTCTCAAAGGGATACGTTCAAAGGATAAAGAGCGCGTAGAGCTGACAAATAGTTACCACGTTGCGACCCTGGATCATGACATGGAGATAATTTTTGAAAAATCTCTTACTTTTGTGAAAGAACGCTCTTAATCATCTTTATCAGTAACTTTTCATCCACTTTCCAATCACTTGGAACAGCAACTGTTTTCTTATTGACTTTGTAATCCTTCAAATCTGCCTTCATTTTGATCAAAACATCAGCGTTAAAAGGTGCAATGAGAATGTAATTCTTGGTGACCGATGCTCCAAAAACGTACTGCGTACCTTTTCGCAACATAGGTTGGTTCCACGCGGTAACGTGCTCTAGGTCTGGAAACTTCAACTTTAGGACTCTAAAGATTTTTCGCAGGGTTTTAGCTTGAATCGGATCTATTGACTTAAAGTAATCGCTGTGAGTTTCAAATTTTCGCGTTGTGGTTGAACCTCGAGTGAACATTACTAGGGCATTCGCATGTGCTTGAGAAAATCCAAAGTTCTCACGTAGGTGCGCAATTTGTTCTGGATATTTCTTATCTTTTACCGTCGCCATCACCTTGAACCAATATTTTATTGGTTCGCCATATTTCTTTTCTATTAGTGGAAAATATGCCTCACGGCTCGGATCTTTGGAGGGCATGCCTAAATACTATTACGGATACCATTAGTTCATGACTTGGTTCTTGCTATCGATTGCTATTGCTGCTGAAATTGTGGGCACTTTATTGCTCAAACTAAGTAATGGATTTACCAAGTTCTGGCCTTCAGTAGGTGTTGCGGTTGGCTACTTAACGGCTTTTGCGCTGTTATCTCAATCATTGAAGAAAATTGATGTTGGAATTACCTACGCCATTTGGTCAGGTTTTGGAATTATTGGCGCAGCCATAGGTGGCATGATTTTTTTCAATCAAGAACTAACCAAATTAAATATCATCGGAATGTCTATCATTATTGCTGGAGTAGTAATCATGAACCTTGGGGGAGTTAGCCATTAAATGTATATCCCTCGACATTTTGCTGTTGAAGATCAGGTTTCACAAAGTTTCTTAAGAAACATAAAGAGTGGTCATTTAGTTACAAATACCAGCCGTGGAATTTTGTCCACACTTATACCTGTCACTTTTGATGAAACGCGGCTATCTATAATTGGCCACCTTGCTCGTGCAAATTCGCAATGGTCAGAACCTACGAGCCAGGAAGCGCTCTTCATATGCGCACCTGTAGAAGCTTATATTTCTCCGAGTTGGTATGCATCAAAAAAGGAACACGGAAAAGTGGTTCCAACTTGGGATTACACGTTGGCCCACGTTTATGGAGAATTGATCATTCATGATGAGGTGGAATGGCTTCGTACAGCAGTTTCCGATTTAACGAATGCCTTTGAATCCGGAAGAGAAAAACCGTGGAAGGTAGAGGATGCGCCGGAAGATTATGTAGCCGGACAATTACGGGCAATCGTTGGTGTTGAATTAAAGGTTTCGCGTTTAGAAGTTTCATTCAAAATGAGCCAGAACAAAACAAAAGCCGATCTTGATGGTGTTATTGCAGGATTGCGTGCAGACAATCGAAACGATGCTGCTGGTGAAGTTGAATATTTGCGCCCGGAAGATAAAAAGTAAACGTGAAGTGGACGATACTGGGATCGAACCAGTGACCCCCACAATGTCAATGTGGTGCTCTACCGCTGAGCCAATCGTCCTTAGGTAGCAGAACTATACAACAGCAAAATTAGCGACCGAAATCGTCCTCAACACGCTCAATATCATCTTCACCAAAGTATGTTCCTGTTTGTATTTCAATGAAAATCACTTCACTTGTACCGATATTTGCGATGCGATGCAGTTGACCTTTGCCTATTGATATCGCGTCACCCGATGAAAGTTGAGAAACTCTACCTTCAAGAGTTACTTCAGCATTTCCTTGAACAATAAACCAATGCTCTGCGCGTTTTTGGTGACGCTGGTAGGAAAGACGTTTACCAGGTTGGACATAGATGCACTTAGTTTTATGAATTGCACTCTCCTGCAAGATTTCATATCGACCCCAAGGTCGTTGTGACTCATCATGTGCATTCATTGTTGGATTCTTTCATTGTTGTATGCGAAATGACATGCCTGAAAACAATGGAGGTGGAAACGGGATTTGAACCCGTGTAGAGGGATTTGCAGTCCCTTGCCTCGCCTCTCGGCCATTCCACCATAGAAAGACCGCCACTTTTATCTTTTACATGTGTAAAGAGATGTAAGTGGCGGTGAATCAGAGCGGACGACCGGGTTCGAACCGGCGACCTGAACCTTGGCAAGGTTCCGCGCTACCAACT
>JAURIR010000123.1 GCA_030832645.1 Chitinophagales bacterium | reverse complement strand
GGAAATGATCGGCAACAACATTTCCATTTCTTCTTTGGTGAAGTAGGGAGATGTATATCCTTTTTCGTTGGCTCGTATCCAATTCAGGTTTCCTTGTAATGTGTTGATCTCTCCGTTGTGTGCAATAAAACGGAAAGGTTGAGCAAGCTTCCAAGAGGGGAATGTATTGGTGGCAAAACGGGAATGTACCAATCCCAATGCACTCACTACTTTCTTATTACTTAAATCCGGAAAATAAGACCTTACCTGATGGCTCGTAAGCTGTCCTTTGTATACAATGATTTTATACGAAAGCGATGAAATGTAAAATCCGATTGAATCTTTCTTAACTGAATTACTAATCAAATGGCTGGAATAATTTCTCAACACAAATAACTTCCTCTCAAATGCCATCGGGTCGCTGATATGATCCGGACAAGCAATAAACACCTGTTCCATTTCAGGTTCTACTGATCTTGCAGTGAATCCGATATCAGTTGGATTCACAGGAACCTTTCTCCAGGTTAGAATCTCCAAGCCCAATTCTTCTGCAGCTCTTGTGAAGATATCCCTGCATTCTTCTCTGAGTCTCACTTCTTTAGGAAAGAAAATAAAACCTACTCCGTATTTTCCAAATGAAGGTAAATGCACCCCCACTTTTAGGCATTCATCGAAAAAGAAGGCGTGGGGAACCTGAATGAGAATACCAGCACCGTCACCCGTATTGCTCTCACAGCCACAGGCACCTCTGTGCTCCATGTTTTCTAAAATGGTCAATGCATCAGAAACTACTTGATGGTTTTTGTTTCCTTTGATATTCGCAACAAAGCCGATACCACAGGCATCTCTTTCAAATTCTGGACGGTACAATCCCCGGTTTCTTGCCATAAGAAAGCAGTTTTTTTAAAATATCTAATAAATTTACTGTATAGATGGATAATATCTAATACAAGGGCAAGCTCTCGGTGAATTTACGACAACTAATGCATAAAAACGTCAATATTTCTACTGAAGATGAAAAAGTTTTCAACGCATGTTAATCAGCATAACTGCTAACTGGCTCACAGGTACAAACAAGGTTTCTGTCACCGTATGTGTTGTTGACTCTTGAAATACTTGGCCAAAACTTATTCAATTTCAAATACGGCAAAGGAAACGCCGCTTGCTCTCTGGTATAAGGTTTGTTCCAATCAGTGCTGATTACCACCTGTTGTGTATGTGGGGCATTCTTGAGTACATTGTTTTGTTTCTCTGTTTTACCTTCTTCGATTGCTCTGATTTCATTTCGAATGGAAATCAATGCATCACAAAATCTATCGAGTTCTTGTTTGTCCTCACTCTCAGTGGGTTCAATCATAATAGTTCCTGGAACAGGGAAGCTCATGGTAGGAGCATGAAATCCATAATCTATCAATCTTTTTGCAACGTCTTCTGCTTCAATGTCTGCAGATTTTTTAAATGGACGAAGATCAACAATGAATTCATGCGCACAGGTATGGTGCTTGCCGAGATACAGCATATCGAAATGATTTTGCAGTCTAGCACGCATGTAGTTCGCATTCAATATTGCAAATTCTGTAGAAGCCTTTAGTCCCTCTGCACCTAACATGCGGATGTAACCATAGCTGATCAATAAAATACTAGCACTTCCATACGGTGCAGCACTGACTGCTACATTTCCTTTCGATATTTCAAGTGGCAAATCATTTTGATGTGTGTGTCCTGGTAGGAAAGGAGCTAAATGTGCTTTTACACAGATAGGGCCCATACCCGGTCCGCCACCACCGTGCGGAATCGCAAATGTTTTGTGAAGGTTCAAGTGACAAACATCGGCACCGATCAATCCGGGGGATGTGAGTCCTACTTGTGCATTCATATTCGCTCCATCCATGTATACTTGTCCTCCGTGCGCATGAATCACATCCGTTATTTCTTTCACGGTTTCTTCAAATATTCCATACGTACTCGGATAGGTAATCATGATACCAGCGAGTTCATTGCTGTGTTGAGTTGCTTTTTCTTTTAAATCTGTTACATCGATATAACCATTTTCCAATGCCTTTATCACCACTACTTTCATTCCTGCCATTACCGCAGATGCAGGATTGGTACCGTGTGCAGAAATAGGAATGAGAATAACGTTTCGGTGATGATCTCCGCGAGATAAATGGTATTCTCTGATGGTTAACAATCCAGCATATTCGCCTTGTGCTCCACTGTTGGGTTGAAGACTGCATGCATCAAACCCTGTTACTTCACACAAATATTTCGATAGCTCATCAATGATTTGTTGATACCCCTTGGTTTGATGAGAAGGTGCAAATGGATGTATTTGTGACCAGAAACCCCAGCTCAATGGCATCATTTCTGAGGCAGCATTCAATTTCATTGTGCAACTACCCAACGAAATCATTGAAGTATTGAGAGAGAGATCTTTATTCTCTAAAGATTTGATGTAACGCATCATTTTGCTTTCACTGTGGTATGTATTGAAAACAGGATGCAATAGATAAGAGGAGGTCCTTGTGAGAGCACTCGGGATATTACTCAACAAGGCATCTTCTGAAAGCAAGAAGCTGGCAGTATTTTTTTCGTCAAAACAGCTCAGTACATTCAATACATCAGAGGGGGTAGTAGTTTCGTCAAATGAAATACCAATAGTATCGTTCCCGATTTTTCTGAAGTTGATATTTCTTTTTGCGGCTGTGGTTATGATACGCTCGGCTTCATTTGTTATCACAGCAATGGTATCAAAAAAAGTTTCAGCAGCAAGTTGAAACCCTTTCTTCTTTAATGAGTCTGCAGCTGACTTTGCCAACATGGAAGTGCGGGTAGCAATTTTTTTCAAACCGGTTGGGCCATGATACACTGCATACATGGCAGCCATGTTTGAAAGCAATGCTTG
>JAURIR010000122.1 GCA_030832645.1 Chitinophagales bacterium | reverse complement strand
AAAGATATTCCGGTGTTGTTTTTCTTTACAGGTCTTCATACAGACTATCATAAACCAAGCGACGATGCGGATAAAATCAACTACGTTGGCATGTCGAAAATCGTCCGCTTTATTCAATATATGATTGAATCCGATAATCCATCACAAAAAATTGCTTTCACAAAAACCAGAGAAACACAAACCACCACCTCTGCAAGATTCAGTGTGTCGATGGGAATCATGCCGGACTATACCTATAGCGGAAACGGGGTTCGTGTAGACGGTGTTTCTGAAAACCGCCCTGCTAAAAAAGCAGGAATTCTTGCAGGCGATGTTGTAAAGCAGTTAGGTGATTTTAAAACACCTTCTGTAGAGTCGTATATGCAAGCACTTTCAAAGTTTAAGAAGGGAGATAAAACAAACGCAGTCGTAGTGCGCGGAGAAAAAGAAATATCATTTGAAATTGTTTTCTAATGAAGCTAAAGCTGGATGATGAAAAAATGTCCGATGATTTTTTTGAGGATACCAGAATCCTCGGAATTTCATGCCCATTGAAAAATTATCAATTCTGTTGGCAGGTAGAAAAAACACTCAACATCCCCTTTGCCACTTCAGCAGACCTTCAAATCGGAATGGAAAAAAATAAACGATCCTACTCCTTTACTGTATACGAGTTCATCCATCCAATCACTTCTCAAGAACATTTCCTTTACAGCAACAAACACGAAGGAGAGTTTCTCCTTCCAGAATTACAGCACCTCGATTTTATTTGGCTGATAAGAGATGTTTATAATGATCAAGAAGCCTTCAGTGATTTGCAACAACGGCTGAGAAATATACCAGGAGTACAACTTGTTACAGAGGTACCGCACGATAAAATAAAGTCAAAAGATAATCTCCAGCGCTGATATTATTGTACCGATACGGCGAAGGATTCCTTTTCAGTAATCTGTCCAATTGGTTTTGCAAAGTCTTCCAATCCATTAGCAGACAACACTTCAACAACTTCATCATAACTTTTTTCTGCAACCGAAATAAGCAAGCCCCCGCTTGTTTGTGGATCCGCCAATATATTTTTATACAATCCAGAAGACGCTTCTTCATTGAAATGAACCTTGTGTCCATAGCTATCCCAGTTCCTATTGGTTCCTCCCGGTACAGAGCCTTGCTGAACATAGTCTGGTAGCTCATTGCTGATCAATGGCACTTGATTAAAATCTACCATCGCCGAAAGACCACTGCCCTCTGCCATTTCTATTAAATGTCCTAATAAGCCAAAGCCCGTTACGTCTGTCATGGCATGTACACCATCAATTTTTGATAAGAGCGCACCAACCTTGTTTAGACGCATCATCTGATTTGCGGCCAACATTTTATGTTGTTCTTTTAATATCCCTTTTTTCTCTGCCGTTGTTAATACACCCACCCCAATTGGCTTTGTGAGTAGAAGCAGATCCCCTCTTTGTGCAGTGTTGTTCTGCTTTAAATGCTTGATATCAACCAATCCGTTAACAGCCAATCCAAATATCGGTTCGGGAGAATCGATGCTGTGACCCCCCGCCAATGGTATACCCGCCTCCAGACAAATACTTTTACTTCCCTCAATGACTTTGGTTGCCACTTTTGGTGGAATTACATTGATGGGCCATCCCAATATTGCAATCGCCATGATTGGAGAGCCCCCCATTGCATATACATCGCTGATAGCGTTCGCAGATGCAATTCTTCCAAAGTTGAACGGATCGTCTACAATGGGCATGAAAAAATCTGTTGTGGAAATCAACGCAGTGCCATTTTTTAAATCATACACGGCCGCATCGTCTTTGCTGTGGTTTCCTACAATCAATCGATCGTTGTCTGGCATACTAAAATTTGAATGCAGTATTTCATCCAAAATTTTTGGAGAGATCTTACATCCACAACCCGCACCATGAGAATATTGAGTGAGTTTTATGTTTTCCATATCAATTGATTAATGATGCTGCATTTTTTTGAGCATCCACTGTTGGCACTTGAATTATTTTTAAACTTGGTTTAGGGTCTTCTCTCTTTTCGAGTCCCTTGCTGTAAAGCTTATCATAGTATTTCAGTAAAATATCAAATGCACCCCTGATGTTATTCGTTTCTAAAAAGGCAAGCGCAGTCTTTGTTTCCAGTCCACCTAATTTTTTTTGAATCCGTCCTGTAGCCGACTTCAATTCCTCCAAGGGAAGTATCCCATAGGTTTCTACCAAATAATCTAACCTACTTTCAAAAGGGATTTCTAAAAAATGAATATTCGAAGTGCGCATGTGCAACCAAAAATTCTGTGGAATATTGACAGTTCCAATGCGCTGACTTTCGTCTTCCATCCAAATCTTGGCTTCTGAATCCGAACTGGTTATGGTAAATATTTCCTTTGCTAATTTATTTTCGAACATTTCTTGCGAGGGTTGTTTTGGCAACCCAATGTTTCCAAATGCAGAACCTCTGTGACCAGCCAACCCTTCGAGATCAATCACACATTGGTTCATTTTTTTTAATTGATCCAGTACAATTGTTTTTCCAGATCCTGTATAGCCTCCAACAATTTTTATGGTTGGTTTGCTTTCCAATATTTTTAATACCCAATTTCTATAGGCTTTGTATCCACCAACAAGTGTAAGAACCTTAAAACCATAGAGATCTAAAAGCCAAGCCACGCCTGCGCTTCGCATGCCACCTCTCCAGCAGTGGACCAAAAGGGTTTTATTGGATGGATTTGTTTTGTGCAGACCTTCTTCAACGAAGTCAACCATTTCTTTCATCTTTGGTCCAAAAAATTCCAATCCTTTTTTGATGGCCTCCTCTCTTGATCTTTGCTTGTAAATGGTTCCCACAATTTTTCTCTCTTCATTGTTGAAAAGAGGGAGGTTCCATGCGCCCGGGATATGTGCATGCCCGAACTCG
>JAURIR010000121.1 GCA_030832645.1 Chitinophagales bacterium | reverse complement strand
AGGATTTTCAGGAGAGAAGGAATAAGATGCAATCCTATGCGAAGCAACACTATACCTGGAGTAATGTTGCTGCATCGTACAAGGAGTTGTTTTTAAACGTCTATCATCAACAAAATGGAGCATAACATTCGACTCGGGGTCATAGGTTTAGGGAAAATGGGAATTTCTCATTTGGCGATAGCTGGTGGAAATACTGCTGTTGAAATTGTAGGCGTATGCGACACCTCTAAAATGGTAACGGGCTTTATAGAGAAACAAACACCTTACAAAGTATACGATGATTTTCGTTTAATGATAAAGGAAGCAAAGCCAACTGCTGTTATTATTTCAGTGCCTACGAAATTCCATGCTGAAATGATTCAAGAATTGATCGACAATAAGGTCCATGTTTTTTCTGAAAAACCTTTGACGCTTGATGCTGGAGTATCACATCAATTAGCAGAGAAAGCAGAAAAAGAAGGATTGGTGCACCAGGTGGGATACCACAATCATTTCATCGGAACGTTTATTGAAATGGCCAGATTGATCAAGAAGGGAGCATTGGGCGATATGTATCATTTTACTGCAGAGGCCTATGGTCCAGTGGTTACAAAATCAAAGGATTCCACCTGGCGCTCTAAGCCCGAAGAAGGGGGAGGGTGTTTGTACGATTATGCTTCCCATGTAATTGATTTGGTAAATTATTCTTTAGGGGAAATAGTAAAAGTTTCAGGGGTTGAATTAAAGAAAATATATTCAAAAGAGGTAGAAGATGCCGTGTATGGCACCCTGCATCTGCAATCTGGGTTAAGTGGCATCTTGTCTGTAAACTGGAGCGATGCAACCTATAGAAAGATGTCAACTAAAATTACAGTGCTGGGCACAAACGGTAAATTAATAGTAGATGCAACAGAATTGAAGCTTTACCTGAACGAAACAGTAAAAGATGAAACTTACGAAGCTGGCTGGAATACTCGATCGATCGGCACCTTACAGCATCCAGTTGATTTTTACTTACGTGGGGAGGAATACAGCGCCCAGCTGGATTATTTCGTAGATTCCATTAAGAGAAACAGAACTACTGGCCAGAATAGTTTTAAGGAGGCTGCTAAAACAGACCATGCCATTTCACTCATCAGAAAAAGCAATTGATCGAATGGAAAGAATTCTCTTTGGAGACAATCAGTTTTTTGGAGTGAACCATGCTTCTGACGAAAAGTCGCGCGAGCAATTGATGAAATTTAAAACGGATGCCAGCATTATCAAAACACTCGATATTGCAAAATCTGCCGGTGTTCAAACGTTCATGTGCACAACGCACGACAGGATCCTTCATATATGCGAGCACATTCGACAACATCCTGCTTCGTACGAAGGATACAAAATATATCCCTGCATGCCGTATGCACATAAATATGCCAACGCAGTCACTGAATTGGGAATTGTTGGTGCATTGAAAGCGTATATGCCAGGAAATATTTTTACAACTGCCTTCAAAGGCGGTATGGCCTACCTTTCGGATGACCACGAAAAAATGATGGAGCTTATGATAGACGCCGAAATGAAAATGTTTGACGGCATTGATACCCCAGTAATATTTTTACAAAATGTAGTAACCGATTTACTATTAGGGTTAAGGGCTTATCCAATGCTTTATGCATTTAATGCCTATGTAAAAAAGAAGTACCGCGCTGAGGCAGGCTTCATTACCATGAATCTTCCTTTGCTATCAGATGTTTTGGAAAATCTGGGCATTGAACAACCGATTATTTGTGCCTCTATCAACAAAGAAGGATTCCGGATGTCTGGGGGAAGGCATGCTTATGAAAAAGTACTTGCTGAAAAGAAAAACAGAGTCATTGCCATGCAAATTTTTGGAGGAGGATTCATTTCTCCGAAAGAAGCTGTTGAGTATGTTGTTAATCTCGAAGGAGTGGAATCTATTTTATTTGGGGCATCATCAGCAGCCAATATTCAGCAAACCATCGAATGGATCAACAAACGATCGTCTGAATGAGAATACTAATGCTTCATGTTGCTACTGATTTGTATGGGTCTTCCAAGATACTTTTCTTGGTAGCAAAGAAGCTGCGCGAAGAAGGCCACGAAGTGCATATGGTTGTTTCGGAGGAAGGTCCGCTGCTGGATGTGTTCAGGCAAATCGGTGCAAAAACGAGTATAATTCGTTTAGGCGTATTAAGGAAGCGCTACATGAATCTTTACGGGTTACTGAATAGAGTCGGTGTGTTGTTATTGGCGCTCGTTCAATTGCGTAGGTTGATTCAATCAGAAAAGATAGACCTTATTTACACCAATACAACCCCTGTTATTATTGGAGGGGTATTATCGAAACTAACTGGAGTACCCAATGTTTGGCATTTGCACGAAATCATGGATCCTCCCCGTTCAATGGTGCATCGTATTTTTGCAAGCATCATCAAAGCAACTTCGAAAAAAGTGATTGCTGTTTCAGATGCAGTGTATCAAAACTGGTTGCCATCTATTGGATCCGAAAAATTAGTCAGAATTTACAATGGTATACCTATCGAAACCAGTAGTTCAATCCATTCAACCATTCGTGTAGAATTGAATGTAGCGAACAACGAGTTATTGATTGGAATGATAGGTCGTTTGAATTTACACAAAGGACAGTTTTATTTTTTAGACATTGCAAAAGAGCTGATAAAGAAAAACAATGCCTTGAAATTCGTAGTAGTCGGAGATGCATTTTCGGGGTACGAATATTTGTATGAAAAGCTGGAAAATAGCATCAAAAATGCTGGCTTGGAAAAACATGTGTTTTATCTGGGATACAGAACGGATATTTCTCAAATCATGAAAGGGCTGGATATTTTTGTATTGCCTTCTATAAAACCCGATCCATTTCCAACGGTTGTATTGGAAGCCATGTCGCTGGAAATACCCGTTGTTGCTACTGCACAAGGGGGTGCATTGGAGC
>JAURIR010000120.1 GCA_030832645.1 Chitinophagales bacterium | reverse complement strand
TGATAGAGCCCTTTGTTGTATAAAATTCTTGCATGATCTAACATTTCGTGCAGTTGAATATCCACACTTTGCTCATTTCTGATCAAACGCAGACTTGTAAGAATTTGCTTGTATAAATGTGCTTTTAAATTAGAAAGTTGCTGCTTTTGGATTGTAGGATTCCTTTTTAAAATGACTTCCTCATCGTAGACGTCCATGCGATCGATGGCATCAAAAAGCGTGATGATTTTTAGGTCATCCGAAGAGATATTTCTACTGACGTACAACTTAAAATTCCTTTTCTCCCCTTTTTCAAGGGTTTTTATCAATTGAAATAGCTCGTCGGCAGACCTGTTGGGCATCGTAATTATCTTTCGGCAAAATCCTTGTCAATCAATGATTTGCGGTTAGAATTTAGTAGTTACAAAGCGTAAATTACAAACCATTTTGGGTTATTTCCAACATTTGAATAAGTTAAATTCGTAAACGACCAATTCCATTCTCCGATGAGACCTGGAACTAAATAGTAAAATATGAATGGAGAAAAAATTTACATTTTCGATACTACCCTTCGCGATGGAGAACAGGTGCCAGGGTGCAAACTCAATACAAAGGAAAAAATTGAGTTATCCCTGGCATTGGAAGATTTAGGCGTGGATATTATTGAAGCCGGATTTCCAATTTCCAGTCCGGGTGACTTTGAATCGGTAACAGAGATTTCAAAAATTATAAAGACTGCCACCGTTTGTGCATTGAGCCGAGCTGTTCAAAAAGATATTGAAGTTGCAGGACAAGCATTGAAACATGCAAAAAGCGGGAGGATACATACAGGGATTGGAACATCCGATTCGCATATCAAAAGTAAGTTTAACAGCAACAGAGAAGAAATATTGGAACGTGCTGTTCAAGCGGTGAAGTGGGCAAGAAATTATACCGATAATGTAGAGTTCTATGCGGAAGATGCAGGAAGAACCGAAAACGAATACCTCGCAAAAGTAGTAGAGGCAGTCATCGCAGCGGGTGCAACCACCGTGAATATTCCAGACACAACCGGCTATTGCCTTCCGCATCAATATGGCGAGAAAATAAAATTTTTGACAGACAACGTAAAAAATGTTGATAAAGCAATACTCTCTTGTCATTGCCACAACGATCTTGGATTGGCAACTGCAAATTCCATTGCAGGTGCAATGAATGGCGCAAGACAAATCGAATGTACCATCAATGGATTGGGTGAACGTGCGGGCAATACTGCATTAGAGGAAGTGGTGATGGTTATGAAACAACACCCTTACCTTGGAATCTATACAGATATCAATGCTACAAAGCTGAACCCTGTCAGCCGTTTGGTTTCAGACATTATGCGCATGCCAGTTCAACCCAACAAAGCAATTGTAGGTGCAAATGCATTCTCTCACTCATCAGGCATTCACCAGGACGGATTTTTAAAAGATTCTCAAACCTATGAGATCATTCGTCCGGAGGAAGTTGGTGCCGAAACATCAAAAATTGTTCTCACCGCAAGAAGCGGAAGATCGGCACTCGCTTATCGTTTAAAAAATCTGGGACACAACTTTGACAGAAACGATGTAGATATATTGTATGATAATTTTTTACAACTGGCAGATAAATTAAAAGAAGTGAGGGACGAAGAGTTGCAGATACTTGCCAATCAATATATTTCTTCAAAATAATGGGAATAGAAAAACAAATAGCAGTTCTTCCAGGTGATGGCATCGGACCCGAGGTTATCAATCAGTCCATTCGTGTGCTTGATACCATCGCAAAAAAATACCATCATACATTTTCGTTTCAATATGGTTTGATGGGGGCCGATGCTATTGATAAAACTGGGGAGCCGTTACCAGACAAAACCCTGGAACTATGTAAATCAAGCGATGCGATTTTATTTGGAGCAGTAGGTCATCCAAAATACGACCAAGATCCGAATGCAAAAATCCGTCCGGAGCAAGGCTTATTGAAATTGAGAAAAGAACTAGGACTCTTTGCGAATATTCGTCCAGTTACTACCTACTCCTCACTCTTCCATCTCTCCCCTGTTAAGTCGAACTTACTGGAACATGTAGACATCGAAATTTTCAGGGAATTAACGGGAGGAATTTATTTTGGGAAGAAAGAAATTCTGAATGATGGAAAATCTGCAATCGATACATGCACATACCATGTAGATGAAATATCAAGGATTGCACACCTTGCATTTCAGCGGGCACAACAGAGAAAAAGAAAATTAACATTGGTAGACAAAGCCAATGTATTGGAAACATCGCGACTCTGGAGAAAAACAGTAAATGAAATTTCCGCTGCTTACCCTGACGTTGAAGTACACCAAATGTTTGTTGATAATGCAGCCATGCAGCTCATAATCAACCCGGCACAATTTGATGTGATTCTAACAGAAAATATGTTTGGTGATATTCTTAGCGACGAGGCAAGTGTACTGGCCGGATCCCTTGGACTTCTTCCATCAGCTTCGATAGGAACTGGAACTGCTCTATTTGAACCCATACATGGTTCTTATCCGCAGGCAGCAGGAAGAGACATTGCCAATCCTTCAGGTGCCATTCTATCCGCAGCCATGATGTTAGATCATTTTGGTTTACATCAAGAAGCAACCGAAGTACGCAATGCTGTTGAATGGACCATTTCCAATTCATTTGTTACAATGGATATTGATCCAATCAATTTTTATTTCACCTCTACGATTGGAGAGTTGGTATGCGACTTCATCATGAACCGAGTAGAAGATGCCATTCACAAAGCAAATATTCAACTAAGAAAATCAACGATCATCTAACAAACTTATTATGGCAGAATTGAATAAATATAGCAAAACCATCACCCTGGATCCTACACAACCCGCTGCACAAGCCATGTTCTACGGAATTGGTTTAACCGATGCAGATTTACAAAAAGCGCAAGTAGGTATCGCAAGCATGGGATACGACGGCAATACCTGCAATATGCACTTGAACGATCTCGCCGCCATCATTAAAAAAAGTATTTGGGAA
>JAURIR010000011.1 GCA_030832645.1 Chitinophagales bacterium | reverse complement strand
ATCAATTTACCTTACGCACATATCCTACACAGTTATCTTCCTGTTTATGCCAACAACGAGCCTGATCCTTCACCCTTGATTGATTGGATGCGTTTCAGAGATCTCGGACTAAAAATTGCATATCCTAAAATTGATTCAACTGATACAAGTATGCAACATTTCTTGCAGGATGAGCATACAGAATTTGAAGTAAATCAATACGGTATACCTGAGCCTGTCGGTGGCACAATCATTGAACCGGAGGACATTGACATCGTTTTTGTCCCTCTGTTAGCCTTTGATGAATCAGGAAATCGTGTGGGGTACGGGAAAGGCTACTACGATCGTTTTTTAGCAAAATGTAGAAAAAATAGTATTTCAATAGGACTTTCCTTTTTCCCTCCCGTGGAATCCATTGAGGACGTGGATTTCTTCGATAAAAAGATCGACTTTTGCATAACACCAGAACGTGTCTATGCTTTTTAAAAATGTTTACCTGAGATCTTTCCGGTTGTTTTTATTTCCCCTTGCAATTTTGTATGGAGGAATTATACGTTTGAGAAATTATTTATACGACAAGGAACTGATTGGTTCCATCTCTTTCAATATTCCAATTATTGGAGTAGGTAATCTTTCAATAGGGGGAACGGGTAAAACGCCCATGGTTGATTATTTAGCAACTATATTAAAAGATCGTTATTCAATTGCCACGTTGAGTAGAGGGTATAAAAGACGAACATCTGGTTATTTGTTGGCCAATCCTTCTTCTACTTCCATTGAAATCGGTGACGAACCCATGCAGTTTCATATGGCACATCCAGAGATTGCGGTGGCAGTTGGTGAAAAAAGGATTGAGGCTGTTCCACAATTATTATACGATCGGCCAGATACAAAAGTTATTATTTTAGACGATGCTTTTCAGCACAGAGAGATTAAATCCGGATTGGATATACTACTTACGGATTATTCAAATTTATATACCCGTGATTTTTTCTTACCTACGGGAGATCTCAGAGACCAAAAGGGGAATGCTTCAAAAGCGCATATATTGGTTGTAACCAAATGTCCTCCAGATCTTACACAGGAAGATCGTTTTCGCATCATGAAGGAACTCAAGCCTGCGGCGCATCAAAAAATATTTTTCACTTCTATTCAATACGATACACCCTATCATATTGTAACAAAAGAAAAGAGGAAATTATCAAAGCAGGAGGAAGTGCTATTGATTTGCGGGATAGCCAATCCTGAACCCTTAACTGAATATATTCACGAGGTTACTAAAACATATGATGCGTTGTTTTACAGTGATCATCATATTTTCAGTATCGATGATCTGAACGATATGCAACAACGATTTGAGTTCATCAGCGCAGAGGATAAAATATATCTTACAACAGAGAAGGATGCTGTTCGATTGATCAAGTTTCAAGATCGATTGAACCAGTTGCCTTTTTATGTGTTGCCAATCAGTATATTCTTTTTATTCGACCAAACAGAAGAATTCAACCAGCTCATAGTAGATTATCCTATAGAATTTTATAAAACACAGGCGGCAGAACAATTACCTGCTAATTAATTATGGCAAAAAAAAATAAAAAGAAGAGAAATAAAGAATATAAAAGGGAGTCTCTTTTGTACAAAGGAAGGTTTGAAGTTACCAGATCCGGAATGGGGTTTGTGATCATTGAAGGAATGGAGAGAGATGTCATCGTGCGTCCAAATGATTTCAACAAGGCATTTCACGGGGATATGGTGAGAGTGGAAGTAACAAAAGGGGATTCAAAGTCGGGAAGGATGCAAGGTGTGATCACACAAGTGATAGAACGCAAGCAAAAACAGTTTATCGGTAAAGTAGAAGTAAACAAAGATTTTGCATTTTTTATACCAGAAACCAGTAAGCCCATCCCAGATTTTTTCATACCTGCATCTTCCTTGCATGGAGCAAAGGATGGCCAAATGGTTATTGTCCAGATTGTAGCGTGGGAAAAAAGCGATAAGCGTCCGCGTGGAGAAGTGATTGAAATCATCACACAAGAAAAAGAAGCGGATCTGGCAATGAAAGAAATTTTAATCCAACAAGGTTTTCCACTGCTCTTCACCGATGAAGTTATAGAGGAAACCTCCCGCATTCCCGATAGTATTCCAAAAGATGAGATCAAGAAGAGGAAAGATATGCGGGAGACGCTGACTTTTACAATCGATCCGGTGGATGCAAGAGATTTTGACGATGCCATCAGTTATAAGAAACTCAAAGATGGCTTATTTGAAATCGGCGTTCATATTGCAGACGTTAGTTACTATATCGAGGAGGATTCTGCACTCGATCTGTCTGCATACGAGCGAGCAACTTCTGTTTATTTACCCGATAGGGTTGTTCCTATGTTACCTGAGCGTATTTCTAACGAATTATGTTCTTTACGACCTCAGGAGGATAAATTAACGTATTCCTGCGTCTATCAGATCAATGCGAAAGGCGAAATCAAAGATTGTTGGATTGGTAGAACGATTACTCATAGTAATCATCGATTTACTTATGAAGATGTCCAAGAGATAATTGAAAAGGGTATTGGATTGTATGATAAGGAGGTTTTACATCTACATGAATTGGCCCAAAAATACAGGTCGAGGAGAATGAAGGAGGGGGCTATTAATTTTTCTTCTCAAGAAGTACGTTTTAAATTGGATGAAAAGGGTACTCCCATTGGAATTGTCGTCAAGGAAAGTAAAGAGTCGCACCAGTTGATTGAAGAATTCATGCTGATGGCCAATCGATCCGTAGCAGAACGTGTTGGAAAAATTAAAGTCAGTGGCAAGCCTTTGCCGTTCCCATACCGGATACATGATCAACCCAATGACGAGAAGTTGATTCCATTTGTAGAATTTGCAAAAAAATACGGACACCATTTTATTACGAAGTCGCCCGAATCCATTGCCCAATCATTTAACAGTATGCTCGAACGGGTTCGAGGATTACCAGAACAACGGGTTTTGGAGCAAATGGGTATTCGAACAATGGCCAAAGCAGTCTATACTTCAAAAAATATCGGACACTATGGATTGGGATTCGAGCATTATTGTCATTTTACTTCTCCCATCAGAAGGTATCCAGATATTTTAGTGCACCGTGTTCTAACAGGTGTATTGGCGGATGATCCAATAGTGGACAAGAAAATGGAACAAAAATGTGTGCATTCCAGTGAGCGGGAGAGAGCCGCGATGGAATCCGAGAGGGCTGCAAACAAGTACAAGCAAGTTGAGTACATGAAACAATTCCTTGGCGAAGAATTTGATGCAGTTGTTTCGGGGGTTGCCAGTTTTGGTTTTTGGGCGGAAACGATCGACCATAAATGCGAAGGATTGATATCTGCTACTTCTTTATTGGATTATGATGATTTTATCTATTCCGAATCGGAATATGCCTTGATTGGAAAACGCTCTGGATGGGCCTTTCGTATTGGAGACGCCGTAAAAATAAAGGTAGTGGCAGCCAACTTAACCAAGCGTCAGTTGGATTACGAATGGATGTTGGATGTAGAATTTAAAGGTGCATCAATTTCAACAAGAAAAAATCGTCGATAAGCAACACTCATTCATTATCTTCGAAGGGCTGATTGGTTTAGTATATGTCAACACTAGAATCCCTGCAAGCATCGTTTGAGTCTTATTTTAATCACAGGCATTTTCCTGCTGATCCATCAACCTTGTACAACCCTCTGGAAGGATTCCTGTCCAATAGCGGAAAGCGCATTCGTCCTGTTTTGTGTTTATTGGGAAATGAATTGTTTGATGAAATCCATCCAGATGCCTATCATTTGGCAGCAGCGGTAGAGCTGTTTCATAATTTCACTTTGGTGCACGACGATATAATGGACAAGGCTCCTTTAAGAAGAGGTCAGCCAACGGTTCACGCTGTGCATGGAGAGGCTACAGCATTGTTGGGAGGAGATGTAATGATGGTGGTTGCCTATGATTATTTGAATAAGATAGACCAGCAGTATCTTAAAAAGGTTCTTCATCTTTTCAACAAGACTGCAAAAGAAGTTTGTGAAGGGCAGCAATTGGACATGGATTTCGAGAAATTGGAAAAAGTGAGTTTGGAAGAATATATCCATATGATTCAGTTAAAAACCTCTGTATTGCTGGCAGCAAGTTTACAAATGGGGAGCATCATTGGTGGTGCAAGTGAGCACAACCAAGGCCATGTATATGAATTTGGACGTAACCTTGGCATTGCCTTTCAAATTCAGGATGATTATTTGGATGCATTTGGAGACCCAAGCAAATTTGGAAAACAAGTAGGCGGGGATATTCAGAGCAACAAGAAAACATTTTTATTGATTCATGCCCTTGCAACAGCCAAGGGAACAGACCTGGATGAATTGAAAAATTTGATCGGCTCTAATCCACCCGACAAAGTAGAAAAAGTACTTGCGATCTATAAAAAATGCAAAATTGATGATTGGGCAAATACATTAAAGGAAGCCTATTTGAATAAAGCATATCATCACCTGAATGAAATTGCAGTTTCAGCAGTACGAAAGCAAACATTGAGAGAGTTGGCTCAATACCTAATCAAACGAGATAAATAATTTTTTCCCTGATGAGTATATTCAGAAAAAAAACCCTGGCTTCACTAGACAATGAGGTTAGTTTACATGGTCAGGATGGAGATGGATTAAAGCGGGTGCTCAATGTTAGAGATCTCACCTTGATGGGCGTTGCTGCAGTGATCGGGGGAGGAATTTTTACCACCATCGGTTCTGCTGCGTTCAATGGCGGGCCCGGAGTAATATTTTTATTTATCATCACTGCCATCACATGCGGATTTACAGCTCTTTGTTATGCGGAGTTTGCATCCAGGATTCCAGTTGCAGGCAGTGCTTATACATATTCTTATATAAGTTTTGGAGAGGTGGTAGCATGGATTATTGGATGGGCGTTGATACTGGAATATGCTATTGGCAACATAGTCGTGGCCATCTCTTGGAGTGCGTATTTTAATAACATTCTAAGTGCATTGGGCATTTCATTACCCAATTGGCTGGCCATTGGGTACCAAACCGCTCATATGCAATATATAGATGCACTGAATGCAGGGAGGGATGTTTCACAATTGGTCTATACCAATGCTCCTGTAATTTTAGGAATCCATATCATCCTCAATTTACCTGCTTTTATTATTGTTGCATTGATTACTTGGTTGGCATATGTAGGTATCAAAGAAAGTAAGAAAACAGCCAATGCGATGGTGATGCTTAAAATCATTGTATTGATTTTCATTGCCCTTATTGGTTTTTGGTACATATTTTCTCACAATACTTTAAACAACTGGACTCCCTTCTTGCCCAATGGTATGACTGGAGTTCTAAAAGGTGTTTCGGCAGTATTCTTTGCATACATAGGTTTTGATGCTATATCTACCACCGCCGAGGAATGTGCAAATCCACAAAGGGATCTTCCCAAGGGGATGATGTATTCGCTGATTTTATGTACGATCATCTACATTGTTACTGCACTGGTAATAACCGGACTAGTCAATTACGCTGAGTTTCAATACGTAACCGATCCACTTGCATTTGTTTTTGAAAAAATCAACATGGGTAAGATTGGTTTTATCATATCTGTCAGTGCGGTTATTGCGGCCTCCAGTGTTTTGTTGGTTTTTCAAATTGGTCAGCCTAGAATTTGGATGGTGATGAGCAGAGACGGGTTGCTACCAAAATCTTTTGGAAAGATTGATAAGAAGTATAAAACGCCTGGTTTTTCAACTATTATTACAGGTTTATTTGTAGGAGGTTTTGTACTTTTTATCGACGATAAATTGATGACGGACTTAACGAGTATCGGTACTCTTTTTGCATTTGCACTTGTTAGCGGTGGTGTGTTGGTATTGCCAAGGATCGAGAAACAAAAAGGCAAATTTTCTCTTCCGTATATCAATGCGAAATGGATTTTTCCGGTCTTGTATATTTTGTTCATTTATCTATTCCACGACAGGGCCATCAATGCAGTTTCCAATTTTGATCAAGAGAGTTATCAGGAGATCCTATTTATATTGTTTATTCTTCTTGCTGGAGTATTGACCGTATTGGCTTTCACAAGAAATTATTCTCTCATTCCTTTGCTGGGCGTGAGTTGCTGCATGTATTTAATGGTAGAGATTCCTGCAAAAAGTTGGATAGTGTTTTTTGGTTGGATGTTGTTGGGATTGCTCATCTACTTTTTTTATGGCAGAAGAAAAAGTAAGTTGGCTGCATCATGAAGTTTCAAGAAGGGGATAAGATAGTTGTTGTTGCCACCGGCGAGCAGGGAGTAGTGATAGAGTGGATCAATAAGAAGATGCTGACAATTGAAGTAGACGGCATTCAATTTCCTGTGTATGCAGATCAAATTGATTTTCCTTATTTTGATGCGTTTACCAAAAAGAAGCCAGCAGAAGTTAAGCATCCCTCTAGAAAGGAAATTCCCAAAAAAGAGAAAAAAATTGAGAAGAAAATTGAGTTAGACGGACTTCATCTATCCTTTTTTCCAATTTTAGATAAAGACGAGTTCGATGAAAACATCTTTTCACATTACCGTGTTTTTTTATTGAATCATACCAACGACGAATTATTGGTAAGCTTTACAGTTTATTTTGAGCAGAAAAAAGAACTTGAAACCAAACATCAAATAGCTGGATTGAATGATATGTATTTATTTGATTTATCGTTTGATCAATTGAATGACCAACCTAAATTTGTGTTTGATTTCTCACTCGTACATCCTCAAAAAGAGAAAGCCAGTCATTACGAAGTATATTTCAAGCCAAAGCCCAGGCAGTTTCTTTCCCTTTCTGAAGAAACTATTCGGGCGCATCAGGCGTCTTTCAAATTTCTTCTGTATGAGCATTACCCAGAAAAAGAAATGGAGGTGATCGCTCAACAAGAGAAACCTGCAGATGTTCCTCTTCCAGAAGGCGGGATAGACTTATCATTGCTGGCCAAAGCAGGGTTTAAGATAAGTTCAAAAAAGTAACTGATCCCCCTTTTTCTTTACTCCCTTCAATTATTCCTAAATTTGCTGTGCTGTAACAAGCTATCGCGTTATTTATAACGAGGAAAGTCCGGACAGCATAGAGCGTCGTACCGGTGAATAGCCGGGTCTCGATTTATCGAGAACAGAGAGTGCCACAGAAAATAACCGTCCGTCGAATGACGGATAAGGGTGAAAACGGGAGGTAAGAGCTCCCGGCAGATTGCAGTAATGCAGTTTGGGGGTAAACCTTACGTGCTGAAATGCCACATAGGTCTTGGTAACGAAAGTTGGGGAGTGACTCGTTCCCTCTGCAAAGGCCAGGATGGGTAGGCAGCTTGATTCCGAAAGGCAACTTTCGGAACAGATAAATGATAGCAGATTACAGAATCCGGCTTATTTATTGCAGCAAAAAGGCCTTCAATTGAAGGCCTTTTTTATTATTTTCTGTCAGAAATGTTTTACTCAACTTCCTTTTTGAAGAGGGCGTTGATTTCATTGTCTGCAATCTGAAAATTGGATTGTTGCTTTATTGCATAGCTTTTACTGAATGATTTATTTACCTCATTATCAGATAGTAAGCTATTTTTGATCAAGTTATTATTTAGGTTTTCGCCTAAAAAAATAGCTGCAAGTTGCTCGTCTAATTCTGGGTAGAAAGGGTAAAAATCTGTCAATTTGAAATTTGAGTAGAACTCATTGCTGATGGTTTCGTCTGCTTGCAATGCATCCAATGGTTCTAGCTTCAGGTTATTCAACTCTCTTAGGTCATTAGCCATATTTCTGTTGATTTCCCTGTCAGCCCTGCGAAAGGTCCTGCCATTGGGGATGGATATTTTAGCAGCCATCAGTTCATCGCCTACATCTCCGGTAAGGGCATATTCAATCTTGTTACTGTCTGAGGTTTCGTTTCCAAGGGAAGCATGAGCGAGGTTTCCTCCGCAGTTAAGTAAAATAGCCGTGAAAAACAGGGCCTTTGCGATCATTTTTCTGGAACTGGGTGTTCTTTTCATCTGTGTGTCGGGTTGTTTCAACCCCTTTTTCTGGTTTGAGTGTGTCATATAAAACAGTTTTAAAGGCTCACAAGCAAGTAACCGTTTTAGTAATTGGATGTCTTCAAAAGAATTAACTGTGCTAAGACATCGTTAATTTGTTCGTGTACTTATTACGCAAATGTACACCTAATTCGCCTTGAATAGGCCATGAAAAAGCAATTATTTTGGAAAATATTCAAAATCGAAATCTAAAATGTATAATATTTGAAATATTAATACTAAAATTGATTACATTTTAGATAAATGTCAATAAAAATAGAAATGATTTGTTTGTAAAATCAAAAAAAGGTACTGTTTCAATCCTAATGGATTGAAAATCATACGAATAAAGAACGATTTAGATTAGGTCTAAAGCCTTTGCAAATGTTGTAACAACAGGTACAACAGTTAAGGAAACAAGCGCGGGAAGGTAAAAATATACTGCAACTGAAAGTCCCAATGAAAGAAAGAAGAGGAACCAGAATGTATTTTTTTGACTTTTGGTCATACCGCTTTGATTTATAAGCAAATGTAAAACAAGATTTTTTGAAACTGAAATTAGAATTTCCACATCAAAAAAGTATTGTGTACTGTGTACACTATATTGAAAATCCGTATCTTGTCTGCCCCTAAGACGGACCGAATATGTTGCTTAGCCTGTATCTACGTTTTTCAACAAAACCAGGACAATCGCTGAAGATTGCCGGTAATATCCAACAACTAGGTGGTGGTGAACTTACTAATGCCGTTGAAATGAACTACCACGACCATCACCATTGGAAAATAGATATCCAACTTACAAAAGAGGATCTAAAAAAGATCGATCGTCTTTACTATACCTATATATACCAAGATGAAGAGGGTAACTATCTTGAAGATTGGGGTGAAAACAGAAGCATCGAGTTGAGTCAATTGGAAGAGGGTGCTATTCTGTTGGATACCTGGATTGACATGGGTGCAATTGAGAACAATTTTTATACAGCCCCATTTAAGCACATCTTTATTCCGCACAGGAAGAAAACATTTAAGAAGGATAAAAAAAAGAAAATTGTTTTTAGGATACAAGCTCCTTTGCTGGCTCAAAACGAATTTCTGGCGGTGGTTGGAAACAATCCTTCCTTCGGTAACTGGGATGCCAGTGAAGCAGTAAAAATGAAATTCGATGGTCATGCCTGGGTAGCACAAGTAGCGAAAGTATCCGATACTTTCTATTTGGAATACAAATATTGTGTGATAAATGAAAAGGGTGAATTACTCAGATTTGAAACTGGTTCCAACCGAATAGTGAGTCAGCCAATCAATGAAAATTTATTCATAATACAAGATGGTTACCTGCGAACAGAGGATCGATTCAGAGGAACAGGTATTGCTATTCCTGTTTTCAGCATTCGAACAAATAAAAGTTTTGGTGTCGGTGAATTCCAAGATATAAAAGCATTGGTGGATTGGGCAGCATCGGTTTCTATTAAGATGATACAGCTGCTTCCCGTAAATGATACAACATCTACCCATACAAAGGCAGATTCATATCCCTATGCAGCTATTTCTGCATTTGCTTTGCATCCACTTTATATCTCTTTGGAGAAAGTTGCAGGCGCAACGCATAAAAAATTAATACAGAAAATACTGGACCATAAAAAAGAATTGAATGCATCTGAGGGCGTTTGCTACGAAGAAGTGATGAAGTGGAAGCAAGAAGCATTGCAAAAGATTTTTCAAGCAACCAACGAAGATCTTTTTCAGAACGAAGTATTTCTTGATTTCTTCCAACAAAATAAATCATGGTTAGTACCTTATGCAGCATTTTCTTACCTCAGAGATAAATACCAATCATCTGATGTAAGTAAATGGGAAGAATTTTCTGATTTCAATTCTACCCGCATCGATAAATTGACTGACAAGAAATCACCGCATTATAAAAAGATTGCGCTTCACTATTTCATTCAATATCATTTACATCTTCAACTAAAAGAAGCTCATGAATATGCCAATAAGAAGGGTATTGTATTGAAGGGAGATATTGCAATCGGAGTAAATAGAAATGGAGTAGATACGTGGATGGATCCCACTCTTTATAATCTAGATATGCAAGCAGGTGCTCCGCCAGATGATTTTGCTGTAAAAGGACAAAATTGGGGCTTCCCAACATACAATTGGAAAGTCATGCGGAAGAATCAATACGCATGGTGGAAGCAGCGCTTTGCTCAGATGTCGAATTATTTTGATGCATTTCGGATCGATCATATCCTTGGTTTTTTTAGAATTTGGTCAATTCCTTCGCATGCTGTAGAAGGTATTATGGGAAGATTTGTTCCCGCCATTCCACTGCGCAGAGATGAAGTAATGCAAAAGGTTATTCATTTGTCTGAGGAGCGACTTTGCGACCCTTATATTACCGATACTGTGCTTTGGGAAATGGCAGGAGGGAACGAAGGGGAAGTGAAGAGATTTTTACGTTCCTTATCCGATGGATCTTACCGTTTCAAAGAGGAGTTTGATTCTCAGAAAAAAATTGAACTTTATTTTGAGGAGTTATCAGAATCTGATCATCATCAGGAACTAAAACAGTTACTGTTTAATCTTCATTCAAATATCATTTTGCACAGAGATCCTGAACAAAAAAATCAATATCATTTTAGGTTCAATGTTCATCAAACACTTTCCTTCCATCATTTAGAATCGTTCCAGCAATCTGCTCTGATGGAATTGTATCAAGACTATTTCTTCCATCGACAAGAGTTGATTTGGAAACAAGAAGCACTGGAGAAGCTGCCTTCTTTGAAGCGCAGTACAGATATGCTGATCTGCGGTGAAGACCTGGGGATGGTTCCTAAATCAGTGCCAGAAGTATTGTCTGGATTGGGTTTTCTATGCATGGAAGTCCAGCGTATGCCAAAGCAACTTCATGTTCCCTTTTTCAATCCCGAGCATTCAAATTACTTAGCAGTTGTTACCCCTTCCACACACGATATGAGTACAATCAGAGAATGGTGGACGGAAGACAAAAAAAATGCGCAGCTTTTTTTTAATCAACAACTATGGCAATACGGTGAGGCCCCACACGATGCCAATGTGCACATTGTGAAATCTATCGTACTACAACATCTATCTTCTCCTGCCATGTGGTCGGTATTTCAATTGCAGGACTTGTTTGCCATGGATGAAAATTTGAGACTGGACAATCCATCACAAGAACGAATCAATATTCCTGGAGACTGTAAACACTATTGGAGATATAGAATGCCGATCAATGTAGAAGAGTTGAAGAAAATGAAGGAATTCAATGAGCAATTAAATTATTTTATCACTTCTAACGGTCGATAGTGCTATCCATCAATTACTGGCAAAAAGAACTTCCTTTTCAATATCCTTTCACTATTTCGAAAGGTACTAAAACGCATCAGCCGATTTTTATTGTAGCCCTTGAATGGAGAGGCATAAAAGCCTATGGAGAAGCACCGGCCATCAGTTACTACAATATCACTACCGAGAAAATGAGGGAGGATCTGGAGCAGAAAAAAAAATTCATAGAAAATTTTTCGTTTACTGATCCAAAACGATTCTGGCATTTTTTACATCATTTACTTCCTAGTAATCCATTTTTAGTCTCTGCATTGGATATGGCAGGATGGGATCTTTATGGAAAAATCCGTAATCAGCCACTTTATAAAATCTGGAATGTGAATCCATCAAAACTTCCTATTACGGATTATACAGTTGGTATTGATACAACCGATAAAATGCTGGAAAAAATTGAGGCGCATTCATCTCCCATCTATAAAATTAAAGTAGGAGGGAAAGAGGACCTTGAAAAACTCATTGCCATTCGATCCAAGACAGATGCCTTGCTGCGTGTAGATGCCAATGCTGGGTGGACGTTCAACCAGGCAATTGAGTTGCTGCCCTATCTGGAGCAATTAAACGTTGAATTGATTGAACAACCATTGCCAATTGATAGCAAAGAAGAAATGAAGGAGTTAAAGCAATTGTCAACTATTCCATTACTGGCCGACGAGTCGTGCGTTTCAATGAAAGATGTGGACCACTGCAAAGAAGGATTCGATGGAATCAATATAAAGCTTACAAAATGCAGTGGAATCACACCTGCTCTAGAATTAATAAAGAAGGCAAGGGAAAATCAATTAAAAATCATGTTGGGTTGTATGAACGAATCAACCATTGGTACGGCCGCACTGGTTCATTTGTCCCCTTTGGTTGACTTTCTAGATGCAGACGGACCCCTTTTGCTAGCGGAAGACCTTGCTGAGGGACTTCTTCTCCAAGATCATAGCTGGCAAATGCCAGTGGCTCCAGGACTTGGTATTCGCTTAAAAGGAAGTTTATAAAATTTTACAAGATACCCCAACGCCTACTGTTCTCGGATTGCCTAAGTGCACAGCTCCGAAATCATACCCATAACTGAAATACTTCCTGTCGGTGATATTTCTGGCCCAAAAATAAACACTGAGCTTAGAGATCTTTATACCGATTTGAGCATTTAATAGTGCATACGCTTTTTGTTCAATTACATTGGTAATATCAAAATATTGTTTGCCGGTAAATACGTACTGCATATTTGTCCAAAACTCATTTTCTCCAAATTTCTTTTGGTAAGTGCCTGTGAAGAAATGGTTTTGAGTAGGGGTAAAAATCTGTTTATTATTATTGAGGTCAAATTGAGCACCATTGATCACAGTTGTAAATCGCTGATAGGTTGCATCGGTAAATCCTGCATTGTATTGAAGCGTGAGGCCTTTTATGGGTTTTGAAGATAGTTCCCACTCAAACCCTCTGCTTCTTAACTTTCCGGCATTTTTAATAATCGTTGTTGCATCTGGGAGGATGAGGAAGGGTGTTTGGATATTGTTTACCAGGTTATAAAATACTGCAAGCGAATATTGAATTGTTTTTTCTCTGTTGATACCCTTCAAACCAACTTCGTACATGTTTGAAAATTCTGGTAAAAAAGCTTTCAAAGGTATTTGGGAAGGATCACTTGATAAATTTGTCAATCCACCAGCCCTAAATCCCTTGCTGTATAAAGCATATACCATATGATTTTCACTTAGCTGGTATTGAAAGCCAACTTTTGGTGAGAATGCTGCGAAATTATTTTTACCATTTGTATCCTCTTGTAAAACAAATGCTGGGTAAGGTTCTTTTTTGTATTCTCCTTTCACTGTAAGAGAACGTTCTTCCAGATCTATTCTTGCGCCAGCTTGAAAGGAAAGTTTTGAAGTTAAATGATATGTGCCGTGTGCGTACCCCGCCAATCCATTGTTGTTTGATAGGTTATACGAAATCAACGAAAAGTTTTTGTCGGGAATACCTATGAATCCTGCATCCTTTCCAAAAACAGTAGCTTGCTTCGTTGGACTATTGTTCGTAAAATGAAATAGCCCTGTTGTCCATTCCAGCTTTTTGGATGGATTGTTGACTGATTGAATTTTTACTTCATTGGTAAAGGCACGAACATTGTTATAGGCTTTCCCATAATTATTGAAGATGCCGATAATTTCAAATGCTGAAAAGTCGGCATCCAATGTATTTTCGTAATACCTGTAATTGTTTTGATAAGATGATTGCAGGGTGATATTTACATCCTTGCCTTTATGTTGAACGGCAATCGATGCATTGTTTGTTTGATCGTGCATCGAAGTAACTTGATTTTGGGAAAGATGAAAAGGTTTTTCTAACGCGGTAGTATAATCTCCATTCAAAGGGAATGCGCCATCATTGAGTGCTTTGTAATGCTTCACATCTGCAAGTACACTCCAATTATTCTTTAATATATACTTCAATTGTACCGATGCAATTTGTTGTTTTTGCTTATCGTAGGTAGACTTTGTGAAATCATTTTGATAATAGCCGTTTCTGGCATCATGTAAAATCGATGCGCTCAGGTATAATTTATCTTTGATGAGGGGCGACTTTAATTGAACACTGATTCTTTTTTGGCCCACATTTCCAAGGGATACATCAGCCAGCAAGGAAGGTTGATTGGTTGGTTTTTTTGTTGTGATATTGATCACACCACCCATACTGTTTCTTCCATAAAAGGTTCCTTGAGGGCCTCTTATTATTTCGATACTTTCGATATCGTTTAACTGAGGGATATAGGTATCCAGATTGAATTGAGCCACACCGTCGATGTAGGTGGCAACAGTTTGATCATATGAAGTAGTTACAATACCTCGTATTCCTGCTACGTTCCTGTTATCTCCAGATTGCGACAACGAAAAGTTCGGAGCAATACCGCTTAAATTATTGATATCCCAAAGTCGGAATTGTTGAACTTGGGTACTATTAATAAAAGTAACTGATGACGGTGCCTTTAATAAAGACTGTTGTCTTTTTTCTGAACCATATATAATGATTTCTTCAAGTTTTTTATCGTTTCCTTTGTTTGCTGAACTGTCAATTGATTGCCCAATAGACTTGATACTGCATGAAATGATTGCAATGAAAAATAAATAGTTGCGAAGCGGAAGCATGGGCATTTATTTTAAGATAGATTCAATATTCTTTTTATCAATGTTGCAGAAAAACTCACAAATATTATCTGTGCATTTTTCAATAAATAATTTTCCTTTTTCTGGAGTAGACAGAGAAGGATCTCCAACACCAGTGTCTTTGGTCACTTTCGTCCATGGTCTTTGCGTCCAGGCCCAACCTTCTTGAAATCCCTTTACATTGAATTTTTTATTGGCGCCGTCGCCTGCTACTTCTAAAGGCAAAACGATGTTTGGGTGGAGATACATCATTACGCTTGTTTCCATTTCGTCGGCATGATCTCCTTTGTTTACGAAAATCCCATCTTTGGGTGCTGACTGGTACCAATTGACAACCGATACAAACAACTCAGGAAATTGTCCTGCTAACTCTCTGATAATTGCCACAAAATTATTTGCACCATGTCCGTTTAGAATAACCAACTTGGTGGCTCCATGTCTTTTTACCACATCGCAAACATCTTTTAGAATGGCAAGTTGTGTAGAAGGATTCATGTTCACACAATAGGGGATGTCTAATTGACCAGTATTGACTCCAAACGGAATAGTTGGAAGCACCAATACCTTGGTACCCTTCTTCCATGCTTTATCTGCAGCTTCGTATGCAATGGCGTCTGCTTGATAATTGTCGGTTGCATAGGGGAGGTGGTAATTATGGGCTTCAGTGGCACCCCAGGGCAGTACTACAATATCAAAAGCATGTTGCTGTATTTCTTTCCAATTCGTTTCTGCCAATATGAATGGACGAGGATATTTATTCATGTGAGATGTTGTTTCTTTTTTCTGAGATTGATTTTATCGAATTGATGGACACATTTAGCTCAAATCCAATGAGCAATACAAGGGAATTTACAAATACCAGAAACATCAATATCAATATACTTCCCAAGGAGCCATATACCTTATTGTATGTTGCGATATTATTGACCCAATAGGAAAATAGATAGGAAAATAAAATGATCAAAACCGTTGCAACAATCGAACCCGGGGTTCTGATTTTCCATTTTTTTTGAACATGCGGTGCATGACGATAGATCATTCCAATTGCGAAGAAGATCAAAGAAAAAGTCAAGATTACCTGCGTCACTGCGATGACCCAATCTAACGAGTGATTTTTTATCTGTAGCCAATCACTGATGTAAACGATCAATAGATTCTGGGTGAACATGATCAAAATTGTTGCAATGATCAGTAAAACAATGATGAATGTTAGTCGTATAGCCGCTAGCCTTATTTGAATGAAATTCCTATTTTCCAATTCAATGTGCAACATCGATTTTCTGAATGTTCTCATCAATGTGATTGTTGCATTCGATCCAAAATAAAGTGCCAATAATAAACCAAATGAAAGTGTGCCGGTTCCAGCAGAGAAAAAATCATCCGTTACATTTTTTATCATTGTATAGGTTCTATTGTCTGGAACGACTGTTTTTAACAGGATTAAAATTTCTTTGTATAATTTTCTTGAATCAGGCAGTAAAGACAGTGTGGTAAATAAAAAAATGAACAGTGGAGGAATAGCCATGAGAAAATTGAATGCAACAGAAGCGGCTCTCTCATTGAGTCCGATTTCCTTTGTTTGTTTTATGAAAAAAACGATCACATCATACAATGGAATTCCCTCGAAACCAGGCAACACTACTTTTTTAGACCAATTGATGATTGGTTTAATAGGCCAGCTTTCAATAATGATCCGTTGTAATTTGATCATGTCGGGTTTAGTGAATTCTCAAGCTATCCAATGCTCGTTGGTATTTTTTTGCATTCTTGAAATGCTCTTCTGCTGTTGCGGCAAAATTATGAGAGCCTGAGAAATCCTCTTTTGCACAAAAATACAAATAGTCTGTCTTCTCTGCCTTTAAAACTGCATCAATGGACGCAATGGATGCACTTGAAATCGGACCCGGGGGCAGACCTTTTTTCTTATAGGTATTATAGGGGGAGGAGCTGGAGGCATTGATATGCTGTAGTGTGATTCTTCTCAATCCGAAATTTCCTAGCGCAAATTTAATAGTGGGATCGGCGCCAAGGTTCATGCCTTTCTTTAAGCGATTAACATATACGCTTGCAAGGAGGGGCTTTTCTTGGTTGTTATTGGTTTCTTCCTCCACAATGGAAGCAATCGTGTAAATCTCCTCTTTGGAGAGTTGAAGGTTTTTGGCTTTTTCAATCCTACCATCACTCCAGAAATTATTGGCTTCTTTGTTCATCCTCACCAAAAATTCTTTTGGTGATGCATTCCAATATACCTCGTAAGTATTTGGAATGATCAATGTCATAAGTGTTTGTTCATTGATGCCTAAAAAGTCGATAGAATCCTGGTTGCTGATAAAACGTATGAATTCACCCTCGGTGAATTCTAATTTGGTAGAGATGTACTTTGCCAAATCTCTGTTGGTTCTATACTTGTTTATTGTCAATGTTACCGGTGACTGCCTTCCGCCATTCAATCTTCTGAAAAAATTAAAAATGCTCGCATCCTTTTTAATAACGTATCTGCCTGGCTTGATATGATTCCAATAGCCGAACCACTCTGCGAGTCCCAAGAAAGTGGTGTATTGCGCAGGCTTTACAGATGCTTTGATCTTGTTTTTAATGAATGTTTTATTCGCCTTTGAATCTGGTATCAAAATAACTACCTCTTCTCCTTTAAAGCTGGTAGCTGGACGTAAAAAAAGTGTGTAGAAAAAACCTGCAAATACCAAGGCTAAAATGGTAATAAGCGTAAACCCTATTCGTCCGCTTTTATTTTTAGGGCTCTTCTTTTTCTTTATCTTTTTAACTGCCATATCTCAGTGTAATAAAAAACCCCGCCTTAGAGAGCGGGGCCAATATGTTTTAAAGTTGGTTTATTTACCGGGAGCAGGAGCTGGGCTAACTGGTTGTGCAGGAGCAACAGGCGCAGATGGAGCGGAAGTTGCACCAGTGGTTGGAATATTCTTTATGGTTTCATTGGTTACACCTTTTCCGGTTTTTACAACCAAAGCTGAAACAAGGCAAAGAACAACCAGTGCACTTGCCAAAATCCAGGTTCCTTTTTCCAAAACATCTGTGGTTTGTTTCACACCCATGAATTGGTTACTGAATCCTGCAATATTTCCAGCAAGTCCGCCACCTTTTGGGTTTTGAATCAATACAATTGCACCGAGTAGTACAGCAGCTAAAATGATCAATACGATGAAGAGGGTAGTCATATCTTATTTTCTTTAATAAGTTCAATCTTGACGGCAAAAGTAGCACGATTGGCAGGATTTTGCAAACTTAATTTCTTGTATACTTCAATGGCTTTTTCTCTTAACCCCTGCTTTAAATAGACATCTGCCATGGCCTCGGTAAACACTTCGTTGTCTTCCTTTTCAGTGGGTTCTGAATTATTGCCAAAAATCTCATCAATATTTTTATGGGTGGTGTTTTCTGGAGCGGGCTGCATCCTTTTCATTGTCCTGAGCCAAGCTGTGAAACTCTGTACCTTCCTGGCTAGCTCATCTTTCTGTTCTTCTTTTGAAAGTTTGATACCTTGTGACGCAAAATAGTCGACTGTATGGTAGGGCTCAATTGGAATGTTCAATGGTTCCTCTTCTACCAAAACTTCGTCTTCTCTTTCTTCTTGAAGAGCAGAATTGCTTTGTTCAAAATTATTTTTCTTGAAAACCCCCATCTCGCCTTCATCGTTCAATTGATACTGTAGCCATTGTGGATGCTGGAAGAAAAGTGCTGTATGTGAAACAGCTTCTTGAAATCCAATATGCAGAGAAGATCTTAATTTTTTTGTGTAGAGATAATGTAAAATAGAGGCATAGGGATATTCCTCGGTCATTCCCTTTAATTCATCCAAGGTAAGTTCATTGAAACTTTCCCTTTCAAAAAGTGATTGCACCAAATAGTCGGTCTCTTTTGCCATCCTGCTAATTTAACATCTTTACCAATTGGAAAAAATTCGGTTGAATATTTCATCCGAAATATTGTTTACCATCTGATCATTCAAATCAAGCTCTGCCTGCGTTAAGCTTTTGGTGGCTGAAAAGGGGAAATTTCGGGTAATATCGGTTTCAAAATTCTTTTTTTCATCTTTCCTGTTTCGAAAAACAATGTGAACAGTTACGTTTAAGTTGTTACTGGCAACTTGTTGTTGAGAGATACCGGAAGTGCTCACAGAGTAATCGCTGATGTAGCCGCTGATTTCATAGTCTGCTTCATCGTTTGTTTGTGACAACCTTGTTTGGTTCACAATTTTCTGTCTGAGTTTGTCGGTTAACTTAGGACTCAATTGAGGGTTGATGTATCTTGCCTTGTTTTCAATAAAAAAAACTTTGACAGTTTTTATATCCGCAGGGATAGGAGCAGCGTCTTTCAATGAATAGCGACAGGTTCCCTGAAATCCTATTAAACCCATTAATAAAAGGATTACAATACGAAAGGATCGAATGGTATTTTCAGTCTTCAATATCATATTCCTTTAATTTTCTGTAAAGCGTTCTTTCGCTGATACCCAAATCAGATGCAGCATCTTTTCTTTTTCCCTTATGCTTTTTCAATGCTTTTTCAATCAACTCTTTTTCTTTATCCATTATGTTGAGTGATTCGTCCACTACAATCGATTCTTCCAGGTCTCTGTTGTCGGAAAGAATTACTGGCTGACTAGAATGGACGGGTAGTATATTGTTGTGGGATGCGTTATCGTGCATTGGTCTTCCTGAAAAAGGAATTTCCTGTCTGTAATTGTCTTCCACCATTTGAGATACAGATGAGGCCATGGATGGATTTTGAACCATTTCGAAAAACATTTTCTTCATTTCGGTGACATCCTTTTTTAAATCAAAGAATAATTTATAAAGGATATCTCTTTCGTTCATGAATTCTGCTTTTCCTACTCCTGGTTGATTGGCTCCCACTAAAATGGGGAGATTATGTTGTGTTGATTTTGGAAGAAATTTTTCCATTTCATTCGCAGAGATTGATTTGTCTTCTGCAAGAACAGAAATCTGCTCTGCGATATTTTTTAACTCTCTCACATTACCTGGCCAGGGATAATTCAATAAAACTTGCTTGGCTTCTTCGGTAAGTTGAATAGGGCTGGTGCGGTATTTTTCAGCAAAATCAACCGCGAATTTTCTGAATAATAAAATAATATCTTCTTTTCTTTCTCTTAAGGAAGGTACTCTGATGGGCACTGTGTTTAAACGGTAATAGAGGTCTTCTCTAAATTTATTGGATTGTGTTGCGATGAGTAAATCCTTGTTGGTAGCAGCAATCACACGCACATCCGTTTTTTGTACTTTGGAAGATCCAACACGGATGAATTCAGCGTTTTCCAAAACACGTAATAAGCGTGCTTGTGTGCCCAAAGGCATTTCACCAATTTCATCCATGAACAAGGTTCCGCCATTCACTGTTTCGAAATAACCTTTTCTGGCATCTACTGCTCCTGTAAAAGATCCTTTTTCGTGTCCAAATAATTCCGAATCAATTGTTCCCTCAGGAATAGCACCGCAGTTCACTGCTATAAAAGGATTGTGCTTTCTGGGTGAAAGTGCATGAATGATCTGAGAGAATATTTCTTTACCAACGCCGCTTTCTCCAACAATTAAAACAGTTAAATCAGTATTGGCAACTTGTGATGCTACTTGCAAAGCGTAATTCAATGCAGGTGAATTACCTATGATGCCAAACCTATTTTTTAAAGATTGTAAATCCATCGTTATTTTCTTTTAGGATACCAATTTGCCAAGTAAGGTGCCCTGCGTACAATCGGTTACTTCTACCCAAGCGTAATCGCCAGGTTGAAGTGAACTGTCTGATTTATCAAAAACAACTACTTTGTATTGACTGTTTCTTCCCATCCATTGAAGATTGCTTTTCTTGGAGTCACCTTCAATTAGTACTTCAACTTTTTTGCCTATATCTTTTAGATTGCTCTCAAACGAAAGTTTGTTTTGAAGTGAAACAATCTCCTCTAATCTTTTCTTTTTGACTTCTTCTGGCACATCGTCTTTGTAGCGTTTTGCTGCTAAGGTTCCGGGACGTTCAGAATAGGCAAACATGTAACTGTATTCGTACATCGAAATACGCATCACGTCCAATGTATCCAAATGATCTTGGTCATCCTCCGTACAAAATCCAGCAATAATATCCGAGCTGATGGCACAATCGGGCATTATTTCCTTGATTCTTTTCACTTTCGCCAAGTACCATTCTCTGGTGTAGGTGCGATTCATCAGTTGAAGAATGCGCGTAGAACCGCTTTGAACAGGAAGATGAATGTATTTGCAAATGTTGTGATAGGATTTCATCGTTTGCAATACCTTTTCTGTAATATCTTTTGGGTGCGAGGTGCTGAACCTGACGCGCATGTTCGGACTGATCAGAGCCACTTGCTCCAAAAGCATTGCGAAGTCAACCGCATGATTGGTGATGGGGTCTACCCAGTAATAGCTATCAACGTTTTGTCCTAGCAAAGTCACTTCTTTGAACCCGCGTTGAAACAAATCTTTGCATTCATTTATAATGGAAATATTGTCCCTGCTTCTTTCTCTTCCTCTGGTAAAGGGTACCACACAAAAAGCGCACATATTATTGCAGCCTCGCATGATGCTCACAAAAGCGTTGATGCCATTGGAGTTGATGCGGACAGGGGAGATATCTGCATAGGTTTCTTCGCGGCTAAGTAACACATTAACCGCTTTGGTTCCGGTTTCTGCTTCTTCAATCAAGCCAGGAAGGGTTCGATAGGCATCCGGACCTACAACAATATCAACCAATTTCTCTTCCTCTAATAATTTGCTTTTGAGACGCTCTGCCATGCAGCCCAATATCCCGATTAGCAAACCAGGGTTTTGCTTCTTTATTTTTTTAAATTCAGTGAGTCTTTTTCTAATTGTTTGTTCGGCCTTCTCTCGAATGGAGCAAGTATTCAATAAGATCAGATCGGCCTGGTCAACATTTCTGGTAGATCCGAATCCACTCGTTTGTAAAATGGAGGCAATGATTTCGCTGTCGCTGAAATTCATCTGACAGCCATAGCTTTCGATGTAAAACCTTTTTTCCGCATGGAGCCCTTCACCCTGAATGCCCTCATAGGCCTCGCCCTGGCGCAATTCATCGATCACTTTTTGCTCTACTTCTAACATGCTGCAAAATTAGTAAAAAGAGCGTAAGTGACAAATTGTCATCAGTTAATTTTCGATCTGATAACGTTTCCCAAGCCACGAGGATGACAAGGGAACAATCCATTTTGTAAGTAAGTCTTGTTTCGTAGAGATAGAATTATCAAAAAAGAGGGTGTTTGACTGTAAAAACCCTTTTTCAACTGCGTATTGGAGTTGGTTGATTGGGAGCAGTTCAATCTTGTCCTTTACAATGAATGCAAGGTTCGTTCTTTCAAAAAGCGCTACTTGGTAGGCAGATTCAATCGATTTGATCATTCGTACCGAACTATCGGTGCTGCATCCGCTCACCCCGGTTTGTTCTTCGTCTGCCATCAAAACAATGAATTGTCCAAAAAATAGGGTTGCAAAACCTTTCACAGGTGTTCCATGCGATTTCCATTGGCTGGTGAACTCTTCGAAGGTGTTTTCCAGAGATAGGGCTTCCGTAAGGGTAAATTTTCTATTGGATTGGTATATCCATACACGAGAGCCAGCGCTCATGTCATCAGGGATCAAATGTTTATATTCTAAGTTCATTCTGCGATAGATTGTGCAACTAATTCAGCAATATCTAAGACTTGTATGTTTTTTTCTTGTTCCTTTAATTTCACTCCATCGCTCATCATGGTATTACAAAAAGGACACGCAGCAGCAATGATAGACGCGTTGGTTTCAACGGCTTCTTTCGTTCTTTCCAGATTTACTCTCGTTGTTCCTTTCTCTTCCTCCTTGAACATCTGTGCGCCGCCTGCTCCGCAACAGAGACCATTGCTTTTGCATCTTTTCATTTCCACGAGCGATGCATCCAATGCTTCAATTACTTTTCTGGGTGCTTCGTAAATATGATTGCTTCTGCCTAAATAACAAGAATCGTGGTAGGTGATTTTTTTTCCTTTAAAAACGCCTCCTTCTTTGATCTTTATTTTTCCTTCGTCGATCAACTCCTGCAAAAGTGTGGTGTGATGAATGACTTCATATTTTCCTCCTAACTCTGGGTATTCATTTTTTAAGGTATTGAAACAATGTGGGCAGGCAGTTACAATTTTCTTGATATTGTATTGGTTGAGAAGTTGAATATTTTGATAAGCCAACATTTGAAATTGGAATTCATTGCCTGCTCTTCGTGCAGGATCTCCGGTACACATTTCTTCATTGCCTAAAATCGCATAGGAAATTCCGACTTTATTGAGGATCGTTACAAAAGCTCTGGTTATTGATTGCGCTCTTGCATCAAAACTACCTGCACATCCTACCCAAAATAAAATTTCGGGTTGATTGCCTTTGCTGACTTCTTCTGACCAAATAGGAACTTCCATATTATTGTTTTGTCCAATTGATTCTTTGATCGGGTGAAAATTTCCAAGGAGCAAAATTGTTCTCCATGTTACCAAACATTGCTGTCCATTCTTGCGGCGAAGAACTTTTTTCCATGATGAGATGTCTCCTCAACTGTACAATAATATCCAAGGGTTCGATACTCACTGGGCATGCTTCCACGCAAGCATTACAAGTGGTACATGCTCTAAGTTCTTCTTCGGATATATAATCAAACAGGGTTCTATTTTCTTCTTTCCATTGAATGCCTTTTGATATTTTATGCGCAATTTCTTCTGCTCTGTCGCGTGTCGACATCATGATCTTTCTGGGAGAAAGCAGTTTACCTGTTTGGTTAGCAGGACAAGCGGATGAGCATCTGCCGCATTCTGTACAACTGAACGCATCCAGAATGTTTTTCCAGGATAATTCATCAATATCTTTTGCTCCAAATAAAGGCGTCTGTGCACTGCTTGTTGGAGCCAGCTCAGGATGAAATGCATATTTTACTTCGTCCTGTACAGAAGGCATGTTTTTCATTTTCCCCTGTGGCTCAGATCTAGAAAAATATGCATTGGGAAATGCAAGTATGATATGAAGATGCTTCGACCAGGTTAAATAATTTAGAAATGCCAATACACCGATGATATGACACCACCAACTTAGTCTTTCCGTCAATACCAGTGTTTGTATAGAAAAGCCATCAAATAAATGATGAAAAAAATACGAAAAGTAAAAATGTCCTGTGAGATGCTCTGAATAGGGGGCAACTCCTTTCGATTGTAATACTGTATCGGCTGCATTCATTTGCAAAAAAAACAGCATTAGAATAATCTCGGTGATAAGAATAAAATTAGCATCTGTTGAAGGCCATCCTTTGATATCATTTGAAATGAGTCGCTTTACTTTCACCATATTCCTTCTGGCTAGAAATACAACGCAGGCAAGTATAACGGAAACGGCCAAAAATTCAAATAAATTGATCAGTAAAGGATAATAGGATGGAAAGAGTTGAAATAGTATTCGATGTGTACCAAAGATGCCATCTGATACTATTTCGATCATTTCAATATTGATGACAACAAAGCCTACATAGACAAATAAATGCAAAACAGCAACCAACGTATTTTTGAACATTTTTTTTTGTCCAAATGCTAGAAGTAAAACGTTTTTCCAGCGTTGCAGTGTATTTGTATTGATCTCTTCCGGTTGCCCCATCAATATCAATTTTCTGATCATTCCCATTCTCTTTGCAAAAAGATAAATGGCAACAATCAATAGGGTCGAAAAAAGAATTTGTTGGAAAATAAACATGCAGAAAACTTAGTTATGCTAAATTACAGGATGTAATAGACAAATAAGCTGAAAAATGAACAAGAAATATATATTAACTGCCGAAAAAGCCCATATGAAAATGCGTCGAATCGCATTTCAAATTTTAGAAAGAAATCCAACTATTACCTCCATTCATTTAGCTGGTATCAAAGAGAACGGGTACTTGCTTGCGCTAGAGTTGAAAAAAGTACTCGAGGAGATTTCATCTTTTAAAGTCGAGCTCTCTGCCATTTTACTGGATAAGTCTAATCCCATTGATTGCAAAATTGATTCCTCGGTAAAATTCCATAACCAAAATGTAGTTATTGTGGATGATGTAGTGAACAGCGGTAAGTCTTTATTGTACGCTATTCAACCAATCCTTTCGCAATCTCCAAAAAATATACAGACTGCCATATTGGTGGAAAGAAGCTATAAAACCTATCCGGTACATGTTGATTATGTGGGTGTTTCCTTGTCAACTACCCTGGAAGATCATATATGTGTAGAATTTAAAAACGGAGAGCTTCAAGGTGCTTATTTGGAATAAAAAGGTCTGAGATACTATTATTAATTTTGCAAAAATATTTTATTCATGGAGCAGGATGTACAGCAAAAAGTGGCGGCTTGGTTGAGTGGTAATTACGACGAGGCAACAAAATTTACAATCAGAACTCTTCAAGCAGAGAATCCAAATGAATTGGCAGATGCCTTTTATAAAAACCTTGAATTTGGAACCGGAGGATTGCGGGGTATAATGGGCGTGGGTACCAACAGAATCAATCAATATACGATTGGAATGGCTACTCAGGGCTTTGCCAATTACCTGATCAACATGTTTCCAAATCAACAGCTGAGAGTAGCAATAGCCCACGACAGCAGAAATAACAGTCGTTTGTTTGCTGAAATCACCGCCAATGTGATGGCAGCAAATGGCATCCAGGTTTTTTTATTCAAGGCATTGCGGCCCACACCTGAATTATCATTTACCATACGACATATGTCATGCCTTGGAGGAGTAGTTTGCACAGCTTCTCACAACCCAAAAGAATACAACGGATACAAAGCGTATTTCAACGACGGTGGACAATTGGTTCCACCACACGATAAAAATGTGATTGTCGAAGTAGAGAAAATTGCGAGTGTGGATGATGTCAAATGGAAAGGCGGGGAACACAATATTCATTTGATTGGAGAAGAAATGGATGAGGCATACATCAACATGGTAAAAAATCTCAGTGTATATCCTGATGTAATAAGCCGACAAAAAGATCTAAAAATTGTATACACACCAATCCATGGAACAGGTATTGAATTGGTGCCAAAAGTGTTGGATGCGTATGGATTTAAAAATGTTTCATTGGTTGAGGAGCAAATCGTTCCCAACGGTGATTTTCCTACTGTAGTGTATCCTAATCCGGAGGAGAGTGAAGCAATGAGTTTGGGATTGAAAAAAGCAAAGTCGATTGACGCGGATATTCTATTGGGCACCGACCCGGATGCTGATAGGGTGGGTATTGGTGTAAAAGACCATCATGGAAACTGGGTGCTGATGAACGGAAACCAAACAGCTGTATTGGCCTTCAATTACATGATCGAAGCTCGCAAGAAAAAAGGATTGGCAAAAGAAAATGATATGGTGGTCAAAACAGTAGTCACCACCGATATGATTGATATTATAGCTGCCAAAAACCATATCAATTGTTACAATGTTCTTACTGGTTTCAAATGGATTGCTGAATTGATTAAATCCAAAGAAGCAACAGAAAATTATGTCATTGGTGGGGAAGAGTCATATGGTTTAATGATTGGAGATCAGCTGCGCGACAAAGATGCTGTAAGTGCCGTTGCTATTTTATGTGAAATGGCTGCTTATGAAAAAGATGCAGGAAAAACGCTTTTTTCAAAATTGGTTGAATTGTACGTGGAGTATGGGTTGTTCAGGGAGCATTTGATTTCCATCACCAAAAAAGGAAGAGACGGACAAGCACAGATAGCTGCTATGATGGATTCCTTCAGAACGCAACCACCTAAATCGCTTGGGGGAGTGAACGTTGTCGGCTTGTACGACTATGAGAAAAAAGAGGCGAAGGATTTAGCAAATGGACAGGTATGTACTATTGATTTGCCAAAGAGCAATGTATTGCAGTTTTTATTGGAAGACGGTAGTAAGATCAGTGCTCGGCCATCCGGCACAGAGCCTAAAATAAAATTTTATTTCAGTGTACAAGGCAAATTGGATACAGCTGAAAATTTTGATGCTGCATGGAAATTGGCAGGAGATAGAATTGATAGCATTATTCAAGATCTTGGCTTAAAATAAACAAAACAACCCATTGTTGATGAGGACTTCAGAGGATAGTTATTTGCACAAGGGATTGAGAAAAAAGTTGGTTGATCAAATCAAAGAAAAAGGTATCACCGATGAAACTGTTTTACAAGCAATTTTACATGTGCCCCGCCATTTTTTTTTAGATTCTGCATTTGAAAAACAAGCGTACGAAGACCGTGCCTTCCCGATTGGTCAGGACCAAACAATTTCACAGCCATATACAGTTGCGTATCAAACACAATTGTTACAAGTGAAACCTTTTGAAAAAATATTGGAAGTTGGAACTGGAAGTGCCTATCAGGCATGCGTATTAGCTGAGTTAAAAGCGAAAGTGTATACAATAGAGCGACAAAAAAAATTATACGAAGCAAACAAGGACTTTAGCTATCTGAAGAAATATCCTACACTGCAATTGTTTTATGGAGACGGTTTTGAGGGATTACCTACTTATGCACCCTTTGATAAAATATTAATCACGGCTGCGGCTCCCTATGTTCCTGAGAAATTGATTGCACAATTAAAGCCTGGAGGAATGATGGTACTTCCCTTGGATGAAGATAGCATGCAGAGAATGCATCGAATTACTAAAATGCCAGACGGAAGTTTGGTAGAGGAGAAGTTCGATCAATTTTCCTTTGTACCCATGCTGGTAGGAAAAAGAGAATAAAAAAGCCGCTCGAAAGCGGCTTTTAAATTTATTGCTGCATGTTCATGCCTTCCTGCATGCCATCCTGCCCGGCTTTGGTATTCTTTCTCTTAAACAAGCTGGCATCTACTTTACCAAATCGATAGTTGAAATTAATTCTGAGTACTTGCCAATCTCTTCTTCTTGAATTGGTTTGAGTAAAATACTGTGATGTTGAGTAAGATCCGTAAACTTTTGTTTTAAACATATCGTTCATACTGAATGTCAGTGAACCTCTTTTCTCTTTCAGGAAATCTTTTCTCAGAGCAAATTCAAATCCATAATTCGGCATCACATATCCTTGTGCAGAGGTTTGAGTAAATCCACCCCATGATCCTCCGCCACCGCCCATCGGGCCACCGCCACCGCGGCCACCCTGGTTTCCACTGCTTTGGGGCAGGATCGATTTGCTCCTATAGTCACCCGATAATTGCAACGTGAAACTAGAAGGCATTTTGATATTCATATTGATTTTTCCGAAGAAACTCCATAATGAATTATTTAAGTCGACCTGCAAGTTAGAGCTGTTGATACTCGAGTTGAATACGTTAAGATTGGTAGTAGTTTCTAACCATTTGGTGATAGGATTCCTGGATGTTAATTCTAATCCATACGCTCTGCTGCTATTGGCATTGATGTATGTATTAATCAATACATCCTTATTTGATACTGTGCTGGTCTCTTTAACTTGGTACCTAGTAATAAGATTATCAGTTTGTTTAAAATAGGCAGAAAATAATAGGTTATTATTTCCTTTCATTGAAAGTTGATAATTCAATTCTAGTGAATTAGTGAACTCCGGTATGAGGTTTGGATTACCTCTGTTGATATTCAAGGAGTCTGTGTAGTCGATGAAAGGTAAGATTTGAAAGAAGTTTGGTCTATTGATTTTTCGTGCGTAACTGAATTGAATGTCTTGAGAGGAAGAAATTTGATGGGTGAGGTTCAAACTCGGGAATAAGCTAAATGGATAACTGTTCTGAAAACCTTTTCCATTTGTCAGCAGGGTACCTGTATATTTTGAACTTTCCGCTCTCAAGCCAATTTGATAATTGGTCTTTTTGCTTAAAACACTTGAGAACGTGGTGTATGCAGCAAGCACTCGATCGTTGAATTTGTAGTTAGCATTCAGTGAAAATACAGGTATTCCATCGATGTAATTGAGATTTTCACTTTGAAAGTCCCTCAATGCAGCTCTCGTTCCCAATTCAATTTTTGAAGTGGAGCTGATGGGGTTTGTGAAATCTACTTGGGCTGTATAAAATGTATTGCCGCCTTTACCTTCTTGTGCTTGGTTGATTGGATTCCCTTTTGCTATTTTATTAATGTCGAAGTACTGTGTATTGAATCCCCCGTTGTTAGAGTTATCACTTTTGTTCAAATTAACGTCTGCGGTTAATTCTCTTCCTGGCTTTGCATATAGATGTTTGAAACCAATTGAAGATCCATAATTTTTGAAGTTGGATTCAAAATCGGTGGTTCTTTCAGAAAGGATTGATTTTGTTCCGGATGAAAATAATGTATCTGTTCTAATGGAGAGAAGATCTGTATTATTGAATTTTCCTTGTACAAAATTACCAGCTACTGTAAGGGTATTTCTATTGTCTATGAAATAATCAAATCCGGCACGATTGAAATTAAAGAATCCATTATTGATCGGATTGTTATTTTGTGTGAATCGAATGGTTGGAGTGCCAAAAAATTGATCTCTCACAGACTCGCCCGTACCAATTGATTTACGTTGATTGTACATTGAGCTGATGAAGAAATTGATCTTGTCTTGCTTTACGTTTAGGTCTCCGCCGAAATTTGGACGAATACGGGAATCAATACCAGCGCGTATGTTTCCGTTGTAGCCGGCTTTTCTGTTCTTTTTAAGAATGATATTGATAATACCAGAGGTGCCTCCCGAAGCATCGTATTTAGCAGAGGGGTTGGTAATGAGTTCGACAGTTTGAATAGCATCAGAAGGAATTTGATCCAATGTCAAGCTGGTTGGTCTGCCATCCACAAAAATAGTTGGAGAGGCATTCCGAAGGGAGACATTGCCGTCGATATCTACATCTACTCCTGGAATATTTTTCATCAACTCTGTTGCTGTTTGTCCAGTAGATACCAGGTTCTTTTCTACATTGAAAATTTTTCTGTCAACTCCCATTTGCATAAATGGCTTTGAGCCGACTACCTTGATTTCTTCCAACTGTTTTGCATCCTGCTCCAATTTGATATTTCCTAGATCTGCATCAAAAATGGGGGGTTGAAATTTTATAGTTTTTTCTAAGGTGATGTATCCAATAGCAGTGATCTTCAATATCATTTCGCCGGAGGTAGGGAGATTTTCTAAACTGAAATCGCCGTTGGCTTTTGTCAATTGGCCGGCAAGAATAGCTTCTGTTTTTGCCTTTGTTTGAGGATTTATTTTTATTTGAGTCAATTGTACCGAAGATGCATCGATTCCCTTATTGGTTTTGGCATCAACGATGCGTCCGTAAAATCTTCCGTTACTTGAAAAATTGCCTCCGTAACCACCTGGTCGTGCACCAGCGGGAGGTTGAGCAAAACCTAAAGAAGAACTGAATAACAATAAAAGAGCTAGAAACTTATGCATGGGTATCATTTATGAAAAATTAGATGTCGGCAGGCCTAAAATCTTTCGAAATAAGGTAGCAGGATCTGTTAAAAGAAATACAATAACAAGATTAGGCGGTGATTGTTGTGATTATTACTTGAAGAATACCTATCACCAAACCAAGTATTCCTCCTATGACTTCGACAAATCTGAACTCTTTCGACATGATTTGGTTCAAAATTTGCTCCAATTTATCGCTTGAGAAGCCTGCAACCTTCTCTGATACTATTTTTTCTAAGTCCAATTGTGATTCCAGCTGCTGAACATGTTTGTTGATCACTTGTGGAAATATGACCTTTAGTTCGGCCATAAATATCTCTTTTAGCTGCTGAATTGTATTTTCTCCGATAAACATAGCGATTACGGGAAATACTTCATTCAGCTTCACACGCAAGAAGTGATCCACCTTATCTTCCACAAAAGGCATGAGTTTATTGATATTTTCAGGAGAAACTATTTTTTGTTCGATTTCTTTAAAGGAAAGAAGTTCGTTACTTACCAGCTTGCCAAGTTTTTCTGCAAATTGGACCTGTCTTTTGGGAAAGATGCCATGAAAAGTGATCCCGATTATCTTTTTGGGCTCTTTGGGATGAAAAAGCATTTTAATGGCAATCCAGTTGGTGAACCAACCTATAAATGCCGAAATCAGAGGAATGAGTATGAGCCAGTAATTCATGGGTACATTAGTTAAGGCAAAGTTAGTTTTTTAATGCTTCATGTAAAATGGATTTTGGCAAAGGAAACAATTGTTTTAATTTTGCATTCTTCATACACGGAGGTCGTAGCTCAGCTGGTTAGAGCGTCTGATTGTGGTTCAGAAGGTCGTGGGTTCGAGCCCCATCTTCCTCCCTCTTTAATTCTTAACATTTCTTTCATTCATCCTTCCCTCTTCTTCTTTTGCAAGGCGTTGAAATGTTTTACATTTGGACATGCGGAATCAATTCCTAAAATTTATGTTTAGTAGAAGATCTTTACCTCTGATTGTTGTTTTTGTATTGACTGGATTTCTAATTGCTTTTGGATCTACCAGCTTGATAAATCCACCTGATAAATACCAAGTGATTTTTACGCAGGTAACCGATATGTTGGAAGTGGCACATTACAGTCCACGAAAAATCGACGATGAATTTTCGAAGAATATTTTCAAAAAATATTTGGATGCACTTGATCCTGATAAAAATTTATTCATAGCAAACGATATCAAAGAATTACGAAAGTTCGAAACCTTAATCGACAATGAATTGCATGGTTCTCCCATCCAGTTTTTTTATGCTGTAGATCAAATTTATTTGAAGCGAATCAATGAGGTGAATGCTATGTATCCGGAACTGTTGCAAACACCTTTTCAATTCTCAGTCGATGAATCCATTACACTGGATGCGGATAAAATTGACTACCCTAAATCTGAATTGCTGCGAAAAGATGTTTGGAAAAAGCGTTTAAAATTCATGGTCTTAGAGAAGTACGCTGATTTATTGGATGCACGTGACCTATTAAAAAAAGGAGACTCTGCATACAAATCAGATGCAGTACTGGAAAAAGAGGCTAGAGATAAGGTCAAGCTTTTTATCTCACGCAATTTTGATCGAATGATCACCAAAACAAAAGCGGACGAGCGTTTTGATTTGTTGGTGAATACAGTTACAGAATACATGGATCCTCACACTACTTTTTTCCCACCCTTGGAAAAACGTTCATTTGACGAACAAATGAGTGGCAGGTTTTATGGTATCGGCGCTTCTTTGCGAAACGATGAGGGCGGGGCAATTAAAATTGCTTCTCTAGTACCCGGACTCCCTGCTTGGAAATCACAACAAATAGTAGTGGGCGACCAGGTGTTGAAAGTAGGTCAGGCAAACGATGCTCCAACAGATCTTTCAGGATTTGAAAGCAGTGAAGCTGTAAAATTGATTAGAGGTAAAAAAGGAACTGAGGTACGATTGACGATCAAAAAAGCAGATGGTACCATAAAAGTAGTTTCTATGATAAGAGAAGAGGTTGAATTGGAAGAAACCTATGCAAAAAGTGCAGTTATTCAGGAAGGCGATAAAAAAATTGGATATATTTTTCTGCCAGAATTTTATGCGGATTGGGAAAGACCCAATGGTGCAAAATGCTCTCAGGATGTTGCTAGAGAAATCATGAAGCTGAAGGAGCAGAATATCGATGGGCTCATCATGGATCTCAGAAACAATGGAGGTGGTTCTTTGTACGATGTAGTGCAAATGGTTGGTTTCTTCATTCCAGAAGGTCCTGTAGTTCAAGTCAAGGATCGTGAGGGAAATCCGGCTGTGTTAAGAGACCGTGATCGATCTGTACTTTATGGCGGACCCCTTGCAGTAATGGTAAACGAATTTTCTGCGTCTGCTTCTGAAATATTCGCTGCTGCTATTCAAGATTACGGAAGAGGTATTGTGATTGGAAGTACATCTACCTATGGGAAGGGAACTGTTCAAAGAAATATTGGCTTGGAGCCTGGAAGCGGAATGTTCAATAAGGATAACAATGAAATTGGAACACTGAAATTAACCTTGCAAAAATTCTATCGAATCAATGGTGGATCTACACAATTAAAAGGCGTTACTCCCAATATCATTTTACCCGATCAGTATGAAAATTTAAAATACAGAGAAAAGGACAATCCAGATGCTCTGCCATGGGACGAGATTCAAAAAGCTAGTTATCCGATGTTTGGACCAGATTACGAGACAGCATTTGTAAAACAGCGTAGTGCAGAACGTGTAAACGCCAATCCAATTTTTAATGCAATCAAAGAATCCACTGCCTGGATGGAGAAACTAAATCAAAAAGTATATTCATTGCAACTCACAAAATACAGAGACGAACAAAAGAAAATTCGTGAATCGTTCAAGAAGATCGATGAGGCAAACAAAAATTTGAACAAGTTGCAAGTCAATTTATTGCAAGCCGATAGTCTTAAATTATCAACAGATCAAGACAAACTTGAAAGAAGAAAGCAATGGATAGGCAATGTTTCAAAGGACGTATACATCAACGAAACATCACAGGTTGTATTGGATATGATCCGCCAGGTAATGTTGGTTAAAAAAAGTGCTTGATTTATTTTTTCTTCTTAGCAGCAGGAGCTGGAGCTGATATTTTTCTTTCTCCTTTGGTTGTTGCTGCTAGTTTCAATGAGTTATATGCATCCACAATACCGCCCGTAATTGATAATTCTTTCAAGGTTAGCTTTTCGTTTTCGGATCCTGGTTTTACAACAAGATTATCTACCGTTTTTGAAGACGATTCTATGATTTGAATGATTTGTTGTGGAGTTAATTCCGGATAATATGAAAGCAATAAAGCAGCTATTCCAGATACCAATGGGGCTGCCATGCTGGTTCCATCTTTTTCTCCATAGGTATTCCCCCCTGGGATGGTAGAATAAATTTTTACACCCGGTGCAAAGACATTCACTTCTTTTTTTCCAAAATTTGAAAAATTAGCAGCGACTTCATTTTCGCTTGCTCCACTTGCTCCAATGGTAATCCAATTGGAAAAATAACTCTCGGTGCCGATGCTTGATTTCCTTGAAGGAAAATTATCTTCTTCGTCGATATTTTTTGCGTCGTTGCCTGCAGCATGCACCAAAAGAACACCTTTTGATTCAGCATATTTTACTGCTTCGTCTACCCATTTTTTTTCAGGTGAAAAACTCTTTCCAAAGCTCATGTTTATTACCCAGGCGCCATTGTTTACGGCATAGCGAATAGCATTGGCAATATCTTTATCGTGTTCATCACCATCTGGAACGGCCCTGATGGGCATGATCTCTACATTATTGGCAACACCGTCTATGCCTTTTTGGTTGTTCCGAACGGCGCCGATAATTCCAGCGACATGTGTACCATGAGATGCATCAGTTCCCATCACATCATTGTTTCCGTAAAATTTATCAGTTGGGTCATCGTAATTATCCTTCACAACATCATCTCTATAATGTGGTGGTTCTTTTTCCAATGCATCAACTTTTGATTTTTCGCTCTCATAGAATTGAAGTAGATCAGCAATCAAACTTGTATTCGTATTGTCCATCTGTCTTGTTTGCTGAAACAAACCCAACATCGTTGCTCGCGCTTTTGCTAGAACCGGATCAGTTGTTTTGTAATCCTGTAATTCATCGCCTGTATACGTTGCTTTGGAGAGATTTACTTTCAGTAAACTGTCTGCAGTTGGTATTTTGACAACAATGTCCTTTAAGATCATTACATACATAGAAGCCTCTTTTGCTTGACTTTCAAGTTGAGCTTCAACTCTCTTATACAGCTTGAATTCTTCTAATTGAGAAGCACTTAAACTCTTTTCATCAAAATTATTGGTTCCATAAACTTTCTTGAGTTTATAGTATATTCTTGCTCCTTCGTAACTGTCTTTTCCTACATTTTTTCCATCTTTTCCACCCAGAAAATTCCATCCATGCACATCGTCTATGTAACCATTTTTGTCATCATCCAAACCATTGCCTGGAATTTCTTTTTTATTTGTCCAGATAACTGATTTTAAATCTTCATGGGTGGTATCGATACCAGAATCTATTACTGCAACAATAACTTTCTTCTTGGGAGTTTTGTTTTTTAGAATTTCTGCATATGCTTTTTCGACATTTGCCCCGTACACATGATTGGAGTCGATATTACCCAAATGCCATCCTTTGAAGTAGGACTGTGCTGAAAGGGTAGTGATGAAAAAAGCAAATGATATTAACAGTGTAAACAATTGTTTCATACAGATGATTTCAGGAGCAAATTAAAAGAATACTTGATGAATTCTGTAAAGCTAAGAGGAGCAGAGGAAATTTTATCAAACCTTTAAGTTTGTTTTTGGTGCTTTTTATTGAGAAGATAGAGCATCAAAACCGATAGGGGACCTATAAGAAAAAGGATCAGTGTCTGCACCAGCCAAAGCAACCAGCCAAATGCCAATCCACTTACTTGGTCTATTTGATAAAGAGTCAATGTTTTTTGAATAGCCAGCTGATAAGCGCCGATTCCCCCTTGTGTAGCAATCATCGCGAAGCTTCCAAAGGTCAGAATACTGAGAGAAGGAATCCATCCAAGTTCAGAGAGGGAAGGCATTCCATAAAATCCAATTCGGATGCTTATTAGGTAGCAAAACCAGATTAAAACAGTGTAAAATATATAAGACGCAAGGCTTTTTACTTTTCGAATGCTCAAGAGTCCCTCCAACATTCCTTTTATAATTTCTTTGACTTTAAAAAGTTTCGGATGATTTCTTGAAACATTAAAAAGTTTTAGAGTCAAGACTACTACCAATACGATAGTAGTGATGATTAGCGTCCAGATCAGTGGGGTAAAGTGAAATTTCTTTTCCAGAAGGCGTGTGAGTTCCAGTGCATACGATCCCACTAAATTCATTTGAGTTAAGATGGTGAGTGCAATCACAACAATCAAACAGATCAAATCTACCAGTCTCTCGGCTACCATGGTACCTATCAATTTATCTACGGGTACGTCTTCGTATTTACTGATGAAAGTACATTTCATGACTTCGCCGAGTCTTGGAAATAGGAGATTGAAAAAATACCCAGCCAGTACTGCAAAAAAAACGTTACTGCTTTTAGGAGATTTGCCAAGTGGCTCGATCATCATTTTCCATCGAAGTGCACGAATAAAATGGCTGAATACGAGAATGCCAGAGCAGAAAATAACGACCATGATATTGGCATGAAATATCAAGTCTTTTACTTGTTGGATTTCTTTTTCACCGAACGACCTAACAGTCAGCCACAAAAGAAAAATTCCCAATCCAAGGAAGAGCAAGAACTTACTGATTGTTTTCACCCTTTTAATCATCCGGAAATTTTGATTTCGAAGTTAACAAAATGAATGCTCAAAGTATTGAATATCTATCAATTATATTAGGTAAGGCAAACATACCATGAACCATCTCTGGGGGCTTATTAAGAGATTTTTCATATCTTTGCACTCATTTTCAACTTCCCCCTAAAACCGCTACATGGTTAGTAAGAAGCGAATTCTGTTTATTGCCAATGAGATGTCTCCCTATCTGGAGCTAACAGCTTTCTCAGAAATTGTTAATAAGCTGGCGATAAAAGCAAACGATACTGGTTTTGAGGTGAGGTGCATCATGCCTCGATTCGGTACAATAAACGAACGTCGTCATCGTCTCCACGAGGTAGTGAGGTTATCCGGTATCAATATTTCTATTGAAAATGATGATTATCCTCTTCAGATCAAAGTTGCTTCATTACCCAATGCAAGATTGCAGGTTTATTTCCTAGACAACGAGGACATGTTCAAGAGGAAATTTGTTTTTCACGATGAAAACGAAGAGTGGTTCAACGACAATGGTATTCGATCTATATTTTTCTGTAAAGGTGCGCTCGAAACAGTGAAAAAATTTGGTTGGCCTCCCGATATCATTCATTGCAGTGGTTGGATGACCGGGTTAATTCCCATGTTTCTCAAAACCGCTTACAAGAAAGAGCCTGTTTTTAGCAACAGCAAAGTAATCTTCACCATTGGGCAGTCAACTTTTAAACAGAAACTTGGATCCGACTTCATGAAGCAGTGTTTAATCAGTGCTGCTATCAAGGAAAAAGACATGGAGGCTTTTAAAGACGCTAACAACCTGGCAATGTTTAAGGGCGGCGCATCTTATGCCGATGCCATTTCTTTTGGTGACCAAGACGTAGACAAGAAGTTGGTAGAAGCATTTTCAAAAGTCAAAGGAAAAAAAGTAATCCCCTTTAACGAAGGATCTGATTTAACAGAGTATTTACAATTGTATAGCGACCTTGCTAACAAGTGATAAAACCGTTTGGAATTATAAAAATAACCACGTGAGTCCTCGAAGTTTGTTGAAAGGTTTATTTCCCCTGTTTTTTTTTCTTGCAATATTTGGGTGTACCAAAATTAAAAACACCGATATAGGTGCAGATTTACTCCCTGCTATCGATAATGTTACCACATTCGACACAACTTTAAGTGTAAAGGTCGAAAACAGTTTTACTCCTGATTCGCTATTGCCTAGAATGACCAGGAGTATTTATGGTGGAATTGGTGAATTTGTTCTGGGTCAATTATCCAACGATCCACTTTTCGGGTCTACCACAGCCTCCATCTTCTACGAATTGAAACCATCTGACTATCCTTTTACCTATCAAAATATTGCCGATAGCTTGTACCTTGATTCTATCGTTCTCACTTTGAAGTGGAAAGAAACGTATGGAGATACCAATGGTATCCAAACCATTGATGTATTCAAAGTGAACCAATACCTCCGTGCAGATTCTGCCTATCCCATTACATCTTCCGCGTCGTATGGTGAGTTGATGACCTCCAGAACCTTTGCGCCGAATATCCTGAACGATTCTATCCCATTGGCAATTGGAAAAACAACCAATCAGCTCAGGATACCATTACCGAATGCATTTGGTAAACAACTGTTATCATTCGATACCGCCAGCTCAACAAGTCCACTCCGCAATGACTCTCTTTTCAGAGCCTTCTTCAAAGGATTTGCGTTGGTTCCACGAAAGTTAAATTCATCCAATGCCTTGATGAGTTTTGACATGGATGATACTACCACCAATTTGAGGATGTATTACCAGTATATTAAAAATGGTAAAAGAGATACGACCTACAAAACATTCACATTCAATAATATAAAATCTGGAGGTGCAATCAATCAGATTGCTCGTTCCTATGCCAACAGTGAAGCATTCTCCTCTATTAATAAAAAGCAAGGTGATAGCTTGGTTTATATCCAAACATCACCAGGCACCTATGCCAAAGTAAGTATTCCAGCTATCGATGAGTTTAAAAAGAAGAAAGGCAATGTAATTGTTCATTTAGCAGAGTTGTCTATGCAGGAGGTTGTTACACCTGGAAGAAGATCTGATGTCTTTACCGCGCCATCCTATTTATATATTGAATCTATTGATACATCTGGCAATGTTTATATACCTTTTATTGCTGATGGATTCCAGGCAGGTGCATATGACCCTAAAATCATGGGTGGAATTAGAAAAAACAGTGCAGACCCCAAGGGTAATATTGTTTCCAGCTATGCCATGAACATCACACGCTATTTTCAGGGGATCATTACCAGAAATACCACCAATTATCCCTTGCGTTTGCAGGCGCCTTACAATGTTTATTATCCAAGTTTAAATTCCTCCTTCAATTTGAATCATCTGTGTAGAGGTGGGGTAGTAGTAGGTGGAGGTAGTCATCCTAGTCAAAGAATGAAATTGAGAGTTGTATACTCGAAGCTTTGATTTTATAATTACATTTGCAAAAAAATAAATCATGCCATACTTATTCACTTCCGAAAGTGTATCTGAAGGACACCCAGATAAAGTAGCTGATCAGATATCAGATGCTTTGATTGACAATTTTTTGGCTTTTGATCCCTTATCCAAGGTTGCTTGTGAAACACTTGTAACAACAGGTCAAGTTGTTTTGGCCGGTGAGGTAAAATCCAAGGCAAACTTGGATGTTCAAAAAATTGCAAGAGATGTTATTGCAAAAATTGGATATACAAAAAGTGAATACATGTTCGAGGCCAACTCTTGCGGTATTCTTTCTGCTATTCACGAACAATCTGCCGATATCAATAGAGGTGTAGAAAGAAAAAAGAAAGAGGATCAGGGTGCAGGTGATCAGGGAATGATGTTCGGATATGCAACCAACGAAACAGAAAACTACATGCCATTGGCATTGGACCTCGCTCATAAAATCTTGATTGAACTTGCTTCAATCAGAAGAGAAAAAAATGGCAAAATGCCTTATTTGAGGCCCGATGCTAAAAGTCAGGTTACCATCGAATACGACGATAACGATCGCCCAATGCGTATCGATGCTGTAGTAGTATCTACTCAGCACGATGATTTTTCTAAGAATGACAAGCTAATGCTCGATACCATTAAAAAGGATGTCATCAATATCGTAATGCCACGCGTTAAGGCAAAATGTAAAAAAGAAGTTCAGAAATTATTCAATGATAAAATTACCTATCATATCAACCCAACCGGAAAATTTGTGATCGGTGGTCCACACGGTGATACAGGGTTAACAGGAAGAAAAATTATTGTTGATACCTACGGTGGTAAAGGCGCTCACGGTGGTGGTGCATTCAGTGGTAAAGATCCTTCTAAGGTTGATAGAAGTGCAGCATACGCTGCTCGTCATATTGCCAAAAATTTGGTTGCAGCTGGTGTGGCAAGTGAGATACTTGTACAAGTTTCTTATGCAATTGGTGTTGCAAAGCCAATGGGAATTTTTGTTGATACATACGGTACTTCAAAAGTAAAATTGAACGATGGACAAATTGCAAAGAAGATCGAATCTCTTTTCGATATGCGTCCTTATGCAATCGAAACAAGATTGAAGCTTCGTAATCCAATTTACCAGGAAACTGCAGCTTATGGACACATGGGTAGAAAGAACGAGGTAGTAAAGAAATCATTTGATATACCAGGAGGTGGAAAGAAGACGCTTGAGGTTGAATTGTTTACTTGGGAAAAGCTAGATTACGTATCCAAAGTGAAGTCGGCTTTTGGAATCAAATAAAATTCTATAAATAGCTTGTATAAACCCTCCATATTGGAGGGTTTATTTATTTTTAGGTATGTCCATGCAAAAAGACTGGCAACGAATAACTGGAGAGGTCAAATACGACAATCCTTGGATAAAGGTTACCGAAGATCAGGTGATCAATCCATCAGGAAAGCAGGGGATATACGGCAAAGTTCACTTCAAGAACCTTGCAATTGGTATCGTTCCTGTCGATGAAAACAATTGCGTCTATTTTGTAGAACAGTTCAGGTATGTATTGGATCAATTCAGCATTGAAATTCCTGAAGGCGGCGGCCCTTTGGATATAGATCCGCTGGAAACAGCTAAAAAAGAACTGAAAGAAGAAGTAGGGCTGGTGGCAACTGAATGGCAAACAATTTTGGATATGCATTTGTCTAACTCTGTTTCCGATGAGAGGTCAATCGTTTATCTTGCAAGGGGATTGCGTCAGGAAGAACCAGAGCCGGAGGAAACCGAAAAATTTACATTTCATAGGTATCACATAGATGAAGCACTGCAAATGGTTGATCGAAATAAAATTACGGATGCTATAACTATTGCGGCCCTGTTTAAGATTAAGCTCATGCTAATAGCCAACGAATTATGATGAAGAAATCTACCAATATAATTGGACGACAGCCAGTTGTTGAAGCACTTCGTGACGGAAAACAATTGGAAAGAATATTTATTCAAAAGAATATCGGTGGAGAAATTATCGATGAAATAAAACAGTTGTCTCAAAAACTGCAAATACCCATCAATGTTGTTCCAGTTGAAAAATTAAATTACATCACACGCTCCAATCATCAAGGCGTTATTGCTATCAACAGTATTATCCAATACCACGAATTACAGGATGTAATTGATCATGTTGTTTCCACCGGTGTTACTCCACTCTTTGTAATGTTAGATGGTATTACAGATGTCAGAAATATTGGAGCGATAGCCAGAACATCCCTTTGCTGCGGTGCACAATGCATGATCATTCCGGATAAAGGTATTGGTGCATTCAACGAGGAGGCATTGAAGTCATCTGCGGGTGCATTGCAGAAGATCATGGTCTGTAGAGTAAATTCACTTTTGAAAGCGGTGGATACACTTCATCTAAATGGCATTCAGGTCTGCAGCGCAGAAATGAAGTCAGCAACAACAGTAATGCAGGTAGATTTTCTAAAACCATCTTGTATAGTGATGGGTAGCGAAGACAAAGGTATTCAGAGCTATATCAGCAAGGCAGTAGATGTAAAATTTACTATTCCTATGCAGGGCAATTTTGATTCATTCAATGTAGGAGTTGCTACTGGAATCATATTGTTTGAGGCTTCCAAACAACGAATGCAAATACACTAATTGGTATGTCGACTGCTTTTCGATTAGAGTTCAATCCATCACCCATTCCCAATAAAATCACTATTGAGCAAAGGATATTGTTGCTTGGCTCATGCTTTACGAATCACATATTTGATAGGCTGCATCTGCATAAGTTTCATGTTGTGCAGAATCCTAATGGAATATTATTTAATCCACTAAGTATTTTTCATAGCCTTCGTCAATATCTTGGAGCTGATGTCATTCGCGAAGAAGAACTATTTCTACATCAGGGAATATGGAATCATTGGAGTTTTCACTCCAGTTACAGTGATGCAGACCGGAGCATCGCCCTTGATAAAATGAATAGTAGTATACGGTCAGCAAATCAGTTTCTTCAAAAAACAGACTGGTTGTTCATAACACTGGGCTCTGCTTTTGTATACGAGCATTCTACTGCTGGAGTTGTTGCCAACTGCCACAAATATCCTAGCGATCAATTCAGAAAATATTTGTTGGATCCTTCTCAGATTGCAAATCAATTTTCTCTACTGATGGAGGAATTACAAAAGGCAAATAGCAATATACGTGTCGTACTAACTGTGAGTCCCGTTCGTCATCTTCGCGATGGATTTGTTGAAAACAATAGGAGCAAGGCAGTTTTGTTTCATGCTATTGATAAAATTACTTCCCAACATGCAGCTGTTGATTATTTTCCTGCTTACGAATTGATTGTTGACGACCTGCGAGACTATCGTTTTTATGCCGAGGACATGGTGCATCCCAATTACCTTGCCACTCAGTATGTATGGGAAAAATTTGTAGAGACTTGTATCGATGGGAAAACACAGCAAGTCATGAAGGATATTCAACAACTTCAACAAGCGTTCAAGCACAGGCCCATGCACCCGAATTCTACTGAGCATGAAAAATTCAGACAAAAATTCAAAGAAATGGCCACGCAACTGTCCAACCGGTTTCCTTCCCTTAACTTTTCCGACGAGCTGAACTATTTCTCTTAATACTCCTCGATTACAATTCCTTTTCAAGGGGTAGACAAATAATTTTGTTTAACTTTAAGCTATTCTATCATTATGAAATATTTCATTTTTACACTTAGCCTTTTGGTGAATGCCACGCTTGTTTATTTGTTAGGAACAAGAGAAGTTTTGCCCATCCCCTTAGGCAAGTTCTTGAGTGTTCAAGAAGGTATTTGGCAAAATGCCGAAGCAACTGATCATGATTTCACAGACGATCTTCAGTTGAAAGGGCTCAATGGGAAAGTTGATGTCTATCTAGACGATCGGTTGGTGCCTCACATCTTTGCAGAGCAGGAAAACGATGCCTATTTTGTACAGGGATACATTCATGCAAGGTTTCGTTTGTGGCAGATGGAATTTCAAACCTTTGCTGCAGCAGGAAGAGTGAGTGAAGTGGTAGGAGATAAGGGAATAAATTTTGACCGCAATCAACGTCGTATAGGTATGGTATTCGCAGCAGAAAATGCATTGAGTGCCATGGAAAAAGACGATTCAACTAAAGCAGCACTGGATGCATATACCAATGGAGTGAATGCCTACATTGAAAGTTTGAACTCCAGTCAACTCCCCATGGAGTACAAGCTGCTGGGCTACGCTCCCGAAAAATGGAGCAATATGAAGTCCGCCTTGTTTACAAAGCAAATGACCAACACGTTGGCCGGTTTCGATAAAGATTTAGAATATACCAATGCTTTAAAAGTACTGGGAGAGGAAAATTTCAAGCTTCTCTACCCAGAGTTGGCAGATTCTCTTTATCCAGTTATAGCAAAAGGAACTGTCTATCCAAAGCCACTTGCGGAACTGGTTCCTCCACAAAATGCAGACTCATTGTATTTTAAGAGAAACGATTCTGTACATGTAACCTCAGATTTCAAACCCAATCCCTCTAACGGCAGTAATAGCTGGGCTGTAGCTGGTTCAAAAACCCAAAGCGGAAAACCTATCCTAAGCAACGACCCCCATCTATCACTCACTCTTCCATCTATTTGGTTTGAAATTCAACTGCATACCAATAATTATAATTCATACGGTGTTGCCTTTCCTGGATTGCCAGGTGTTGTGATCGGTTTCAACGATAGTATCGCTTTTGGATTCACCAATGCGGGTAGAGATGTCAAGGATTATTATGAAATAAAATTCAAGGATGAAAGCAAGTCTTCCTATTGGTTCAATGGTGAATGGAAAGATGCGCAACAGCGAATCGAGAAGATTAAAGTGAAAGGGATGAAGGACTTACTGGATACTGTTTCATATACTGTATTTGGCCCCGTTACCTACGACAAAAGTTTTAAAAACGAACTCTCAAATGATCATGCCTATGCTTTACGTTGGGTAGCTCATGACAGTTCCAATATTTTGAAGATGTGGTTGTTGTTGAACAGGGCTAAAAATTACGAGGATTTTCATCATGCCATCAGTTA
>JAURIR010000119.1 GCA_030832645.1 Chitinophagales bacterium | reverse complement strand
AAGTTTGTTCCCTCCGAAGGGGGAAAGTCTGACTTTGATCGACTGCTGGAAATTTTCATGCAACTACTCAGTTATACCAACGGTGATGCTGAAGAAGCCCTGAGGTGGATGACCGAATTGGACAAAGAGTACCAGTTTTCGAATCCGCAATACGGCATTGGAGATTTCATAGAGGATCTCAAGCAAAAAGGATACATAGATGAAGACAATCAACGGGGCGAAATAAAAATAACTCCCAAAACAGAACAAGGGATTCGCAAGCGTTCTTTAGACGAAATTTTCGGGAAATTAAAAAAGGGGAACAAAGGGAACCATACCACATTCAAAACCGGTCAGGGAGACGAAATCAATCCAGAAACACGTCCATTTCAATTTGGTGATGTAATGGAGCAGATTGATTTTGTAAGCTCTATCCGAAATTCTCAAATCAATACCGGAATAGAGAATTTCAATCTACGAGAAGAAGATCTTGAGATTCGAGAAACAGATTTTAAAACACAGACATCAACTGTTTTAATGATTGATATCTCTCACTCCATGATTCTTTATGGGGAAGACCGCATCACGCCTGCAAAGAAAGTAGCCATGGCATTGAGTGAACTTATCAAAACAAAATATCCTAAAGACACATTGGATATTGTTGTTTTCGGAAACGATGCCTGGACAATCGAAATCAAAGATTTGCCCTATCTGCAAGTAGGACCTTATCATACAAATACAGTAGCTGGTTTGGAATTGGCAATGGATATTTTGCGAAGAAGAAAAAATCCCAATAAGCAAATATTCATGATTACAGACGGAAAACCTACCTGTCTAAAAGAAGGAAAGAAATATTATAAAAATGCATTTGGACTCGATAGAAAAATCACCAACAAGTGTTTGAACCTTGCTGCTCAATGCAAAAAATTAAAAATATTGATCACAACTTTTATGATCACCAGTGATCCATATCTGCAAAGCTTCGTGCGCGCTTTCACCGAAAGTAATAACGGACGTGCATTTTATGCTTCACTCGATCAGCTCGGAAGTTTCGTTTTTGATGATTTTGAAAAAGGGAAAAAACGCAGAGTCTATTAAACAACTACAACCATTACAACTTCTAAATGAACAACATAAAAACCCTAAAACAATTAAAAGCCTCCGGCTACAAAGCCAAAAGCATCAAGGAAGAGATGCGCGATAACCTGATCCGTAAAATGCAAAACGGTGAAGAAAGGTTTCCTGGTATTGTCGGTTACGAGGACACAGTGATTCCGGATACGGAAAGAGCAATCTTGTCCCGGCATAATATGCTATTCCTCGGTTTACGTGGACAAGCAAAAACACGAATGGCAAGGCAGATGATTGAATTATTGGATGAATACATTCCCTACATTGAAGGAAGTGATATTTACGATGATCCTTTTCATCCCATCTCATCTTACGGGAAAACGGTGCTAAAAGAAAAGGGTGATGATACCCCTATCGCTTGGCTGCATCGTTCAGAGCGATACGGTGAAAAGCTTGCTACTCCTGATGTTTCAGTGGCCGATTTGATTGGAGATATCGATCCTGTGAAGGCTGCAAACTTAAAACTGAATTTTTCCGATGAGCGTGTCTTACATTACGGAATCATTCCACGAAGCAATCGCTGCATTTTTGTAATCAATGAATTGCCAGATTTACAGGCAAGAATTCAGGTAGCGCTTTTCAATATTCTTCAAGAGGGCGATATTCAAATCCGCGGATTTAAACTGCGTTTGCCATTGGACATTGTTTTTGTTTTCACTGCAAATCCAGAAGACTATACCAACCGTGGATCAATCGTAACACCTTTAAAAGACCGTATCGAAAGTCAGATTCTTACGCATTATCCTAAATCCATCGAGGCGGCATTGACAATCACTGAACAGGAAGCAAGGGTTCATCCTACTCAACATGCACTGATCGAAAAAAGCGATTTGATTTCACGCATTGTTGAGCAGATTGCATTCGAAGCTAGATCCAGCGAGTACGTAGATCAAAAGAGTGGCGTATCTGCGCGATTGACTATTGCTGCAATGGAAAATGCGTACAGCGCTGCAGAAAGGCGTGCGCTTATCAACAAAGAAAAAAGCACACAGATTTGGATGAGTGATTTGCAAGGAATCATTCCTGCCATCACTGGTAAAATTGAGCTGGTGTACGAGGGCGAGCAAGAGGGCCCCTACCAGGTAAGTGTCAACTTGCTAGAGAAATCTATCCGAACCATATTTACACACTATTTCCCAGATCCGGAAGAATTCAAAAAGAAACGCAAACAAGAAACACAAGTTGAAAGTCCCTATAAAAAAATCACTTTGTGGTTTGATCAAGGGAATTCCATCAATATGCTGTTTCATTTAAAAGACAGTGACCGATTGAAACTATTGAATGGGGTTGATGGATTGTCTGATTTGGTATTGAAGTATTTTCCTAAAGCAACATCCAAGCACAAAGCTTTGCTGATGGAGTTTGTCCTATACGGGCTAAGCGCCTATTCACTCATTAGCAAGAAAGTGCTTTCAGAGAAAATCGAATTCAGAGATTTGATGAGTGCGATGTTTTCGTCAGACAATACAGTTGACAGTTAACCGTTAACTGTTAACCGTCAACTGTTAACTAATTTTTCATCGCCTCCAACCCTCTAATATACTCCAACAACAACACCGCCTGCCTGATTTCCTGGAACATCTGACGCTGGTTATTTGTAAGATTGTCTCCTTTGTTGGATAAAAGATCTTGAACGGCTTGCTGCAATTCCGGAACACTCATGCCTCCCAAATAAGCATAGTAGGCAAGTTGCTCATTGATATCTTTTTTCAATGCAGCAGAAACCTTTTCAGATAATTTTTTATCTCCAGCTCTGATGGCTGCCTCCAGGAATTGTGTGCTTGCAGTGTTGTGAATATTCTGTCGGCTCACAATGGCATAAGGGAAGTTTTCTTGCAGCATATTCTTGTCGCATATATTCAATAATTCAATAGCTTTCTCCCTCTGACCTTCCTGCACCAATTGATTGGCTGTTTCAGCATATGCCTGGCGAATACCTATTAGATGTCTTCTATTCTCTTCGTCAAAATACACGCCTTTTACATTGGCATTTCCAAAAGCAAATTTGTTTTTTAATACCTCGTAAGATGCTTTTGTATTGAGCATATTCTGTCCAACCAATGGAACAAGTTGGTATACTTGTCCAGTTACGCGGAGGTTTGTTCCGAATCCCAACTCACCGAATGGTGAAGTGAAGCATATTGGTCTGCTCCATTTATTTGCAGCA
>JAURIR010000118.1 GCA_030832645.1 Chitinophagales bacterium | reverse complement strand
AAGTATTTCCCTTTAGAAGCGGTTTACGAATCAGAATTTAACTTAAGGCACTTTACCGAAGTAATCGAAGAAAGATCAGGTTCGGTTTTTTATTTCATTGATAAAATATACTCTACCATGGCAGATGCATCTTCCATGCTAAGATTTGGATGGCCGGCCATTGGAATTTCACCCCAATTGCCTTGTCCACCTTTCATAACTTTTTCTGCCAAAGTTTTAATGTTCTCTGGTGTGCTAGGATATTTTTTTGCAACATCCTTGTAAGCAGGTCCAATCAATTTTGCATCGTCTTTGTGACAAGTTCTGCAATCAGATCCTTCAATCAATGCTTTTCCGTCTTTCTTTGCAACTACAGGCGCAGCCTCTTCTTTGGGTGCGGCTTCTTCGGTTGCATTGCTAATAGGCTTTTGTTCTGTTGTTTCTGTATTGCTTGATCCGCATGCATAAACACCAGCAGCAATCATAAGAGTAAATAGTACTTTTTTCATGTTCTCGTTTTTTCTTTTTTATTTAAATTCCTAATATTTTTTTATTGAATGCTTCGTCACTTCCGGTTCCTGCAAAATCATCAAATGCTTTTTCTGTTACACGTATGATTTTATCTTTAATGAATACAGCACCTTCCTTTGCACCGTCTTCTGGATGTTTGATCGCACATTCCCATTCCATTACTGCCCATCCAGCATAATCATAAGATGCCAGTTTACTGAAGATACCTGCAAAATCTACCTGACCATCGCCTAAAGAACGGAACCTTCCTGCACGATTGATCCAACTTTGATACCCACCGTAAACACCTTGCTTTCCTGTTGGGTTGAACTCAGCATCTTTTACATGAAACATTTTGATTCGTTCATGGTAGTGATCGATGTAGGTTAAATAGTCTAGGCATTGCAATACAAAGTGAGAGGGATCGTATAATAAACAAGCACGCTTATGCTGCTTTACTTTGTCTAAAAACATTTCATATGTCACACCATCATGTAAGTCTTCACCCGGATGAATTTCATAACAAAGATCAACGCCTGCTTTATCAAATTCATTTAAAATAGGCAACCAGCGATTTGCCAATTCTTTGAATCCAGTTTCGACCAGGCCTGCCGGACGTTGTGGCCATGGATAAACGGTATGCCACAACAAAGCACCACTAAAAGTTGCATGCGCATTCAATCCCAAATTTGCAGATGCTTTTGCTGCGTATTTTAATTGATCAACTGCCCATGCAGTTCTTGCTTTACTGTTTCCTCTAACACTCTCCGGTGCAAATCCATCAAACAATGCATCGTAAGCTGGATGCACTGCAACAAGTTGTCCTTGCAAGTGAGTAGACAATTCGGTAATCTTCAAACCAGCAGATTCAACAATTCCTTTTATTTCATCTGCATAGGTTTTACTCTCTGCAGCTTTTTTCAAATCGATGCAACGCGCATCCCAAGATGGCAATTGAACTCCTACAAAGCCCAATGATGCTGCCCATTTACAAATGGAAGACAAATCATTGAAAGGAGCTTTGTCTCCCATGAACTGTGCTAAGAAAATACCCGGACCTTTTATCGTTTTCATTCCACAAATAATTTTCAATTAAATAGTATGCGGTGTCCATTTTTGATCAGACTTCGAAGCAACTACATTGTCGATAAATGCCATTCCACGTATACCATCTTCCACACCAGGAAAATCAAGCATTTCAGCAGATGGTTCTTTTCCATCCATCTTGGCACCAAGCGTCAATGCGAAATTTCTATAGATGTTCGCGAATGCCTCTAAATATCCTTCTGGATGTCCGCCAGGAGTTCTGGAATTGTGAATGGCAAAGGAAGAAAGTCTTCCGCCATAATTACCACCTGCTCTAAATATTTGTGTGGGCTGATCCAACCATTTTACCAACATTGTATTGGGTTCGTGTTGTGCCCACTCCAATCCACCTTTCTCACCGTATACGCGAATCTTGATTCCATTTTCTTCACCTGCAGCCACCTGAGATGCCATCAACACACCAGCAGCACCGTTTTCAAATTTCAATAAAACGTTTCCGTCATCATCCAACATTCTTCCTTCCACCATTACATTTAAGTCGGCGCAAAGATGTGTAATCTTCAATCCGGTAATGTATTCTGCAAGGTGCGCAGAGTGTGTTCCGATATCACCCATGCAACCGCTTTTTCCGCTCTTGGTTGGATCTGTTCTCCATGCAGCTTGTGCATTGCCTTCTCTCTCGGTTAGTTTACTCAACCATCCCTGTGGATATTCTACCCAAACTTTTCTGATTTTTCCGAAAGCACCTTCCTTCACCATTTGTTTGGCTTGCTTCACCAAAGGATATCCAGAATAGGTATGTGTCAAACACAAAACACGCCCTGTCTCTTCCTGTTTCTTTTTTAATTGCTTTGCCTCGTCTAATGTAAACGCAATTGGTTTTTCAATTACAACGTGAAACCCATGATCCATGGCCATCATAGCAGGAGCAAAGTGAGCAAAGTTGGGAGTTACTATGGTAACAAAATCCATGCGCTTGTCTGCAGGAAGTTTACTTTCCTTCGTAATCATCTCTTCAAAAGTGAGATAGATTCTTTCTTCTGCAAGAAATAGTGATTGGCCAGAATCTTTTGCGATTTCAGGATTGATGCTGAGCGCACCACAAACCAATTCAATGAGCCCATCGATACCTACTGCATGTCTATGAATAGCGCCGATGAAAGCATCTTTACCTCCACCTACCATTCCCATTCTGAGTTTTCTGTTCATATATTCTACTTGAAATTGTTCGTTGAAAAATCGATTTTAAAAGTACAAAAAAAGAGGGGACAATTGTCCCCTCTTAAAAATTTATAAACAGGGTTTATTATGCAGTCTTTTTCTTTGAAAAGAAGTACAACCCAACGAATGCAACAATCAAAATTGCCGGGAAGAGTAACATGTTCGACAATGTCATTTGACCTGCGGCCAGATCAGCCGCATCTCCCATAAATCCTTGTGCCTCTGCTGCTACCTTATTGTCTTTTATCCATCCTCCGATGACAGGCTGGAACATCGAAGAAGAAAACATACCAATGCCCCCCATGATAGACAATCCCAAAGCGCCTGTTTCGGGCAATCTGGATCCAACAAATCCGAGCATATTGGGCCAGAAATAACAGATGCCCAATGCATAGAAGACAGCAGCTACATACAGCATGTTTCCGCTCATAGTGCTCAACATATAAATACCAATCACACCAAAAATTGCAGACCCCAATAATACCCCGACGGTGTTAAGTCTTTCAACCAAAGGACCGGCAAAGTATCGTCCCACTGCCATCAAACCTGTTACCAGAGCGAGGATCAGCATGGGGCT
>JAURIR010000117.1 GCA_030832645.1 Chitinophagales bacterium | reverse complement strand
ATACTTGGTGTGGGAGATGACGCAGCGGTCATTGATCACTTCGGAAAACAAACAGTTGTTACTACAGATCTTTTGTTGGAAGGGGTTCATTTTGATTTGGCATATACACCATTAAAACACCTAGGGTATAAATCCGTAGTTGTAAATGTCAGCGATATATATGCAATGAATGCAACTCCAACACAAATTACCATGAGCATCGGTATCAGTAGCAAGGTAAGCGTAGAGGCCTTGGAGGAGTTCTATGAAGGCGTTTACATTGCATGTGAAGAATACGGTGTTGACTTGGTGGGCGGTGATACTTCTGCTTCTCAAAAGGGTTTCATTGTTTCTGTAACAGCTATAGGTGAAGTAGTTGAAGACAAAGTAGTAAAGAGATCTACTGCACAAAAGGGAGACTTGGTCTGTGTTTCAGGAGATTTGGGTGGCGCATATATTGGATTGCTTTTTTTGGAAAGAGAGAAAAAAATATTTCTGGAGAGCCCACAAGTGCAACCAGATTTAGAAAACGAATCCTATGTTATTGGACGATTGTTAAAACCAAAAGCAAGAAAAGATGTCGTTGAATTTTTGGAACAACAAGGAGTTGTACCCACTTCAATGATGGACATCAGCGACGGACTGAGTTCAGAAATCTTGCATATCTGTGAAAAAAGCGGAGTGGGTTGCGTGATCTACGAAGAAAAAATTCCTGTTGCAGAAGACACAAGAAATGCTGCTTATAAATTTGAGATTGATCCCACTGCTTGTGCACTCAGCGGCGGAGAAGACTACGAATTGTTGTTCACCATCAAACAAGACGATTACGAAAAGCTAACACTGAACGAGCAAATCAGTGTAATTGGATATATCACAGAAGCAGAACAAGGAGGAAAAATAAAAACCAAGGGTGGCAATACGTTCGACGTAACTGCTCAAGGTTGGAATGCTTTCAAAAAATAAATTATTCAGAAATATAAAATCCGTCTGCATCACTCCAAAAGGGAAAACGCTCCCTGATAGTATCTAATTTTTCTTTTTCTATAGTGATGGTTTGCACCGACTCGCCATCTGTTGCATGATAAATAACTTCCCCCAATGGATCCACTGCCATGGAATCTCCTACGTGGTTAATTCCCTTTCCGTCTTCGCCAATTCTATTGACACCAATTACGTACGATTGGTTCTCAATGGCTCGTGCAGTCAAGAGAGTTTTCCATGCATGACTTCTGGATGCTGGCCAGTTGGCAACATACAATAGTACATCGTACTCGGGGTACATACCTTCATCATCGTATTGCAATTGCTGTCTTGCCCATACAGGAAATCTCAAATCGTAACAAATTTGCAAGTTGATTCTCCATCCACCAACGGTTGCGATCGCCCGTTTTGATCCCGGGGCATAGTGCTGGTCTTCTCCGGCAAGCGAAAAACAATGTCGCTTGTTGTACTGTCCAATCTGCCCGGTGGGCAACACCCACAATAATCTATTAAAAAATTGTTCGTCTTCTTTTATAATAAGACTACCCGTAAGTATCAGCCCTTTTTTCTCCGCTATTTTTTTCATCCACTCTACGGTCTCCCCATCCATTGGTTCTGCAAATTGCTCCGGATTCATGCTGAAACCCGTTGAAAACATTTCGGGAAGAACTACAATATTGGTAGGTTCTTGAATGGAAAGAATCTTTTCCTCCAGGTTCTTTAAGTTGGCTGCTTTGTCTTCCCAAATAAGATTGGTTTGAATCAATGAAAAGCGTAGTGTTTCCATAGGGTAAATTTAATTCTTTTCCGCTTCTGCTATGCTTTTCATCACTTTACTGATGACCCCGTTATCATACCCCCTCGATAAAAAATATTGACGCGTTTTTGCTTGTTTTACGTAAGAGGTAACTCCCTGACCTTTTATGGAGGCCCATTTCTTCTCCATCAGTTTCAACAAAGTTTGTTCGTATGTTTCCTGGTCTATTTCCTCTCGCAAAGCTTTTTGTATGCTATAGGACGAGACGCCTTTTTTTCTTAACTCGGCCTCTATCTTTTTCTTACCCCATCCTTTCATTCTGAATTTTCCTCCCACAAAAGCACTTGCAAATCTTTCTTCGTTTAAAAAACCCTCTTCGATCAGCTTAGATACCAATTCGTTTATAGCCGTCCAGCTGATACCCATTCCAGACAGTTTGGTTTTTACCTCCAAATGAGTTCTTTCCTGAAACGCACAATAGTGGCGGATTTTTACATACGCTTGCTCCGGAGTATGGTGTTTTTTAAACTTTTTATTTTCAAACATCTTGAGCAATATACAGCATCCTTCATATGCCCAAATTGGTTTTCAACATTAAAACATTGTTTTTCGCTCAAAATGTCGAAAAATCAGCCTTTCATTTCGTTTGTGTCCAACTATATTTGCTCCATATAAATCATACCAGTTTATGAAATTCATAGTTTCTTCATCCGCCCTGCTTAAACAGCTTCAACAGATAAACGGTGTCATCGGATCCAACAACGTACTACCCATATTGGAAGACTTCCTTTTTGAAATAGAAAAAAACAAATTAACGGTTGTAGCAACCGACCTTGAAACAGTGATGAAAATACACTTAGACATTGAGGCGAAGGACAGTGGACGCGTTTGCATCCCAGCAAAAATATTAATGGACTCATTAAAAAATCTTCCCAATCAACCATTGACGTTTGATATCGATAAAAATTTTGGTATTGAAATCACCAGTGACAATGGTAAGTACAAGGTGATGGGAGAGAACCCAGATAATTTTCCGAAAGAGCCTCCAGCTGATGGAACTTCTGCTTTTACAATGAGTAGCCATTCGTTGTTGACCGCTATTAATAAAACCATTTACGCAGTAAGCAACGATGATCTTCGTCCGGCGATGACAGGCGTTTTCTTTGAATTGGAAAAAGCGGGACTCACTTTTGTTGCTACTGATGCACACCGCTTGGTTCGATATAAATTGAAAGATGTAAAGTGTCCAAAACAGGATTCGTTTATCGTTCCAAAGAAACCACTCAATCTTTTAAAAACCTCCTTGCCCGATAACGAAGATCAAATTGCTGTTTCTTACAACAGCAATCACCTGTTCATCACACACGGAACAGTAGAGCTTTCTTGTCGTTTATTGGATGCAAGGTTTCCGGATTATAAAGTGGTAATCCCTGCCGACAATCCTTACCGCATGACGATCGGACGCCAAGATTTTCAATCCGCTTTACGTCGTGTTAGCATTTTCAGCAACAAGAGCACCAACCTTGTTACACTGAATATTTCTGGAAATGAATTACAGCTCACTGCACAAGATGTTGATTTTAGTTTTGAGGGAAACGAAAGAATGGGTTGTCAATACAATGGCGAAGACATTGTAATTTCTTTCAATGCCCGTTTTTTAATTGAAATGTTGTCGGGCACAGAAAGCGATGATGTGAAAGTTGAACTATCTACTCCAACAAAAGCAGGACTCTTAAAACCGGTTGATCAAGACGAAAACGAAGACCTATTGATGTTGGCAATGCCTTTGATGTCTAATTAATTATTATATGGATGCTGTTATAACATAT
>JAURIR010000116.1 GCA_030832645.1 Chitinophagales bacterium | reverse complement strand
CTGTGATTTTAATTGCCATATTATTATATTTTATTAAGGTTCTACAAGGTGTTAATTTTGCTATCACCCCGCTCTTTAAAGTTAGCAGAATGATCTGAAAATCACGGTATGAAATTAGAAAAAAGGATAGATATTTTAACCCATCTCGGTAATTATCTCTTAACAGATTCTCCCGGTTACGCTGAGGCAAGAGAAAGGGCCTTTCATGAAAACAAATGGTTTTTACCATCTTATGCCCTAGGGGCAGGTGAAAATATCGCCCATGGCATGCTTCAACGAGATGTTTTATCTGCTTTTGTAAAAAAATATCAGGTGCAAGATGAGGCCAAAGACAAGAAAGTTGGAATTATAATGGCAGGTAACATCCCTTTTGTGGGAATGCATGATCTGATTTGTACGTTTCTTTTTGGATACAAAGCTTCCGTAAAGCTCTCCTCAAAAGACACGGTCCTCTTTAAACACCTTATTGACAATCTATGTGACACGTATCCTGAATTTGCCGACTACGTATCTATCTCAGAAATGCTGAAAGGATGTGATGCTTACATAGCTACCGGAAGTAATAACAGCGCCAGGTATTTTGAATATTATTTTGGTAAATACCCACACATCATTCGGAAAAACAAAACTTCTGTGGCCATCTTGGAAGGAAATGAATCCACTGAAGAATTGATTGCATTGGCAGATGATATCCAATTATACTTTGGACTCGGCTGTAGAAACGTCACCCAATTGTACGTTCCAAGAAACCACGACTTTCTACCACTACTGAATGCATTGAGAAAATACGATCATTACAAAGAGCACGACAAATACAAGAATAATTTCGACTATCAATTGACCATTGCCATCATGAATAATGTGTATTATATGAGCAATGATTCCATTGTTTTGATTGAAAATCCACAACCCTTCTCCCCCATTTCCCAGCTGCATTATCAATACTTTGACGATAAAAAAAGTATCCAAGACCAATTGGATCTCGACAAAATACAATGCATCGTTGGGAGGGGATTCACTCCCTTTGGGAAAGCCCAAACGCCCAACATAGATGATTTTGCAGACGGAATTGACACGATGGAATTCCTTCAACAATTGTCCTGAAGGAGCCCAAAAAGGTCATGTCGTCTAAGAATTTGTTAAATAGGATGACAGGTTGACTGAAATTCAGTCATGTTTATTTATTTGCAATTGAATCAGGCACAAATTTTGTTCCATATAAAAAAAACGAATTATGAATATTAGGCAAACATTTACCGTTGTTCTTATCAGTGCAGCAACTTCCGTTGCTGCTATGTTTGGTTACGATTCATTTCTACGTAAACCAACCGCTCTTCAACAAAATATTTCAAAATTACCTGCGAGTTATGCCGGATTTTTTGACAGCAACAATAATGTACCCGGGCAACCCGTAGATTTTCAACCTGCTTCTCAGGCAGCAGTACCTGCGGTGGTTCATATCACTACTACCATTGGAAGTAACCAAGCGAGTAATAATTTACCTAAAAACAGAAGAAGTCCTTTCAGCGATCTTTTTGGAGAAGACTTCTTTGATGACTTTTTCAATGGTCCACAAATGAGGAGTATGCCACAACGTGCCAGTGGATCGGGAGTAATCATTAGCGAGGATGGTTATATTGTTACTAACAACCATGTGATTGACGAAGCAAGTGAAATCACCGTTACGCTGAATAATAAAAAACAATACAAGGCAAAAATTATTGGGGCGGATCCTAGCAGCGATCTTGCCTTGATCAAAATAGAAGAAAAGGGCTTGAACTTTTTATTATATGGAAATTCAGACAATGTAAAACTCGGACAATGGGTACTTGCAGTTGGCTATCCATTGAATTTAGAAACTACAGTAACTGCTGGTATCATCAGTGCAAAGGCCAGATCGCTTGGATTAAATGCCAGAAAAAGCAATTCTCCTATCGAATCGTTTATTCAAACAGATGCAGCAGTAAACCAAGGAAATTCAGGTGGTGCGTTGGTAAGTACTACTGGAGAATTAGTGGGAATTGTTTCTGCCATTGCCTCTCCTACTGGTGCTTATGCAGGTTACTCATATGCAATACCAGTAAACATTGTTAAAAAAATCATCAACGATTTATTGCAATACGGTACTGTCCAAAGAGCATACTTAGGAATAAGTTACCTACCAGAAACCGCTCCAGAATCCGAAAAGACTAAAAACAATTACAAGGAAGGCCAGGGAGTTTTGGTATTGGATGTTGCCAAAGACGGCGCCATGGCGAGTTCTGGAATAAAGTCGGGCGATTACATCACTAAAATAAACGGCAGTAAGGTAACAGCCGGCAGCGAAATGGTAGAACAAATTGCCAGTTACAAACCTGGAGATAAAATCAATGTAAACTATATCCGAAACGGTAAGGAGTTTACAACCAGCGTAACACTTAAAAATAAAACAGGCACCTACGATCTAGTGAAAAATACAGTTTCCGATAAATTAGGAGCAACCTTTCAACCGCTCGACAAGAAGAAAGCAACTGAATATGGGGTCAAAGGTGGTGTAGTAGTTAGTAAAATTGAAAGTGGGTTGATCGATGAACAAACACGTATGAAAGACGGATTTATTATTTTGAAAGCCAATGGCACAGAAGTTAAATCAGTAGAAGAATTAATGAGCGCTATTGCAAAGTCTCCAAAGAAATTGATGTTGGAGGGTTTCTATCCAGGCTATGATGGGATGTATCAGTACCCTATCGAAATCAATGAATAATTTAACCAACCAAATTATAGAAAGGCAGGATTCATCCTGCCTTTTTTAGTTGACCCAAATGGTATATCCCCAGGCTTTCAGGTCGATGTATTGAAAATTGGCATCAAATCTGCGTTTTTCATTGCTGAATAGTTCAGTAAAAGAATTCTCAAAATTCCCTGTCTCAAATTCTACATTCGCAAGATCGTATTGCGAGAAATTAATCATAATAAATGCAACTGAATCGCCATTCTGTCTTTTGAAACTCAAGACATGGTGTTCGACACTGTTTCTAATCTCTGAGAGATTATCAGGAGATCCGGAAGAAGAAAAAGCCTTGTTTTTCTTTCTTAATCCCAGTAATACTGCATAAAAATTATGCAGTTTAGTTACAGCTGACCACTCAATGGGGTCTTTATCGAAAAATGCCAGTCTCTTATGATTGGGAAGTTCCTGTCCACTGTATATCAACGGAATACCTCTCCAGGTGCAGCTAAAAACTGCCAAAGGAAGTGCCATCTCACCGTATTTTTCGTATTCAGTTCCGTTCCAACTATTTTCATCGTGGTTGCTTGTAAACCAAGCTGGAGAGCAGTTCAACGGTAATATCTGTTGGTAATGACCTAGGATTTCGCGTAATGCATAAATATGTGTTGCTCCCTCCTGCTTACATTGTTTTGCCCCATTCATCCATCGCCAAGTATAGGCACTATCAAATACCTGCATGTAATCAGGTTGATCCAACGGATCCAATTCTGCTAACCAGAATAACTTTTTGAGCGGCTCCAATTCAGTGCGCGCCTGCATCCAAAAATCAACCGGTGTCAGCATCGCCATATCACATCGGAAGCCATCTATGTCACATGCTTGGATCCAATACTTCATGCAATTGATCATTTCTGCACGCAATGCAGGGTTGCTATAATCCAAATCAATGACATCGTCCCAACCGTGCGCATCGTAAAACAGACCGTGCTCATTTCGTTTATAAAATTCAGGATGAGTGATTGTCCATTGATGATCACACCCGGTATGATTGGCCACCCAATCGATCATCACTTT
>JAURIR010000115.1 GCA_030832645.1 Chitinophagales bacterium | reverse complement strand
ACAAACGGAATGATGATACCCAATTATTCAAAACCAAATGATTGGGAAAAATACAATGCATTGGGTGTTACCCAATATGGACAAATGACTGCGGGTTCCTTCATGTACATAGGACCACAGGGCATTGTTCACGGAACGACCATAACATTGATGAATGCATTCAGAAAAATATTACCATCAGGGGAAACCCCTGCAGGAAAAATTTTTCTAACCGCTGGATTGGGTGGCATGAGTGGTGCGCAACCCAAAGCCGGAAACATTGCGGGTTGCATTACCATCTGTGCTGAAGTCAATCCTAAAGCGGCCAGGAAAAGATTTGATCAGGGTTGGGTAGACATATTGATTGAAGACATTGACAGGCTGGTTGAGCGTGTAAATACGGCAAAAGAAAAAAAGGAGTTTCTGTCTATTGCTTTTATTGGCAATGTGGTAGAAATATGGGAGCGATTTGAAAAGGAAAATATTTTCATTCATGTTGGGTCCGACCAAACCTCTTTGCATATCCCCTGGACGGGTGGTTATTATCCGGTAGGCCTTTCCTACGAAGAGTCCAACCACTTGATGAGCGAGGAACCTGAAAAATTCAAAGAAAAAGTACAAGATTCCTTGCGCAGACATGCTGCCGCTATTAATCATCATACTGCAAGGGGAACTTATTTTTTTGATTACGGAAATGCTTTTCTATTGGAGGCTTCTAGGGCTGGCGCGGATATCATGGATGAAAATAAAACTAACTTTAGGTATCCATCCTATGTACAGGACATTTTGGGACCGATGTGCTTTGATTATGGTTTTGGACCTTTTCGGTGGGTATGCACATCAGGCAAGCCTGAAGATTTGGACAAGACAGATCAAATTGCAATGGAAGTTTTGAAAAATTTAGCAGAGAACGCCCCTGTGGAAATTAAATTGCAAATGGAAGACAATATCACCTGGATAAGAGATGCTAAAAAAAACAAACTGGTGGTAGGCTCTCAAGCGCGCATTTTATATGCAGATGCAGAAGGTCGTTCGAAAATTGCAGCAGCGTTTAACGAGGCAATTGCTGCTGGTGAAATCGGGCCTGTTGTCATAGGCAGAGACCACCATGACGTGAGTGGAACAGATTCACCTTACAGGGAAACATCTAACATATACGATGGCAGCAAGTATACAGCAGACATGGCCATGCACAATGTGATTGGAGACAGCTTTAGAGGGGCTACATGGGTATCGATTCACAATGGAGGAGGTGTGGGTTGGGGCGAAGTGATCAATGGTGGATTTGGCATGGTGCTAGACGGCAGTCCTGAGGCGGATGTTCGATTAAAAAGCATGCTTTTTTATGATGTAAACAATGGAATTGCACGTCGAAGTTGGGCACGCAATGAAGAAGCATTATTTACCATCAAAAGGGAAATGGAACGAACGCCCAGTTTAAAAGTCACAATTCCCAATTTGGTGGATGATACTATTTTAAAAAATCTGTTTTGATGCACATATTATTTAAGCATATTAAAGAATTGGTTCAGGTACGCAAGGAATTCATTTCATTTGTTTCAGGAAAGGAAATGAGTGTTTTGCCCACTATAAAGAATGCTTTTCTGGTAGTGGAGGATGGCAGAATTGCCAACTATGGAACCATGGAAACCTGTCCGGAAATAGCATTCGATGAAGTGATTGACGCTACTGGAAAGATGATACTACCCTCTTGGTGTGATGCACATTCCCATATTGTTTATGCAGGAAGCAGAGAAGGTGAGTTCGTAGACAGAATCAATGGATTAACCTATGAAGCGATTGCCCAAAAAGGAGGTGGCATTTTAAATTCCGCTAAAATGTTAAATGAAACCACAGAGGAAGAATTGTATGAACAGAGTAAACTAAGGCTAGAGGAAGTGATGCGTTTGGGAACGGGTGCCATTGAAATAAAATCTGGCTACGGCCTAACGATCGAGGGTGAATTGAAAATGCTTCGTGTGATTCAACGATTAAAAACAAATTATCCCATTGCCATTGAAGCCACGTTTTTGGGAGCACATGCAGTTCCGGCCAATTTCAATGACAACAAAGCAGGATATTTGCAACTGTTGACTGATGAATTGATTCCAAAAGTGGCAGCAGAAAAATTGGCCAGTTACATTGATGTATTTTGTGAAACAGGCTATTTTACCTTAGAAGACACAGCATTGATTTTAGCAACAGGAAAAAAATATGGTTTGATTCCAAAGATCCATGTAAATCAGTTTACAGCCATAGGAGGTGTACAAGTCGGGGTGGAATACAATGCCTTATCCGTAGATCATTTGGAGGAAATGAGAATGGAAGACATTGAAGTATTGAAAGGTACCAAAACCATGCCAGTGGCATTGCCCAGTTGTTCTTATTTCTTAGGGATCCCTTATACTCCTGCAAGACTCATGATAGACAGTGGTCTCCCCTTGGCATTGGCTACTGACTATAATCCGGGTTCTTCCCCTTCAGGCAATATGAACTTTGTCGTAGCCACCGCTTGCATTAAAATGAAAATGACACCGGAGGAAGCCATCAATGCAGCCACCATCAATGGGGCATATGCGATGGGGCTTGAAAATGAAACTGGCTCTATCACCATTGGGAAGCGGGCGAATTTGATAATGACTAAAAATATCAACTCATACGCATTCATTCCTTACTCGTTTGGATCACTACAGATTGATAAAGTATATCTGAAAGGAATAGAAGTAAATTGAACCTCACAATGAAAAACAGTATCCTGAAGAACTTGAACGTTACTTATGCGCCTGGTCAAATCAACAATTGGGATGGAAGAAAAACAGATGCTGCATTGGGTATCCAATACTGGTATCAGGCAATTGAACTGGCGGATATTGGAAATTTTCTCGACGAGGAAAAAATCAAGAAGGACCATTCAATTGAAAAAAAGCCCGCCATAGCCTTGATAGGATATCAATGCGATGAAGGGGTCAGAAGAAATTATGGTCGCGTGGGTGCAATGAACGGTCCTCTTTCAGTCCGAGAAAAACTTGCTAAATTGCCATTGCATTTTGACAACAAAAGACTGGTGGATCTGGGAAATGTAGCTTGTGTAAACAAAGACATGGAAGCTTGTCAACAAGCTTTTTCTGAAATCATTTCCCAGCTGATCACCCAAAATATTTTTCCAATCGGCATTGGAGGTGGGCATGATATCGCCTATGGTCATTTTATGGGCATTAGAGAAGCCACTAAACATTTACCTCACCGAAAAATTGGAATCATCAATTTTGATGCCCATTTTGATTTGCGACCAATCGAAGACAAGCCCAATTCAGGAACTCCATTTAATCAAATCATTACTTCGCTAAGACAACAAAACGAATCGGTTGATTATTTTGTAATTGGCATTCAACGTCAATCAAATACCCCTGCTTTATTTGAAATTGCAAAAAATGAACAGGTTGAATTTGTGTACAGCAAGGATTGTGAACCATCTGATAGGGACATTAAAAATATTCAAGATAAACTCATAACATTCATCAACAATAACGACTATTTGTACATTTCGATAGACATGGACGGCTTTTCATCTGCCTATGCTCCTGGTGTGAGCGCCCCCTCTCCATTGGGCTTTTCGCCAAATTTTATCTACAAAATGTTGGACTTCTTGTTTGAAACCAGAAAAGTTATTTCTTGTGATGTTGCAGAGTTAAATCCAACTGTTGATCAAGATAACATTACAGCAAATTTAGCAGCAAAATTGGTGGATTATATTGCTTCTATCCGCTAGAGGAATCATGCCTTTTCATTCTTTAAATACCCCTATTTGTCAAGATATTCTATATTTTTTCGATAAATCAGATAAAATTCTAGAGGCGTGTATAAAACTGTCTTATTCCGTAATCTATTGAATCCAATTCATAAGGATTAACAAATATCGAACTTTTGACTAGTTTTTAAGGGGTTCGAGATAATAGGATATCCATACTCCCATACTGCTTTTTTTACTACAATTCATTATCTTGGGACCCAAATCAACAATTGCTTATGTCAAAAAAGTACTGCTTCATTGTGGTT
>JAURIR010000114.1 GCA_030832645.1 Chitinophagales bacterium | reverse complement strand
AATCCGCGGATGGTTCTTGGTCAACCGCTGCTGCATTGGATAAGTTGAATACCAGTGGAAATGAGGTGTTCTCAAGTTTTGCTGCCAACGGCGATTTGTATTACAGTACCGATGGATTGCAGGGTTTGGGAGGATTGGATATTTACAGAGTATCTTTTAAAAGTGGAAATGTTGCAGGAGCACCTGAACATCTGTCCTATCCATTGAATTCATCGTATGATGAGTTTGGTGTGTTTACTGCAGATAATGGAAGCACCGGATATTTTACGAGTGATCGATTTGGATCAGACGATGTATTTGCTTTCAATTATCAGAAAGTATTTACTCCGGTAACAGGATTTGTTTTGGATAAATCCACGAGTTTAAGAGCAAATGCGGTACCTCTAGCATTGTATGTGAAGGAGGAAGATGGATCATTGGTAAAAGTAGATTCATTGGTTTCTGATAAAAACGGTAATTATTCATTTGCAAATGCAAGGCCTAACAGAGAATATCAAGTAATGGCGTATGAGCCCACCTCTTCAAAGCCTGGAGTGGCTGATGTCGCAACCTTAACGACCCCTTCGGTAAGTTCGGCTGCACAGTCGCCTGTTTTGTATGTTGGAACGCGTGCACTACCTGCACCAAAAGCACCGGTTGCAGAACCTGTTTTAGCAAAGGCACCATCACCGGTTGCTGCAGAGCCCGTTGCTCCTGCATCTGCACCTACTGCATCTATTCCAGCGGTACCTGCTGGTTCTAACATGGTGTTGGATTCTGTTTATTTCATCATCTATTTTGATTTTGATAAATATGCATTGACGCCAACCAGTATAGCTACCTTAAACAGGGCTATTGCTTTTCTTAAGAAAAATCCTACTTATGGATTTATCTTATTGGGACATACAGATTTGAAGGGGAATGTAGATTATAATATCAAGCTGTCGAAGAACCGTGTATATGCAGCAAATAATTACATGGCTGCAAAAGGCATTGATCCTACTCGATTCAAGTTGGAGTATTACGGAAAGAGCCATCCTGCTAAGTCTGGGCTAACAGAAGACGATGGTAGGTTGAACAGAAGGGTAGAGTTTATATTGATTAAGAAATAATTCTAACTCAAAAATTTTCAAAAGGGTTAAGCTATACTTAACCCTTTTTTTGTGCATCTACAATTACTGCAACACATTTTATTGATTACTTTTATTGTATGAGGGCAGTAATAGCTTCTTTATTTTTAGTTTTTAGTGTTATTCATCTCCAAGCCCAAACGTACTTTCAATGGGATGATCGCATCCAGCAAATAAATGATGCAGTAACCTCCATGCGCATTCCTGAAGCCAAAAAGGCTATTCAGGCCGAAAGAAAAATCCATCCTCAAAATCTTTGTCTCGATCTATTAGAGAGCCACGCAGATCTCTACGAACTCTTTTTTAATGAGAACAAAGAGGTTTTTAAAACAGCATATCCTCTATTTTCAGAACGTATCGAAAAAATTGAAAAAGGACCTCAAAACTCACCATTTCACGATTATAGTTTGGGAGTGTTGTACCTTAGTAAAGCAGCAATAGCAGTACGTTTCGAGAAAAATCTGGAAGCGGCATGGGATTTTCGAAAAGCCTATCTTTATTTTAAAGACAACAAGAAGAAATTCCCCAATTTCAGTCCCAACGATGTTTATTTTGGTCTTCTCACCACATTACTGGGATCTGTGCCCAATAATTATCAATGGCTGTTAAATATCATCGGTATGCCAGGGGATATCAATGGGGGCATTGCCATGATCAACAAATACATCTATTCTAAAGATACTTATAATAAGATCAGTAAAAATGTAGCCATGTTGATATATCCCTATCTGGTTGTAATATTTGAAGGGAATAAAAACAAGGCACTTAATTTTTTAGAAAAGGCCGACTATGATTTTAAACGCAATCATTTGCATGCCTATATGGCTACCAACCTCTATTTAGGTAATCAACAAGCAAAGCGAGCCGTGGAAATAGCAGACGGTATCGTGAAATCTGATATGTACTCTGAGGTTCCTTTTTGGAATTATGAAAAAGGATTTGGATACCTGAATCAATTGAAATTGGATCAGGCGGAAACAGCATTTCAAACATTCGTTCAAACCTTCATGGGTAATTTTTATGTAAAAGATGCGTATGAAAAGTTGAGTTGGATAGCATATTTAAAGGGAGATCTTAAAAAAGCCAATGAATACCGAAGAATGGTAATTGTTAAAGGAACTGAAGTGCCAGACGCAGATAAAATGGCCTTATCCAATGCAGAAGCTGGAATATGGCCGCATCCAATCTTGCTGAAAGCTCGGTTGTTGAGCGATGGCGGTATGTTCAAAGAATCCCTCGATCTATTCAAGGGAAAATCTACAGATGATTTTTCTATTGCATCCGACAAAGCTGAGTTTGTATATCGATTGGCAAGAAACTATGATTTGTTAGACGAAAAAGATCTTGCTATAAAATACTATACTTCTGCGATCACTTTTGGTAGAAATGTGAAAGATTATTTTGCTGCAAGATCAGCCTTGCAAACTGCACTTATTTACGAAGATCGAAAAGACTTTACCAAGGCAGCAACATTTTTTAAGACGGCTATTTCGATGAAGGACTATCCTTATAAAAATTCAATCGATCAAAAAGCAAAGGCAGGTGTATACCGCTGCAACCTTGCAGTAAGGTCGGCCTCTAATAAGAAGTAGGGGTGTTGTTTTTCTGATGGAGTACAAGGTTTTCCAGAAGTAAGATTTTATCGTATGTTGGCGAAAAGAAATTGTAATTCACTCCCTCTGCATGCAGCAGGATACTCTTCAGCCAAGGTCTGCACCAATACGCCGGCCTCGCCTGAAAAAAGGAAAATTTATGTTGCTCCATCCATCGGATCATCTGTATCTCTCGTTCTGAAGGCAATGAACTTCTTGCACCCAATCTTAGCAAAGAAGTAGAAAGCAATACCCTCTCCAAAGGTGTTTTTGCTGTTGAAAGGAGTGTTCTTACATCTTCAATGATGATTGGTTTATACGATTCCAATTCGGCTGGGTGAAAACGCGCCATGAGTCGGGTTAAATGATACAAGATCAACGAAGGGCGTCCATAGTAGGGTGAAATATACCTTGGTCTTTTCATATAAAGCCTCTCTTTGGTCATGGCACTCAGCAGCTCAAGTGTTGCGCTATCTTGTTTACCCAACCCCATTTTTATTGCATAGTTGAAATAGAGGATATTGCACTGAACCGAAAAGTCAAAATCGGTTTGCATTTTATATCCCAGGTAAGTGGTATAAGCATTGTATTCTCTGAATCTTTTATAGGTAGACCGAATTTGTTTTCCTGCACTGCCTTGGTTACTTACTTCTTCCAGTCTTTTTTTTACATAATTATTGGAGGAGTCTTTGTTCAAAAGCGACATCAATATCATTACGGTATCATCTGCATCTTCGCTGATGGTAAATTGCTTCGTTAGATGCTGGGCAATGAAGCTGTGTGGCATAATCTTTCCACCGGTTGGCCAAAAATTGTAGAGTGGTAATCCATTTTTATTTTGATAATAGGGGAAGGATCGACTGCTTTTTGCTAGAATTGAATCGATGACTATCTGATGTTTAGGAGCAATATCTTTTTTCAGATTTTTTAATGTGAAACTTCCTATCGCAGTGAAAAATATATTGTTATCGGGTTGAAAATTATGCGGAAAAACAGCTGCACCCCTGAAACTATAAAACATCCCCGGATAAAATTCTCCCTGCTCTTTTATTTGTTCTTTTTCAATATCCTTTATAATTATTGAAATAAGAGAATCAAGGTTATATGACTGTGCATATTGATTTTCTACAACCAGCAGACCTATAATAAACAGAATTCGTTTCATCTTCATATGCGTGTAGGAAGCAGCCATGTATACCACAACCATTTTAAAAATAGCCTTGGTTTTTCCATATCAATGATCAACTCTTTTCTATCAAACTTTTTCAACTCTACATCTCTGCCGTATCTTTCTTGAAACCTAGTCCATTCATCAATGGCAACCAGGCTTCGTGCATTGATGGAATT
>JAURIR010000113.1 GCA_030832645.1 Chitinophagales bacterium | reverse complement strand
TGCTAAATGGAAAGCAATTGAATATCATAGAAATTCCGATGCCCGATGATGTGATCTGGGAGGAACAGCGTTTGCCTGCATCGTATGCAAACTTTTATATTGCCAATCAGCAAGTAATTGTTCCTACTTATCGATGTGCCAGAGACGAAAAAGTACTTTCTATCATCGGCGAATGCTTCCCCGATAGAGAGGTGGTAGGCATAGACTCCACCGATATTATATGGGGTTTGGGAAGCTTCCACTGTCTCAGTCAGCAGGAGCCCAATTGATTGATTAACAATCAACTATATTTTTGATTAAGTATTTATACGTAATTGTACTATATTTGTCATGAAACTAGCCTGTCAAAGGGCGAATTTCGAACATCCAATACCTAACTACTATGTACAGCAATGCATCTACCGCAGGTGTAAAGCCTGTTGCCCTTGAGCTCGGTCAACGAATCAGGAAAGCCCGTTTGCAAAAAGACCTTACCATTCAAGCACTAGCAGATTTAGTCGGAATTGAATATACCCAAATGAGCAGAATCGAGTTGGGTAAAATCAATACCAGTGTGTTACAGGTCTGTAAAATTTCCAGAGCCCTGGAAGTATGTATGTCCACTTTACTGAAAGACCTGGAACTAAACGTTGGAAAGAAAGAAATCGATGAATGTGGTCCTGAAATGCTGTTTTCGGATTTATCCAATGGCTAAACCGTGTTTTTCATCGCTTGAGATGTTGTGAACATCCCATTCCACTCTGTTTTCAAATGTATTTTTTCGTTGAGTGCAGTCTGCTTTGTTGCAAATTTTGCAAGAGAAATCTAAGCATCCATCTGCATGGACGAATAATTCAACACTCTCCCCAAATTCCTTTCTTGCAATTTCACTGAACGCATCTACTTCGTTGTGGGCTTCGTGCACATTGAGGAACCAAGGAACAGTTAGGTGGCAGTCGACATGAATAACGGATCCAAATTTTATGATGCGCAGGTTATGAAGATCTACCCAATTGTCTCTTCTGTTTTCATTCATTCTTGCCACTAGCTTTTCCAGCAGGGCGTGGTCTGCTTCGTCCATGATGCCCGCAATACTACTTCTTACGATGGTGTAACCAGTATAGATGATGAAAAATGCAAACCCAATAGCAATCACACTATCCATCCAAATCCACCCGGTTAAAAAAATTACCGCCATCGCAGCAATGATACCGATGGTTGAATACGTATCGCTTTGTAAATGTTTGCCTGAGGCAACCAGTGCAAGGGAATTATTCTTATTGCCTGTACGTATGGCATACCATCCGGTTCCGTAATTGATTAGTGCAGTAAAGCCAATGATCATCATACCTGTATCCAGTTTCTGAATGGTATGGGGATGGATGAAATTATCTATCGCTTCGTAAATGATAACAAATCCAGCAATAGTAACCAGGCTGCCTTCCACAGCAGCGGAAACAAACTCTGCTTTTCCGTGTCCGTAAGGGTGTTCTTTATCCCTTGGTTTAGAGGCAACGTATAAACTATATAGGCTAATGAAACCAGCAACAACATTTACGGTGCTTTCCAATGCATCGGTAAGTACTGCAACCGATTTGGTCATCCACCAGGCAACGATTTTGCATATAAATAATGCAACGGCCACTATAGCAACGATACGCTGTACTTTAAAATTCAATGTTGCCTGCGACTGACTCATGCGGTAAATTGTAAATGAAAGTAATGATATTGGCTTTATTTTCGTGAACTTTGCAGCTGATTTATTTCACATCAAATTGAAAGATAATTTCTATGCCGATTGATCAAGTCGCGTACGATGCTTTAAAGAGATATTGCGATGAGCGAGGTGTACAATTGATCGCTGTTTCCAAGACCAAGCCCAACGAGGATATTATGGTTCTTTATGAACTCGGTCACAGAGATTTCGGGGAAAATTATGTGCAGGAGTTGGTAAAAAAGCAAGAGGAGCTTCCCAAAGATATTCGATGGCATTTCATTGGACATTTGCAATCGAATAAGATTAAATACATTGCTCCCTTTGTTTCACTTATTCATGGCGTTGACAGTGCTAAATTGTTGCAAGCAATTGATAAGGAAGCAAGAAAGGCGAATCGACAAATTTCCTGTTTGTTGCAAGTGCACATCGCTCAAGAGGAAACAAAATTTGGATTTGATCTGGATGAGTTGAGAAAAACAGCCGCTGAACTATTTCTCGAGAAAAAGTATAGTCACGTTTCTTTAAAGGGACTAATGGGAATGGCTTCTTTTACAAGCGATGAAACGATTATAGCTGCTGAGTTTCAGGGGTTGAAGTCTATTTTCGACGAAATAAAATCTACGTATAAGTCAGAAGCAGAAGGTTTCAATACACTCTCTATGGGAATGAGCAGCGATTATAAGATTGCAGTAGAATACGGATCAACTATGATCAGAGTAGGAAGTATTTTATTCGGAGCCAGAGAATACAAAGTTGACAGTTAACCGGTATCAGTTAACTGTCAACCGATAATAATTATTTTTTCTTTGCTGCAAAATCAAACACCATATTACAGAATGCTTTTACACCTACATCTAACATGCTGTCGTCAATATAAAAATCCGGTGTATGGTGAGGAGCAGCTTTATTTGGGTCCATACCTTTTGGCATTCCCCCAAGGTTAAAGAAGAAAGAAGGTGCTTTTTCGTTGAAGAATGAAAAGTCCTCTGCACCTGTTGTCCATCTTCCCAAATCAACATTTTCTTTTCCTGCTGCTTTTTCCAATGAGGGAATCAGCATGTTAACCAAAGCAGAGTCGTTATATGTAACAAGTGTTTTGGTATCTATTATTGCTTCTACTTTAGCTCCCCATGCATCCCCGGCAGCCTGACATATTTTACGAATTTTTTCGTGTACATCTTTTTGCATCTTACTATCTAGTGTACGAATGGTTCCTTCCAACTCGGCATCTTCGGGGATAATATTTGCTCTCACACCGGCATGAAACTTTGCAACAGTAACAACCAATGGCGCAACTGTAAGATCTTCTTGTCTGCTTACAATGGTTTGCAGTTGATTGATGATTTGGGAACCGATCACAACAGGATCAATGCCCGTCCAAGGTGTAGATCCATGGGTTTGTTTTCCATGGATTTTGATGGTGAACCAATCAGAGGAAGCCATCATCGATCCTGGCTTGTATTTAATCTTCCCGATTTCCAATCCAGATGCAATGTGTAAACCCAGTACTGCATCCACTTTAGGATTTTCCATAACACCTTCTTTGATCATCAAGGGTGCTCCGCCTTCTTCGTCAGCAGGTGGACCTTCTTCAGCAGGCTGAAAGAAAAATTTAACTGTTCCTGGCAAATCTTTTTTCATGGAAGCCAATACCTCTGCAGTCCCCATCAATATAGAAGTATGGGTATCGTGTCCGCATGCATGCATCACCGGCACCTGATTGCCCATGTATTCTGACACAGTTGTTGATTTGAATGGAATGTCTACACGTTCTCTAACAGGCAATCCATCAATATCGGCGCGGATGGCAATGACTGGTCCGGGTTTTCCTCCTTTGAGAACTCCCAACACGCCTGTTTTCGCCAATTTGGTTACTTCAATTCCCAATTTTGAGAGATGGTTAGCGATGTATTCTTGTGTTTTATATTCACGGTTTCCTAATTCCGGATTTTGGTGAATATGCCTTCTCCATTCTATCAATTTTGGAGAAATGGCCTTGGTCTTTGTTTCAATTACAGTTTGCACAGATGTTTGTGCATTGGCAGCAAGGGTGAACGCTGATGCGAGGAACAACCCTATCAATTTGGACAATTTCATGGCTTAATTTTAGAGATTTAAGATACGTATTAAAGCTGAAAATGACCCGTAAAAGGGCTAACTTTGCAGCCTTCAAAAAGTAAATTTTAGAAAGATGATCAGCGCACGTAATATCACCCTGGCCTACGGTAAGAGAGTTTTGTTTGATGAAGTGAATATCAACTTTATCAAAGGAAATTGCTACGGCGTAATTGGAGCCAATGGTGCTGGTAAGAGTACCTTTTTAAAGATACTCAGCGGGGAAATAGAACCAAATAAAGGATCTGTAGATATCACTCCCGGTGAGCGATTGGCATTTTTAAATCAGAACCAGTTTCAGTTTGA
>JAURIR010000112.1 GCA_030832645.1 Chitinophagales bacterium | reverse complement strand
ACTGTTCGTATTTTTTTCACAAGTGGTAGTTGGACAATCCGATGTAAAGAGTTTAAAGGAAGATATCAAGCAGTGGGACGAGAAAAGAATCAGCTCGTTGAAATCGGCCAATGGCTGGGTGAATCTGGCGGGTTTGTTTTGGTTGACCAAGGGTGAAAATAAATTCGGAGCTGCTTCCTCCAATGAAATTGTGTTCAATGATCCACGTTTTCCATCTTTCATAGGAACATTTGTACTTACCGATAAAGAGGTGATTTGGAAGACAGCACCAGGTAATGATGTTTATAACAAGCAAGAAAAGGTACAGGAGCTTTCCATCTTTCAATTGAACAACTCTCAAGGTGTTCAGCTTTCTTATGGAACTTTTCGCTGGACTATAATCAAAAGAGAAGATCGTGTAGGTGTGAGGTTCAGGGATTTGGATCATCCTAATTTGAAAACATTTCAGCACATCGAACGATATAAACCTTCGTCTAAATGGAAAGTGGAAGCAAGACTGGAACCAGGTTTGTATGCTACGGTGAGCATAACAAATGTGTTGGGGCAAACCTATCAGCAACCTTCTCCCGGGAAAATAGTTTTTGAAATCGATGGAAAGAAATACAAGCTCGATGCAGTAGACGAAGGAGGCGATGAGTTGTTTATTTTATTTGGCGATGAAACCAATGCTGAATTCACATACGAGTCGGGAAGATTTATGTACATACCCAAACCAGATGCAAATGGAAAAACAGTAGTTGATTTCAATAAAGCGCTTAATCCTCCATGTGCATTTTCTGTGTTTGCAACATGCCCTCTTCCACCCAAACAAAATGTATTACCGATTGCTGTAACAGCGGGTGAGAAAAGAGTTCACTTGAAATAAGTTCTGCACTAATTTGGTTATATTGATACCAAATTGCTGCATATGAATTTTCTTGGTCCGATTGATTGGTTATTTGTAGTGCTCTATTTACTTGTGATTGCCGGTGTTTCTATTTGGAGCATTCGTAAAAGCAAGGAAACGACTTCTGATTATTTTCTGGCCAATAGAAATTTAGGATGGTTCGTGATTGGTGCTTCGATACTTGCTTCCAATGTTGGCTCTGAGCACATTGTAGGCTTGGCGGGCTCTGCAGCAAAATCCGGAACTGTGTTGGGGCATTATGAATTGCATTCCTATATCGTACTGATTCTCGGTTGGGTATTTGTACCCTTCTATATTCGCAGCTCTGTGTATACCATGCCAGAATTTTTGGAGAAAAGATTCAATCCACAATCGAGAAGATTACTGACGATTATACAATTGATCAGTTATGTAATTGCCAAAGCATCGGTTACCATATTTGCAGGGGCATTGGTATTCAATCAGTTTATGGGTGTTGATTTTTGGACGGGTGCTATCATTTTGGTGGTGGTTACTGGAGTATATACAGTGTTGGGTGGATTGCATGCAGTGATGTATACCGAAGCAATTCAAGCAATTGTATTATTATTTGGCTCTTTGGTATTGATGATCTTTGGGTTGAACGAAGTTGGCGGTTGGGACAGTCTCATGCAAGCCATCCCAAAAGAAAAATTGAACATGTTTCTTCCCTTGAATGATCCTGAGTTTCCATGGTTGGGAATTTTATTTGCATCGCCTATTGTAGGGGTTTGGTATTGGTGTACCGATCAACATATTGTGCAAAGGTGTTTAGCTGCAAAGAATGAAAAAGAAGCCAGACGAGGAACCATCTTTGCTGCTTTTTTAAAATTGATGCCTTTCTTTATTTTCCTGATTCCGGGTTTGATAGCATACGCATTGCATGAGCAAGGTAAAATTCAACTCGACGATACCAATGCTGCATTTCCTGTAATGGTAAAATCTATCATGCCGATTGGATTACGAGGAGTATTGGCAGGGGGATTGTTGGCTGCGTTGATGAGTTCGTTGGCATCGGTATACAATGCATGTTCTACTTTGTATACGATTGATATTTATAAAAAATCCCATCCAGATGCATCGGAAAAAGAATTGGTTAAGGTGGGAAGAATTGCCACAGGTATTATAGTATTGATGGGGATGGCATGGATTCCATTGATGGGGAGAGTAAGTGATGGCTTGTATAATTATTTGCAAAGTGTTCAATCGTATATGGCACCGCCTATTTCAGCAGTATTTCTCCTGGGTGTATTCTTTAAGCGTTTGAATGCACAAGGGGCCTACAGTTCAATGGTGATAGGATTTGTAGTGGGTATGTCGAAGCTTGCATTGCAATTGATGCAGGATCAATTAACACCAGGAAGTTGGATACATCAATTTGCTACCATGAACTTTTTATACTTCTGTATTTACCTCTTCATTTTCAGCATCGTTATTTTCGTAGCAGTCAGTATGTTGACACCCGCACCTACGGAAGAAAAAGTTAAGGGGCTCACTTTCTCTACGACTGTTGCAGAAGACAAGGCAAGCAGTAGAGCTAGTTGGAATGCAACAGACGTGGTGTTATCACTGATCGTTATTGCAGTGATCATCTGTATCATGGCCTACTTCTCTCCCTTGGGAATTGCAGGCTGATTAATTTTTAGGAACTGGCGGTGGTCCATCGGGTAACATCGCCTTCCATACTTCGTTGCCTTTTTTTCTTTCAAATTCTGCGCGGATTTCTTTTCGCAATGATTCGTTTTCAAATAAATCCACCATTGTTGTACCCAATGATTTTGCTGCAAACAACATTCCTTTGTGACCGATACTCATTCCACCACAAGCTACCACTACCCATGAATGCCAGGGAGATTTATAGGGTGCAGTAGTTGCATTCAATGTGATTTCCGGAACGATATAACTGATATCACCAACATCGGTTGATCCTCCATCGGGGTCGGGTCTTGTTGCTTCCAACGGTTTGATGCCGCCTGCAATACCCAGGGATTCTGCACCGTACTCTTTCATAATCTTATCTGCAAAAGCCTTTTCTTCATTGGTATATGTAATGGGGCCAACCAATTCCATATTCTTATGCAATGTTTTTGCACCTGTTTCGTTTACCAATAATTCATACAATCCGTTTTCCATTTCAAATTCCACCTGTGTTCTGGTCATTTGCGCCGCACCTTTTGCCACCTCTTTCATTCTTTCCTCCGTTTCAGCTACTCCACTTCTTTTTGAATCGCGTATCCAAATCCAAACACTTGCAACATCAGGAATCACATTCGGCACATTGCCCGCTTGTTTGTATACATAATGTATCCGTGTACTTGGCTTCACATGTTCGCGCATGAAATTCATTCCGATGTTAAACAGCTCAGCTGCATCCAATGCGCTTTTCCCGTTCCATGGGTCTGCAGCAGCATGTGCACTTTTACCTTTGAAACGAACGGTATAACTAACCACCGCTTGAGTGCTTTGCATATTTGCTTTGTTTTCATAATCTGGATGCCAATCCAAACAAACATCCAAATCATTGAACACACCTGCTCTTGCCATGTATACTTTACCAGCAAGGTCTTCTTCGGCAGGCGTTCCATAAAAACGGATGGTGCCTTTTAACTTACCAGATGCAATCAATTCTTTGATAGCTACTGCTGCACCCAAGCTTGCAGTACCAAACATATTGTGACCACAGCCATGTCCTGCCGCATCTGCTTTTAATGCTTCTTTATAGGGGGTTGCCTTTTGTGATAAGCCCGGCAATGCATCGAATTCACCGAGTATACCAATGATCGGTTTACCCGATCCGTATTCAGCAATAAAGGCGCTGGGAATCTCGGCTACATTGCGCGTTACGTTGAAACCTTGTTTCTCTGCATAATCAGAGAGTGTTTTAGCAGATTGGTGTTCGCGCATGGCAATTTCTGCATAGGACCAAACCTTATCACTGATGGTAATCAATTCTTTTTCTTGTTTGGATATAGAGTTTAAAACAGTTTGTTTATTGGCAGGTACAGTTATAGTTTGCTGTGCACGGGCAAAAGAAAAAATAAGCGTGAAGAGAAGTAGTAAAAAATTTCTCATGATGAATAATTATTGCTGGGTAATATAATTGCTAAGTGCTTCAATTTTATCGGTGTTGATAAAATCTGTTTGGATGTCCATCAACATTCTCCACGCTTCTTTTGTATCGGGTGTTGCCCAGAAGCGAAAAGGTTTTTTCATTTGATGTGAAACTTCTACCACTTCTATCATTTTA
>JAURIR010000111.1 GCA_030832645.1 Chitinophagales bacterium | reverse complement strand
ATTATGGGGAACGCTACCAAGGGAGATAAACCTAGTAAAAAAACCATTGCCATGCATGGTGCATACAGACCCACACCTACAGTCATCATCGCACCAAGAATACAATTTACCACTGCGGCAACAAATAATTTCCATCCATGAAGCCCAATTTCATTTCCCTGGCCTTGTATCCAATTCATTTTGTTGGCAAACATAAATCCTGCTGTAACCAATAGCGCAATGCCCATGATGAGCCTAATTTTGTTCTCGGAAAGTTTAGACACAAGCCCGGCACCAACCGTTGCCCCAACAGTGGCGGTAGCAAACATGATCACCATGGTGATGGGATCAACTTCAATGATTTGAATAAATACAATTGCCTGAATCAACACAGGAATGGTATTTGCAACGTTCATTGTTCCGGGGATTAATCTGTCTGGGGTTTGATTGGTAAACTTCAGCAAGGCAGTTTGCGGGGCAAATGCTCCAATCCCAAGAACATCAAAGAAGTTGACCACAAATCCAATAAGGGCTGTTTTTATCCAACTGGCTTCGCCCAACTCATTTTTGTTCAAACGAATATCTTTTGCAAAAAAATAGATAAACCATATCGAGAAAACAATTAAGGCAAACCAGATTATTGTTATCATATTTTATTTCTTGATGGGCTGTTGATTATTTCATTTCAATTTCAGCAAGCAATACCGTTCTGGGATCAAGTTTTATCGAACTGGGGATTTTATTCAGCTTGATCGGGATGGTTGACGCTTTGGTATTTACCTGAAATTTCAACAACTCTGTGCTATTTGTATCCTCATTGTAAATTTCAACTTCTATTGGAAAATCAAATACAAATCCAGAATAATGCGTTTGATTGATTTTCAGTAAAACTTGTTTTGCAGTGGTGTCATATTCCCAATGGGCTGAAATTTTCAAGTTATCGGATTTGTATAACCATTGATTAAAAAACGTCGTCAGGTTTTGTCCGGACACTTTTTCCATTTCTTCCTTAAAGTTAGCAGTGGTCGCATTGGCATTAAAGTATTTTGAATAATAAGCCTGGATGCCTTTTCTGAAAGTATCATGGCCAATTTTCTCTCTCAACATGTGTAAAACCCAGGCACCTTTTTGATAAGTAATCCCTGTGGTAACAGGATCCGTTTCGGCAGAGCGTGCAGCGACTATACTGTATGTAGAATCCTTTTTAGAAAAGTTGTATACCGATTTGCGGGAATTTTTTATTGCTGCAACAAACTCTTCGTGGCCATAAGCGTGCTCCTGAAACAGCATGCTGAAAAAAGTTGCAAATCCTTCGCTCAGCCAGGCATCATCCCAGGTAGTTTCGGTTACTGCATTTCCAAACCACTGGTGCGCAATTTCATGGATCACAACATTTCTCAATCTCTTCTCATATTTACCTGTTACCAGGTTCTCCGCATAGAAAATGGCAGATGATGTTTCCATTCCTCCACCGACACTTGGCGATTGAATGTTGGCTAATTTTTCATAAGCATAAGGCCCAACGTAATCAGAATAAAATTGAAGTACTTGTTTGGTCGGTTCTGCAAAATCAGTAAATCCTTTTTCTCTGTCCCTGGGATATACCCATGTTTGAATATCCTTTCCATCAAATTTTCCCACATGCTGCACTGCAAATTCAGCAACACCCAATACGAACAACCAGCTGGATACCGGAACAGATTGTTTCCAGTGGGTTAATTTGTTTTCTTTGTCGATTGTTGACTCTTCTAGCAGGATACCATTAGAAACCACTTTGTATTTGGATGGTGCCGTTACCTTAAACTCGCTGGTTGCCTTATCGTATGGGTGGTCAATGGCAGGCAACCAGTGGCGCGCATTGTTTGGCCAGTTTTCATTGAAAAAACTGCGGTCCCCATATTTGGTGGGTCCGATTCTCAACCCTCCTGCAGGTACTCCATGGTATTGAATGATAAATGTAATGGTGGAACCTTTTCTTGCCTGACTGGATAATTGAATAATCAGTTCATCATTTTTATGGGTAAAATTGGCGTTGGTGTTGTTGTAGCTTACAGACTCTACGACCATTCCTTTCTGCAAATATTTTCCATTTGTATTGATCAAATCAAGCCTGATTTGTTTAACATCATTTGTTTTGAACAACACAGAAATACTGGCCTTACCAAATATTTCATCAGTATTGTCAGACAACTTCAATTCAAACATATAGTGTAAAATATCAATTGAATAATTTCGAGGGTAATTATCCGCTCGGCAAAAAATGACAAGAACAGATAAAATTGTTGTTAAAGCAAAATGTTTGTATTTCATTATTGTATGGTAATTTTTTTCAAATAATATCCTTTTGCATCTATTTGTGGAGCACCATTGCAGGATACTACAATGCCTTCTTTGCCAACCATTGTTCTGGAAGTTTTGTCTCCTGTGTCAATATCAAGGGGCAATGGCATGAAGAAATTATCTATTGTGATCTGATACTTTTGATAACCAATTTCTTTCACGGAAATATCAAGTACTTCATTGGTGTATGCATAGAAATTGAAAAAAGGTTTTAAATTTTGCTTTGATGCAGTGCTGAACAATTCTTCTACATCTTTTGTGGTTACAAAATTGTCATAGGTATATCTGGGATCTGTTGCAAGTTTTTTCAAGGTTGGCAAAAATATTTCATCACCCAGCAGGTACCGTAAGCTATGCATGAAAAATGAGCCTTTTGCGTAAATATCCCTACCAGCATAAGCTTCATCTTCTGATAACTCCTCACCACCCACCATCGGTTTTTTGTTTCTGGTGGATCTCTTGTGCCGACTGACAATTTCATCATACGCGACCTGTCCGCCTAGTTCATAGTGTATCAATGCTTCAGCATAGGTTGTAATGCCCTCTTGAATCCACATGTGTGCCCAGTCCTTGTTGGTTACCTTGTTTGCAAACCATTCGTGACCATACTCATGGTATAGATTTGCTGAATAGTCATGCACACCAATTTTTGAATAATTAAATTTATTTTGAAACGTGATCATCGTTTGGTGTTCCATTCCTGAATTGGGTACTTCAGCAATGCCAATCTTTTCTTTTGCCCATGGATATTCCCCAAAATATTTCTCCAGTATTTTGGTATCTCTCGCTTTGAGTTCAATTATTTTGGGTGCGTAACTGCTGTCTTCTTCCAATACATAGAATTGTATGGGAACAACAGTTCCATCGACGGTGGTATAGTCTTTGCTCACGACGGTATACTTTCCAATGTTAAACACAGAACAGTAATTGCTGATGGTATAATTGGTTTTCCAATGGTAGGTTTTTTTATTTTTCTTCTTCAGCACTTCTTTCAGAAGGCCAGGACCCGCAACCACTAAATTTTCTGGCACAGTAATGAACATGTCAACACCCTCGTTCGGTTCGTCGCTGGGATGGTCTTTGCAAGGAAAATAAACCCTTCCCCCTTCTTTCTGGCAATTGATGGCTACCCAATCGTTTCCACTCTTGTCTTTGGTGAAGGTGAAGCCACCTGTCCATGGGGGCTTTACCGCAATAGGAGGTTCTCCGCCATATTCTACCCTTACAATTTGCCTGCCCTTTGGAAATGACTTGTCATCGGTGATGTAAATCTTGTCATTCTTGTGTTCAAATTTTACTGGCTTGTTGTTCACTTTCACCTTGCTTACCGTCAACAAATGGACCAGGTCCAATAAAATGGTATCGGTAGATGCAGATAAAATCATTTCAACATCCACATTTCCCTGAATTGTCTTTTTCGCAATATCAACATCCAGAGCGATGGTATAATGCCTGATGTCCATGATGGCCTGCAATGGATTCAACTTTCCCCCTGAAGACAGGTAACTGATGTCCCTGTTTTGGGATTTCAGTTGGGTCGACATGACCAATAAACATGTCATCAAGAAAAGTCCGGGTCTTAGATTTCCGTTAAAAAAATTTCCCATAATTAAGGTTTTATTTGGCTTTTGTTTATCTGGTCAATTGGTCTCATTTATTTTGATCAATTGATTTTATAGATTTTGATGCATGTTCTTTTTCGCCGTTTGTTCTAAATGTTCTTGAATCTACAGAAAACAATCGAGGATATCTTCCCTTGATTATTTGCTGTTCTTCTGTCTTCAACTCCTCTATTCCAACGGGTTTGTCTTGTGGTCGGATTCCTTTTTGGTTCAGACGGTTAAACAAGCTCCAATTTCGGATAGTTTTACCAGGTGCAGGATCACTGGGTTCCTGTGCCTTAAGATCATATCTTGTAAAATCAATCAATTTTTCCGGGGCATTGGTTTGCCAGTTTCTTAAGGTTGCCATCCTGAAATCTTTGTTCATGAACCATTTGATTTCCAATTCAGCTTCTGATCCGCAAATGC
>JAURIR010000110.1 GCA_030832645.1 Chitinophagales bacterium | reverse complement strand
CTACCGCTGCATAAAGTGCCAACAAGATAAATCCAGTGGCATTGATGGTCATGGACGTGGATACTTTTTCAAGGTCAATTCCATCCAATAAAATTTCCATGTCTTCTATACTGTCAATAGCTACTCCCACTTTTCCAACTTCGCCCTCTGCAAGACCATGATCGCTGTCGTATCCAATTTGAGTAGGAAGATCGAAGGCTACACTGAGTCCGGTTACACCTTGTTCGAGCAGGAATTTATATCGTTTATTGCTCTCCTCTGCAGTTGAGAAGCCTGCATACTGCCTCATGGTCCATAGCTTTCCTCGATACATGTCTTCCTGTATACCACGGGTAAAGGGAAAAGAGCCAGGAAGGGATGCTTCTGGCAGGTCATTCTTGGCCTGGTATACTTTTTTTATTTCAATGCCTGAGTCGTTGCGAAGTGGTTCACTCATAAATATTCCCGATTTAACAAATGTAGTGCTTGCTGACTGAATTGCTCATTCAAGCTTCCTCATTAATTTTGCACTATGGAAGCAGCTACAACACTCCCTGTGAAATTTACGGCATCTGCTAAGGCGGAACTGATCAAGTTATTCGGTGAAAATCATGATCCTTCAAAAATGTTGCGTATTGGTGTGAAGGGTGGAGGATGTTCCGGATTGAGTTATGTGTTGGAAATGGATGAGAAAAGCGAACGCGACGAGGTGTATGAAATTGAGGGAATTCCTTGTATGATTGACCCTGCACATCAACTCTATTTATTTGGGATGGAAATAGATTGGAAGACTGGTTTAGATGCACGTGGATTTGTCTTCTTAAATCCCAATGCAAGTTCTACGTGTGGTTGTGGGACTTCTTTCGCGGTTTGATGGAGGAGGGAGGAGAGAGAAGGGAGGAGGGCGGAATGCATCATTCCCACTTAGAGTTTTTTTATCATAGTGTAAAGCATTCGATCAATTTCAATTGCAAGTGAAATTAATTCAGTGAAATCATTTTCACTGATCAAATTCAAGTCGTTTGAGATAACTATTTGTGTTTGCAGTTCGTATACTGAACCTAATGCAATTGAGAGGAACCTTTTGTAGTCTGTTCTAGTATTTCTTCCATATCCTTCTGCGATATTACTTGGGATTGAAACAGAAGATCTTTTGAGTTGATCTGTAAGTCCAAACATTTCCTCTTTTGGAAATGTTTTTGTAGCAAGGTAGATTTTCTTTGTTAACAAGATCCCCTTTTGCCAAACTATCAATTTTTGAAATATTAATTGACTTGTCACACATAAAAATAAACGCCAGGTCTTTAAAGCCTGACGTTTATATATCTTATTAAAATTGTATTTTCCCCCTTCTCCCTTCTCCCTTCTCTCTTGTCCCTCTTCCCTTCTCTCTCTTCTCCCTATTTCTTTGAATTACCAGCTCCTAAAGGCTTGTCCTTTGCGATATCAACTAGTACAGGTGCAGCAACAAAGATCGAAGAGTAGGTACCTGTGATTACACCGATCAACATAGCGAATGCGAAACCTCTGGTTACTTCTCCACCGAAGATGAAGAGAATCAAGAGTGTTAAGAATACAGTCAATGATGTCATGATCGTTCTGCTCAAGGTTTCATTGATTGCTTTGTTGATGATCGTGCCCTTCGACTCATTTTTCAACTTTCCACTGTACTCCCTGATCCTGTCAAATACAATTACTGTATCGTTCATCGAGAAACCAATTACCGTTAAAATCGCGGCAATGAAGTGCTGATCGATTTCCAACGGGAATGGAACAACTCCTTTCAAGAAGGAGAATACTGCCAATGTTACGAATACGTCGTGCAGCAAGGCGATAATTGTTCCCATGGAATATCTCCAGTCGCGGAAACGTACGAAGATATAGAGGAAGATTGCGATGATTGCAAAGATGGTTGCCTTTACGGCGCCTTTCTTCAAGTCGTCTGATATCGATGGTTGCACTGTTTGAGAACTTTGCTTGTACGACTTTTTGAAATCTGCATAGGTAAGTCCTGCAGGCAAGCTTTCTTTCAATCCGTTGTACAAAGCAACTTCCACAGCAGAATCAGCTGTTTTACTTGGATTGTCGATCATGAAAGAAGTCGTAATGTTCAATGTTTTATTATCGCCTACTGTTTTCAAAACAGGATATTCTCCGAAAGAAGTTTTCAGCGATTCTCTGATTTTTTCATTTTGAGTTGGTGTGTCAAAACGAACGGTATAGCTTCTACCGCCTTTGTATTCTACGCCTTGGTCAAATCCGTTGAAGAAAGAACCAACACCCAATACCAATACTACTACTGATATGATATAAGCAACTCTTCTGTATTCAATGAATTTGAAATTTGCATGTTTGAAGATGCGTCTGCTGATACCTGTAAAGTATTCGAAATGTCTTTGCTTCTTTGTCCAGAAATCTGTTACCAATCTAGAGATCAAGATTCCGCAGAACAAAGAAAGTAGAATACCAAGTATTTGCGTTGTTGCAAATCCAAGTACAGGTCCTAATCCGAAATAGAAAAGAATTACTGCCGTAAGCAATGTAGTGATGTGTCCGTCGAGAACTGGCGCCATCGATCTTTTGTATCCCTCGGAAACAGCCAACTGATAGCTTTTTCCAAAGTTCAATTCGTCTTTTATACGTTCGAAAATAATTACGTTGGTGTCTACTGCCATACCAATCGTCAATACCAGACCCGCAATACCAGGTGCTGTCAATGTTGCACCCAATGCACTCAACACGCCGATGGTAAATAATAAGTTTAGGATCAACGAGATATTAGCAACCCATCCACCCGTGTTGTAATAAACCAACATGAGAATGAAGATGACAATAAACGAAATAGCAAACGACATTCCACCGCCTTGAATGGCAGAGGCCCCGAGTGTTGGACCCACTACTTGCTCTTGTACGATTTTGGCAGGTGCAGGAAGTTTACCCGACTGCAAAATATTGGCTAGATCTTGAGCTTCTTCGATAGTGAAAGATCCACTAATTTCAGTGTTTCCGGTTGTGATTGGATTGATTACGTTAGGAGCAGAATAAACAACATTGTCCAATACAATGGCAATGGCTCTTCCTACGTTGTTGGTGGTGAACTCGCCCCAAATTCTTTCACCTTGTTTTGTCATTGCCATTTTTATAGCAGGGCGACCACGGTCGTCGTAATCTTGTGAAGCCTGTTGAACGGCATCTCCTTCCAACTTGGCTTTGTCGGTGCCTTCGATTGTTTTCAAGCCATATACTGGAAGTATGTCGCTTTTCTGACCTTTATCGTTCAATTCAGGAACTCCAAAAGCAAACTTCACATTTCCTGGAAACTGGCTTCTTACACTTTCAATCATCATGTATTCATTGAAAGTTGCAGTATCTCTTGTTGCGATATAACCCAAATTCGGAGCATAGGATGCTCTGCCCGAAGCATCCTGTTGAGGAGGAATCGGTTGGAAGATGGTGAAGAATGATTTTGCTGAAAGGGGAGTGGTGTCGGCTTTAGCGGCAGGGGCTGTCTTAACCAATTCGCCAATAGTAGCGGATTTAGTGGAATCCGTTTTTGTAACCGCTTCTGTTTTTGCAACCGGTTTACTGCTGTCTTTTTTTGCAGCAGCACCTGTTCCATCGTAATATGCTTTCAATGTTTTTTCGGCATCCTCAAATGGTTTACTCAATTCTCCAATATTGTATACTTCCCAGAATTGAAGATTGGCAGTAGCCTGTAGGTATTTTCTAACACGCTCGGGATCATCCTTTACACCAGGAAGTTCCACGGTGATGATTCCTTTGTTTTTATCCAATTGAATATTTGGTTGTGCAACGCCAAATTGATCGATACGTTTTTGCAATACGTTGAATGTATTGCTGATCGCACCTTCTGCAGATTGCTTCAACTTATTGATGACATCGTTGTCGCTGTCGTCGATCTTCACTGTACGTCCACCTGTTCCTGCAAAAATAGAAGCCAGACGCCCGTTTGGATTTTGTTTTTTGTATGCATCAGCAAACAGAGTGATGAAATCAGCATCGCTGTTCGCTTTTTGCTTAATTGCCTCGTTGATCGCATTGTTCAACGCAGGATCTTTGGAATTATTGGCAAGTGATTTTAAGAGTCCCTCTAATTCAACTTCAAGTGTAACACTCATTCCACCTTGAAGGTCCAAGCCGAGGTTCAATTCCTGCTCTTTCGCTTTTTGGTAGCCGATTTCACCTGTGATGCCGTACGTAACGGTTACATCTTTGGTGCTGTCGAGCAACCTGCGGTATCTTCTGTTGTATTCAAGATCTTTTACCTCAGTCTCAGCATTCGGAAAATTGGCTTTTACATACGCCAATGCCTTAGAGGCCTGTTTGCTTTCGTGGTTGCGCACTACCCATGTAAAATG
>JAURIR010000010.1 GCA_030832645.1 Chitinophagales bacterium | reverse complement strand
CAAAATAATTAACAATTAATCGTTCAACTCACAACGGTGTAAGCCGTTTAAAATAGAAAAAAATGATTCAGCAAGAATCCAGATTGAATGTAGCAGATAACAGCGGTGCCAAAGAAGTATTGTGCATCCGTGTGTTGGGAAACAGTGGTCAAGATTATGCAAAGATTGGCGACAAGATTGTTGTAACAGTTAAGGATGCAATTCCTGCCGGTGGTATCAAGAAAGGTACTGTTGCCAAGGCGGTAATCGTAAGAACGAAGAACAAGCTTCGCAGAAAAGACGGTTCTTATATCCGCTTCGATGACAACGCGGTAGTGTTGCTCAATCAATCCGACGAGCCAAGAGGCACACGTATTTTCGGCCCAGTTGCCCGTGAACTGAGAGACAAGGGATACATGAAGATCATTTCACTTGCACCCGAAGTACTTTAATAAATAACAGCGTACGCACGAAAAATAAAGACAATGAGCAACAGATTCAAGCCAAAGTTCAACATTAAAAAAGGTGATTCAGTAGTGATCATCTCCGGAGATGATAAAGATCTCAAGAAGCCACGCAAAGTGCTGGAGGTGTATCCCGAAAAATCTCGTGTATTGGTTGAAGGAGCTAACATCGTTACCCGCCACACCAAACCTTCTGCACAAAACACACAAGGTGGATTGATCAAGAAGGAAGCTTCCCTCCATATCAGCAACGTTATGTTGTGGGATGCTAAAAAAGAGGCAGGTACCAAAATAAAGAGAACAAGAGAAAACGGAAAACTAGTTCGAGTATCTAAAAAATCAGGGGAGGTAATTAAATAATGAGCACAGCAACATATACACCCAGACTACAAACCAAGTACCAAAAAGAAGTGGTACCTGCTTTGATGAAGAAATTTGGTTACAGTACTGTAATGCAAGTTCCTAAGTTGACGAAAATTTGTTTGAACAGAGGCGTGAACGGAGCAGTGTCTGACAAAAAATTGATCGACATCGCATTGGACGAATTGACAATGATCTCTGGACAAAAAGCGGTCTCAACAAAATCCAAGAAAGATATCTCCAACTTTAAGTTGAGAAAAAGCATGCCCATCGGTGCACGCGTTACACTTCGTGGTGTAAAAATGTATGAATTCTTGGATCGATTGATTGCTGCATCTCTTCCACGCGTGCGCGATTTTAAAGGGGTGAGCGAAAAATCATTCGATGGTCGCGGTAACTACACATTGGGTATCACCGAGCAGATCATCTTCCCGGAAATTGATATCGACAAGGTTACTAAAATCACCGGTATGGATATCACTTTCGTAACAACCGGACAAACAAACGAAGAGGCGTACGAATTGTTGAAAGAAATGGGTATGCCATTTAAAAACAGTAAAAAAGACTAAACCTAATATATGGCAAAAGAATCGGTAAAAGCCAGACAGAGAAAAAGGGAAAAGATGGTTGCACAGTTTGCTGAAAAGCGTGCTGCATTGAAAGCTGCAGGCGATTGGTCAGCACTCGATCAACTACCTAAGAACTCTTCTAAAGTAAGGTTGAAAAACAGATGTCAATTGACGGGTCGCCCGAAAGGTTACATGAGATTCTTCGGTCTCTCAAGGGTAACTTTCCGCGACATGGCTTTGGCAGGAAAGATTCCAGGAGTTAAAAAAGCAAGCTGGTAATCAAGAATAATAACAATAAACTAAAACCGAAATAATCCTGATCAAAAGGGACTAAGGAGGGACAAAATATGACAACAGATCCAATTGCAGATTTTCTAACTAGGATTAGAAATGCACAAATGGCAGGGCACAGAATCGTAGAGATTCCTTCTTCTAATTTGAAGAAGCGTATTACTGAAATTCTGTACAACCAAGGATACATCTTGAAATACAAGTTCGAAGACGACAGTAAACAAGGTGTAATCAAAATCGCTTTGAAGTACGATCCAGCAACCAAGGAGCCTGCTATCAAAACCATGGAACGTGTATCACGCCCGGGTTTAAGACAGTACGCCAAACCACTTGATTTTAAAAGAGTGAAAAATGGGTTGGGTATCGCTATTCTTTCTACATCAAAAGGTGTGATGACAGATAAAGATGCCAAAGCACAGAATGTAGGTGGAGAAGTACTTTGTCACGTTTATTAAAAAAAACTACTATGTCTCGTATAGGTAAAAAAATCATTGAACTTCCAAAAGGTGTTACTCTCGCAGTAGGGGGTGATAATACCGTGACTGTTAAAGGTCCTAAGGGAGAATTGAAACAACAGATTGATCGCGATATCACAATTTCTGTGAATGAGAGTGTGGTGGAACTCAAAAGACCCACCGACCAAATCAGACACCGTGCAATGCACGGCTTGTACAGAGCATTGGTAAACAATCTCGTGAACGGTGTAACCAACGGATACAAAAAAGAACTTGAATTGGTGGGTGTAGGTTTTAAAGCCGCTAACCAAGGAAATATTCTTGATTTATCATTGGGATATTCTCACAACATCATTTTCGAGGTTCCAAAAGAACTGAAAGTATCTACTACCCAAGAAAAGGGAGACAATCCTCGTATTTTCCTTGAGGGAATCGACAAGCAATTGCTCGGTCAAGTAGCTGCAAAAATCAGAGGCTTGAGAAAACCAGAGCCATACAAGGGCAAGGGTGTGAAATACAAGGATGAATACATCCGTCGTAAAGCAGGTAAAGCAGCCGGTAAGTAAATAAATTAATCATCCTGGCAGCATCAGGAAAAACAATAAGACAATGAACGTAAAATCATTAAGGAAGCAAAGGATCAAGTATACCATTCGTAAGAAGGTATCAGGATCTTCTCAATCACCAAGACTCGCTGTGTTCAGAAGCAATACCGAAATCTATGCACAATTGATCGACGATGTAAATGGAACTACATTGGCTGCAGCTTCTTCTAAAGACAAAGAGATCAAAGCTCAAAAAGGAACCAAAACCGATAAGAGCAAATTGGTGGGACAAGCGATTGCTAAGAAAGCAACAGCACTCGGGCTCACATCATGTGTGTTTGATCGTGGAGGATTTCTTTACCACGGTAGAGTAAAAGCAGTTGCAGAAGGTGCGCGCGAAGGTGGACTTACATTTTAATTCATTCAAATCAATAAATAGATGTCAAAAGTAAATTATACGAAAGTCAAAGCCGGAGACCTTGAGTTGAAGGAAAAAGTAGTAGCCATCAATCGTGTTGTAAAAACAACCAAGGGTGGTAGGGCATTCAGTTTTTCGGCGCTTGTAGTTGTTGGAAATGAACAAGGTGTTGTAGGTCACGGACTTGGAAAAGCAAAAGAAGTTCAAGAAGCCATCACCAAAGGAATCGAAGACGCAAAGAAAAATTTGATCAAGGTTCCAGTAATGAAAGGCACTATCCCACACGACCAGTTGGCGAAAGAAGGTGCTGCTAAAGTATTGATCAAGCCTGCTGCGCATGGTACGGGTGTGATCGCCGGTGGTAGCATGCGTGCTGTATTGGAAAGTGTTGGTGTTACAGACGTATTGGCAAAATCATTGGGTTCTGCTAATCCACACAACGTGGTAAAGGCAACTTTCAAAGCATTGGCCATGTTGCGTGAACCAATCCATGTGTCGAAAACAAGAACCATCGGTTTGAAGAAAGTCTTCAACGGTTAATCGTTACAACATTCAATTAGTAAACAGCCTTCGGGTTTCAATATGAAAAAGCTTAAGATAACCAAAGTAAAAAGTGTGATTGATCGTCCAGAACGTCAAAAGCGTACAATGGAAGCATTGGGTCTACGCAAATTGCATGCTTCTGTTGAATTGGAAGCCACTCCCCAGATTTTGGGAATGGTGAAGAAAGTGAATCACCTTGTGAAAGTAGAAGAACTATAAGACAATCCCTGTTTGTCTTCATTATAGAAAATACGAGTGGTCTCAGGGGACTGCGTTGAGTAAAAAGTAAAAAATGAAACTACACACTTTAAAGCCTGCAGAAGGCGCTACAAAAAAAGAAAAAAGAATTGGTCGCGGTGAAGCTTCCGGACACGGAGGAACATCCACAAAAGGTAACAAAGGTGGACAAAGCCGCGCAGGTTATAAGTCTAGAAGAGGTCACGAAGGTGGCCAGATGCCCATTCAGCGTCGTATTCCAAAAGTTGGATTTAAAAACATCAGCAGAGTAGAATACAAAGTATTCAATCTCGGTCAGGTAGAATCTCTTGTTGAAAAATACGAACTCGCATCTTTCAGCATGGAGAACCTTTATATCAATGGACTCATCAACCGCACAGACAAGGTGAAAATTCTTGGTAACGGTGCCATCAGCAAAAAAATTGATTTTAAAGTAAATGCTGTTAGCGAAAAAGCCAAAGCGGTAATTGAAGCTGCTGGCGGATCTGTTGAAATAACTAAATAATTTTCTCCGTGAAAAAATTCATCCAAACACTCAAGAATATTTGGAGCATCGATGAACTAAGATCCAAAATCAGCATCACGCTGTTGTTGATCCTTGTTTATCGTTTTGGTGCTCACGTTTCATTGCCTGGTATCGATCCAAACAAATTGGATCTTGAAAGTGCAAAGAAAGGGTTGCTTGGTATTTTCGACACCTTTGCCGGAGGTTCCTTTACGAACGCCTCCATTTTTGCATTGGGTATCATGCCATATATCTCTGCTTCAATCTTCATGCAACTCCTGACCATCTTTGTCCCGCAAATGCAGAAGATTCAAAAAGAAGGAGACAGCGGCAGAAAGAAAATCAATCAATGGACTCGTTATATCACTGCTCTTGTTACCATGTTTCAAGCGGCTGCCTACGTAGCTTATTTGAAAAATGTGAGCAGAGGTGCTTTGATCGAAGCGTATCAACCATACTTCTGGATATCTACTGTAATTGTACTTACAGCTGGTACACTTTTTGTGATGTGGTTGGGTGAAAAAATTCAAGACAAAGGGTTGGGTAACGGTACTTCTATCATTATCATGGTGGGTATCCTTGCTCGTTTGCCACAGTCTTTCATCGGTGAATTAGGAGCAAAGCAAACACGCGGTGGCGGTGGTTTGTTGTTGTTCTTGATTGAGATCGCTTTTTTAATTGTTATTGTATTAGGACTCATTCTTTTGGTTCAAGGTGTCAGAAAAGTTCCCGTGAGTTATGCCAAGCAATTGGTTGGCAATAAATCACTGACAGGAGCAAGACAATTCTTGCCTTTAAAAGTGAATGCTTCAGGGGTAATGCCGATCATCTTCGCACAAGCGATCATGTTCCTTCCTACTCTTTTCTCTTTCACCAATTTAGAAACTGGAAAAGGTATCGCAAGGATCTTCAACGATCCGGGTAATATCTGGTACATGACTATTTATGTAATCATGGTAATTGCATTTACCTTCTTATATACTGCACTTATTTTCAATCCTAAGCAGATGGCCGATAGCTTGAAGCAAAGCAATGGATTTGTACCCGGCGTAAAACCTGGTCAACCTACTGCTGACTACATCGGTCAGGTAATGGATAGAATTACATTGCCAGGCGCCATTTTCTTGGCTGCTATTGGTATCCTTCCTGGTATTGCACAGCAATTGGGTGTTACCCAGTCTTTCTCCTCTTTCTTTGGAGGAACATCGCTGTTGATCATGGTGGGTGTAATTCTTGACACACTCCAACAAATTGAAACTCATTTGTTGATGAGACAATACGATGGATTGGTGTCTGGTGGAAGAATTCAAGGCAGACAGCCAGTAACAACTAGCTCCATTTAAAATGATTCGGATCAAGACCAACGAAGAAGTTGAGTTGATCCGGGAAAGTGCACTCCTCGTTAGTAGCACCTTGGCCGAGCTTGCATCTATTTTAAAGCCTGGAATTACAACTGCTCAATTGGACAAGCGAGCGGAAGAGTTCATTCTATCACACCAAGCAATTCCGTCATTCAAAAATTATCGCGGATATCCCTTCGCCACATGTATTTCAGTGAACGATGCAGTCGTTCATGGCTTTCCAACAGACAAAGCATTGAAAGAGGGTGACCTTGTTTCAATAGATGTTGGTGTGTATAAAAACGGTTTTCATGGCGACAGTGCTTATACTTTCGGACTCTCTCCTGTTTTAGAAGAGCATCAACTTCTAATGAGAGTAACAAGAGAGTCGTTGATGATAGGTATCGAAAAAGCCATCTCGGGCAACCGCGTGGGAGATGTTTCCAATGCCATTCAAGAGCATGCTGAGCGAAAACATCATTTTGGAGTAGTGAGAGAATTGGTGGGTCATGGAGTTGGCAAGCAATTGCACGAAGATCCTCAAGTACCCAACTACGGTAAGAAAGGAGCAGGGCCGAAGTTGAAAGATAATATGGTTATCGCCATCGAACCAATGATCAACTTAGGTACCAGAGACGTGGTGTATGACAGCGATGGCTGGACGGTTCGAACCCGGGATGGAAAATACTCTGCACACTACGAACACACTGTTTGCATTAAAAAGAACAAAGCCGATATACTTTCAAGTTTTTCTGATATCACTACCCAAGAAAAAAACAACGCTGCTTTGTTCAGTGATTACTGATCTTTCGTAACTTCTTCATTCAATTTATTACTGATACAATGAAGAAGATTTTCTTTTTACTTTCTTTACTTCCTTTTTTGAATATCGCTCAGGAGCGTATCCCTCAAGATATTAGAGGTTATCGGGTTCAACACGAAAAAGAATTATTACTCACGTTCAAATCCTTTTTGGAAATACCCAATCTTGCAAGCGATCCCATCAATATCAAAAAAAACAGTGATTGGTTGATGGCCTTCATGAAGACAAAAGGAATCAGCAATGTGCAGTTATTGTTTCCTACTACTTCTGGTAAACCACCCGCAGTGTATGGAGAAGTAATGGTTCCTGACGCAAAGGAAACAATCGTCTTATATGCACACTACGATGGTCAACCGGTAGATACTTCTAAGTGGTTAAAAGGGCTTCATCCTTTCAGGCCTCAATTGGCAAATGGATCCCTGCTGAACAACGGGACACTAGTCGACTGGAATAATCTGACAGAAACAGTAGATCCCAATTGGAGAATTTATGCGCGCGGCGCATCCGATGACAAGGCTGGGGTATTTTCAATCTTGAATGCGTATGCTATACTGAAGTCATTAGGAATTCCTCCGACAGTGAATATTAAATTCTTTTTTGAGGGAGAAGAAGAAGCTGGCTCTACACATTTGCCTGAAATTTTTGAAAAATATCGAGCGCTTTTGAATGGAGACATGTGGATCATTTGTGATGGTCCGGTGCATCAATCTGGAAAGAAACAGGTTGTCTACGGAGTGCGGGGTGATACACATATGGAATTGACAGTGTTTGGTCCAAAACGTCCTTTGCATTCAGGACATTACGGAAACTGGATCCCCAATCCAGCAATGGAGTTGTCAAAACTACTTGCCAGTATGAAAAATGACGAGGGCGAGGTATTGGTGAAGGGTTTTTACGATGACGTGGTTCCGTTGACAGCTGCGGAAAAACTAGCATTGTCGAAAGTGCCGCCTGTCGAAGAACAAATGAAAAAAGAATTAGGAGTCAGAAGGCCTGAAAGAAATAGTTCATTGAACGAGTCACTGAATCTACCTTCACTGAATATCAATGGTATCCAAAGTGCTTCTGTTGGCAGTCAATCGGCAAATGTCATTCCCACCAAAGCAATTGCTTCCATCGATTTACGTTTGGTAGTTGGAAATGATTGGAAGCGGCAGCAGCAAAAAGTGATTTCTCATATTGAATCCAAGGGCTATCATGTTATATTCAAAGAGCCTACGGATGAAGAGAGAATGCAATACGATAAACTTTGTATGGTAAGTTTATCGGATGGTTACAATGCGCAGAAAACTCCCATGGAACATCCCTTTGCAAGGCGTGTAGTAAATGCAGTGAATACTGCAATTGGTTACAATGCAGTGTTGTTGCCTACATTGGGAGGAAGCCTTCCTTTGTTCATGTTCGAGCAGCAGTTACATGCGCAACCAGTAACCGTTCCGATCGCCAACCACGACAACAACCAGCATGCCGAAAATGAAAATATTCGCTTTCAGAACCTCTGGGACGGATTGGAAATATTTGCTTCCATCATGACGCTTAAAAAATGACCGATCAAAAAACTTTATTGGTAATAGGCGGCGGGGCTGCAGGATTTTTTTGTGCTATCAATGCTGCACGGTTATGCCCTTCTTTAAAAGTTATATTGCTTGAAAAGTCGAGCAAGGTGCTATCAAAAGTTAAGGTGAGTGGCGGAGGCAGGTGCAATGTTACGCACGAATCGGAAGAAGTGGATGATTTATTGCATGCCTATCCAAGAGGAAAGGCTTTTATGAGAAAAACATTGCATCAGTTTTCTCCCAACGATACTATTCAATGGTTCAAAGAGAGAGGGGTAGAAGTAAAAGTGGAACCAGACGGAAGGATGTTTCCAGTTTCCAATCAATCGCAAACCATCATTGATTGTTTTTTAAAAGAAGCTGCAGCATACAACGTCGAGATTTTATTTAATACCGAATTGCAATCTATTCATCAACTGGGTAATCAATTTGAGATTACATTGAAGAGTGACTCGTTGAAAAAAAGACTTGCGGACTATATCTGTATTGCAACAGGCGGTTTTCCAAAACTGGAAGGCTTTTCTTTTTTAAGCGAAATTGGAATTGAAATAGAAACTCCGGTTCCTTCGTTGTTCACCTTCAATATTGCCGATAAAAAATTACATACGTTGATGGGCGTTTCCGTTTCAAGTGCGCTTGTAAAGATTCCTGCACTGAAGATGGAACAATTGGGACCCGTGTTGGTTACTCATTGGGGGTTGAGTGGACCAGCAGTTTTAAAGTTGTCGTCTTATGCAGCAAGGGAGTTACATAAAATGGAATACGATTTTGAGATCCTTGTCAATTGGTGCCCAGATTATAACGAAAGCAGCCTACTGGAAAAAATGAAAGAGGAGAAGGAGTTTCACAAAGGCATAATTGGAACAAAGAATATACTTGGGTTGAGTACTCGCCTCTGGGAATTTCTTCTTGAGAAGGCAGCTATTGCTTCAAGTTTACAATGGCAAGATGTTCCACAAAAGAAATTAGTACAGTTATCAAAAGTAGTCTGCGGAGATCGATATGCTGTTAAGGGGAAAACCACTTTTAAGGAAGAGTTTGTTACTTCCGGTGGAGTTCAATTGAATGAAATCGATCCATTTACCATGGAGAGTCACAAAATTCCACATCTATTTTTTGCTGGAGAGGTCATTAATATTGATGGCATTACAGGAGGATATAATTTTCAGCATGCCTGGAGTAGTGGAATGATTGCTGCGAGAGCAATAGCGCGTGATTTTTGAGTATTGGTTTTGTGTTGTGGGTTATGCAAATATTTCATAACTTAAAATAAATTCTGTCAACTGTTAACCGTTGACAGTTGACGGAAATCCAAAACTCAAAACTCATGCTTAGCAATTCCCGCCGCAATTTCATCACCAAGCTTGCAACTGCTACTACTGCGTTGCCATTCTTAGCTGCTGTAAATCCAGCATTTGCTGCAGAAGCCGGTCGTGTCAAATCGCTTTTTGAAAATTCACTTCCAACTGATTTTGTAACGGACGAGGATTTGTGGTCTTGGGTGAGAGAAGCGTATACAGTTAGTCCAAACATCATCAACCTCAATAACGGAGGCGTAGCCCCTCAACCCAAGGTGGTACAGGATGCCCACATCCGTTATTATCAATATTGCAATGAAGCACCCTCGTATTATATGTGGCAGATTTTAGATCAGGGGCGAGAGCCTCTTAGAGAACGTCTTGCACATTTATGCGGATGCGATACGGAGGAAGTGGCCATCAATAGAAATGCAACGGAGGGATTGAATACGGTGATTTTTGGTTTGAATTTAAAAGCAGGGGATGAGGTAGTGCTAACCAAGCAAGATTATCCAAACATGATCAACGCTTGGAAGCAACGCGAAAAAAGAGATGGAATAAAATTGGTATGGATTGATGTTCCTTTGCCATTAGAGAACGAAGACGAAATTGCCTCTTATTATACAAAAGCATTTACTGCAAAAACAAAAGTGGTAATGGTTACACATCTGATCAATTGGTGTGGACAAATCATGCCCGTTCGAAAAATTGCGGATGCAGCCCACCAACGAGGAATTGAAGTGATTGCAGATGGGGCACATACACTTGGACACTTTGCATTCAAGGTGCCGGATTTAGGATGTGATTATTTTGCTTCATCTCTTCATAAATGGATGAGTGCTCCGTTTGGTAGTGGATTGCTCTACATCAAGAAGGATAAAATTAAAAATGTATGGGCTTTGCTATCCAACAATGAACCCGATGGTTCAGACATTCGAAAATTTGAGTCACTCGGTACACGATCATTTGCTTCAGAAATGGCAATTGGTGCTGCAATAGATTTTCACGACGTCATGGGAAGTCAACGCAAGGAAGAGCGCTTGCGGTATTTAAAAAATTATTGGGTGGATCAAGTAAAGGGACACCCAAAAGTATCGTTCAATCAGCCCAAGTCAAAACATCTTTCTTGCGCCATTGCGAGTATTGCCATCGCAGGAAAAAAGCCCGAAGAAGTTTCTTCAGAGCTCTTCAATAAATATAAAATTCACGCAGTTGCCATCAATTGGGAAAACATTCACGGCGTTCGTGTAACCCCCAATGTCTACACCTCAACCAAGGAGCTGGATAAGTTGGTGTGGGCGATCAATAAAATTGCGGGTTAAAAGGCCTCCAAAACCCAGATTTTCAGGTAAAAATCTCCAATTTTAAGCCAAAATCTCCCTCTTTTTTGTGGCGCATTTCGCCATTTGAGCTAACTTTGCCGTCCCCAAATCAGGCTGACAAAACAGCTTGAAATTTAAACAAAAGGAGGACATTAATAGTGGAAGAAAACAACACACTAACAAATCCGTCAGTAGCTACAGCACACGATGATTTCGACTGGAGCATTGACAAGCGCAATGTTGCTCGTTACAACAACGAGGAACAACAAAAGTATGATGCCGTTTACGAGGGCACATTCAAAACGATCACCGACGGTGAAATGGTTCAAGGTACAGTAGTAGGTTTGACCAAAACCGACGTAGTGATCAACATTGGTTTCAAAAGCGATGGTCTTGTTTCTTTGAACGAATTCAGAGACTTGCATGGTTTGAAAACCGGTGATGTAGTTGAGGTGATGGTAGTTGAGAAGGAAGACAGAGAAGGCCATCTTCATCTAAGTCGCAAGCAAGCCCGCATCAGTCGTGCTTGGGAACGCATTGTTGAAATGCACAAGACAGGTGAAGTTGTTAGCGGCCTTGTTACAAGTAAAACAAAAGGTGGACTTATCGTTGACATTCTTGGTATGGAAACTTTCTTGCCAGGATCTCAAATTGATGTGAAGCCTGTAACAGACTACGATCAATTCGTAGGAAAGACAATGGAATTCAAAGTGGTGAAGATCAACGAAGCCATCAAGAATGCCGTTGTTTCTCATAAAGCACTAATTGAAAGTGATATCGAGGCACAACGTGCAGAGATCATGGGTAAATTAGAAAAAGGTCAAGTATTGGAAGGTACCATCAAGAACATCACTGATTTCGGAGCATTCTTAGATTTGGGTGGCGTAGATGGACTTCTTTACATTACGGACATCAGCTGGGGCAGAATCAACCATCCTTCAGAGGTGTTGAAACTCGATCAGAAGGTGAACGTTGTTGTACTTGATTTTGACGACGAGAAGAAGAGAATCAGTCTTGGTTTGAAGCAATTGACTCCTCATCCATGGGATACATTGCCAACAGATATCATTGAAGGTGCAACTGTAAAAGGTAAAGTAGTAAACATCGAAGACTACGGTGCTTTCTTAGAAATCACTCCAGGTGTTGAAGGATTGGTTCACGTAAGTGAAATCACTTGGGCGAATACTCCCGTAAACGCAAAAGAATTCTTCAAGCTAGGAGATGAGTACGAAGCAAAGGTTGTAACGCTTGATAAAGAAAGCAGAAAAATGAGTCTTTCTATCAAACAACTTTCCTCTGATCCTTGGAATGAAATCGAAGAAAAATTCCCTGTAGGAAGCAAGCACAGCGGTTTAGTGAAGAATATTACTCCTTATGGAGTGTTTGTTGAATTGCAGCCTGGAATTGGTGGAATGATTCACATCAGCGATTTAAGCTGGTTGAAGCGTTTCAATCACCCTTCTGAGTTCACTAAGTCTGGTAATACCATCGATACCATCATCTTGAATATTGATAAGGATAACAGAAAGCTACAGCTTGGACACAAGCAGTTGGAAGAAGATCCTTGGAATTCATTGCAAGAGACCTTTGCAATTGGTTCTATCCACGAAGGAACAGTTACCAAAAAAGATGATAAAGGTGCCGTTGTTCAACTTCCTTACGGATTGGAAGGATTTGCCCCTGCCCGTCATCTCGCTAAGCAAGATGGCAAGGTAGTTGCTGCTGACGAAACAACTTCGTTCATGGTGATCGAGTTTGATCGCAATGAAAAGAGAATTGTATTAAGTCATGCACGCATTTGGGAGCAAGTAATTGCAGACGAAAAAGAAGCCGTCGTTAAAGAGAAGAAAGCCGACTCAGCAAAAACGAAAAAAGCTGTGAAGGATATCCAAAGCAAAGTAGAGAAATCTACTCTAGGTGATTTGGGTGTTTTGGCTGAACTCAAAAAGAAAATGGAAGGCGACGAAGAATCCAAATAGTATAGGCTCTGATTAATAGCAGTAAAAGGTCTCGTGATTTCACGAGGCCTTTTTTTATTTCACTAAATAAGTAAGTGAGGTAGTTGATAACTCATCCAACGATTTTAATTTTAGATCTGCAATATTCCATCTATCCATTTCAAATTGCGCTGGATGTGGAACAATGACACATTTCATTCTTGCTGCTTTTGCAGCAATGAGTCCGTTGAAAGAATCTTCTATACAAATGCACGAAGTAGGATGGCTGTTGAGGGCATTTGCGCAATCCAAGAATACCTGTGGATTGGGTTTTCCATACGGCAAATGCTCTGCAGAGCTGAGTACCTCGAAACGGCTGCTGAGACTAGTTTTGGCTAATACTGCCTCAATGACATTAAACGGTGAAGAACTTGCGAGTCCAATTTTAAATCCATGTTCTGCAAAGAGTTTCAATGCGCTTTCTACCCCTTTCATCATTTGTCCTTTTTCCTGCACTTTTTTAATGACTCGTTCTACAATGTCCGCTTCGGCTTCTTTTATATGGCCGTGGTCTATACCAAAAACCGAAAACCAATGATGAAGAAATTCGGGTGTTCTTAGCCCTGTTGTTTTATTATAATCCTCTTCATCGATACTTGTGTTGAACTTCTTGAGTAATTCTTGTGCTGCTTCGTACCACAAAGGCTCTGAATCAATCAATAAGCCGTCCATATCGAAAATGACTGTATCTATATTCATATATGTGATACAAAGCTACAGGAATGTCATTTAATTTATATTTACTACCTTGAAGGTTTCGTATGATAAAGCTGAAAGATTTAAAGCTGGTGAGAAAGATGGTTTATGCAGCGGTAGGTGCCTTCACGTATCCTGGAATTGCTATAGTAAATAAATTGTTCATCAGTGGAACAGAAAATCTGAAGGGATTACCAAAAAAAAACGTGTTGTTTGTTAGTAATCATCAAACATATTTTGCAGATGTAATTGCTTTCTCGCATATTTTATGTGCAGTTAAATGGGGTAGGAAAAATCGTCTTGGGCTTCCCTTTTATCTTCTAAATCCCTTTGTAGATGTAAATTTTGTGGCTGCAGAGGAGACAATGAAAGACAATTTATTAACCCGCATATTTACCCTTGCCGGTGCCATTACTATCAAACGAACCTGGAGGAAAAAGGGAGTTGATATTAAGCGGGATGTTGATCCAAAAGATTTTGAAAACATTTATGAAGCTTTGAAAAAAAGGTGGGTTATTACGTTTCCTCAGGGTACTACCAAACCTTTTGCACCTGGTAGAAAAGGAACCGCTTATATAATAAAAGAAATGAAGCCTGTTGTTGTTCCTATTGTAATCAATGGATTTTGGAGAGCTTTCAATCGAAAGGGACTTCTTTTTAAAAAGAAGGGTACCAATCTTTCTGTTCAGTTTAAAGCACCGTTGGATATCGATTATTCAAAAACGGTTGAAGAAATTTTAGACATGATCATGAATGCCATTGAGCAAAGCACCGATTTCAAGATGAAGGGCCAACACCACCGTCTTGAGCTATCATGATTGATTTTCAAACAATGCTTTCAGTTCTGTAGCATCTTCTGGTTTCATCTTTTTTGCAAGAATTAATCGCAATTGTCTTCTGCGCAGTGCGCCATCAAAAATCTTTTTTTCGTCTTCGCTTTCAGGAACCAATTCAGGCACTTTTCTTGGTTTTCCATTGGGGTCGAGTGCTACGAAGGTGAAATAGGCTTCGTTGCTTTCGTATTTGTATTGTTGTGTATAATCTTCGCCCCAAACTTTGATGTGCACTTCCATCGAAGTGTTGAATGCTCTTGAAACCTTGGCCTCTATATGCACAACATTTCCAAGTTTAATAGGAGATACAAAAGAGATATTGTCTACAGATGCAGTAACACATGGAGCATTGCAATGTTTCCATGCAGACATTGCGGCTGCAACATCCATCCAGTACATCAAGCGTCCGCCCATCAGGTTTCCATAATAATTGGTGTCGTTCGGTAATACCAATTCTGTCATTTCAACTCTTGTTTCTGAGGTCTTCTTGGTTTGCATGGTATAAAGTTAAATGGTTATGGATTCCATTCGATTCAGAAATTCTTCTGAAAGGTCGGCTCCAATTCCTGGTCTGTCTTCCAGCTCCAGAAAGTAATTATTGTATTTAGCACCGCCTACTACTGGATCTTCGAGATGACCGAGCAGGCAGGTGTCGAGGTCGTAGAATTGAATAGTGTCGTGGGCCATTGCGAGGTGCACTTTTGCTGTCAGTGCAAGCCTGCTCTCTACCATCCCGCCCAGCATACATGGTATTCCATACTCTTTAGCAGTATTGGCAATTTTGATAGCCTCCAGGATGCCTCCAGATTTGGCCAGTTTGATATTGATATAATCACAACTATTGGCTTTGATCAGGCGTTCTGCATCGTAGTGATCAAACACACTTTCGTCTGCCATGATGGGGATTTTTACTTGTTCTCTCAAATCAGGAAGATGGGCGTCCAATCGGTAGTGCATGGGTTGTTCGCAAAATCCAATATCGTATGGCTCAATGGCTTGTAGTGTTTTGAGAGCTGTGGTATAATCCCATCCCTGATTGGCATCTACTCTTAATTTAATTGCTGGTCCAACAGCTTCTCGGATGAATTGAACTCTTTTGAAATCTTCTTCACCGTTTTTACCCAATTTGATTTTAATGATCTTCACCCCATCTGCCACAAATCGTTTTGCTTTTTCGGCCATTTTGAGAGGAGTATCTATACCAATGGTTAGATCTGTCTGGATTATTTTTTTCTTTCCTCCCAGGAATTGATAAAGGGGAAGATTTTTTTCTTTGGCAGCGATGTCGTGCAAGGCAATATCAAATGCACTTTTGATGGTTGAATTGAACGCAATGTATTCTTCAAATTCCTGCATTCTAGATGCGATGTCCAATGGATTTTTTCCTTTGATGATCTTCGCTAAATCTTTGCCGATAGAAAAGCAGGTATCCTGTGTTTCGCCCACCAGCATTGGAAATGCACTGCATTCGCCCACCCCATCAATACCGGCATCTGTACGAATTTTGATATAAATATTCTGGGCCTCGTAACAGGTTTCTGTTGCAATTACAAAGGGTTCCATGGGGATGGTCAAGCGGGCAATATCGATGGATGTAATTTTCATCTTATCCTCTGATGAGTTTTTTATTTCGGAGCTCATTCAAAGTTAACTCTTCCCCTTCAAGGTTATTGTAAAAGCCAACGACATCGTAGAGAAAAAGAATGTGATCACCCGCATCCATCTTGTTTCTTTCTTGTAAAAGAACATAGGCCAACGCTTCTTTCAACACCTTAAAATTTTTCCATTCTGTCAGTTTTTCTTTTTTTGCCAAGCTTGAAATTTTATCGCACGAAAATCCCGTTTTGAATCCGAGGTGTTTCACCAATCCAATTTGTTTTTTTGATAATAGCTGAGCAACAATTGATTTTTCTTTTTCAGCCAATTCCAGTGTCTTTGTCCCTTTGTAGATGGCAACGGTCATTCTTTTTGGCGACATGCTCGCGCCAGCAACATACGTACATATATTTAAATTATTTTCATTGCGGTATTTTGAACTGATGCTGTACACCGGTAGGTCAACCCTGTTCCAAGGTCTTTTCATGATAAATGCAATTAAAGTAAATTATAGCATCGTGCCCTTCAAAAAGAAATAAGCACAGTTGAAATAGATGACCACACCGGTTACGTCTACCAGTGTTGCTACGAAAGGTGCAGAGGATACTGCAGGGTCAGCGCCAAGTCTTTTTAGTGCAATGGGGAGCATAGATCCTGTGATGGTTCCAAACAATACTACTCCGATTAAAGAGATTCCAACCACAGCTGCTACCAACATGTAATGCGGTCCATATACCGCAGGGAAAATTTGCGACCACAGAATCACTCGCAAGAAACCAATCAAACCCAATACTGTTCCCAGCAAAACACCAGAGATGATCTCTCTGCGCATGACATTCCACCAGTCTGCAAGTGTTACTTCTCCTACTGTGAGGGCTTGGATGATGAGGGAAGAAGCTTGCGATCCGGTATTTCCACCACTTGAAATAATGAGTGGAATAAAGATGGAGAGTACCAATGCTTTATCCAGTGCCATTTCATAGGTCGCCATCGCAGTGGCAGTTAGCATCTCACCAATAAAAAGTACAATAAGCCAGCCGATTCTTTTTTTGAATAGTTTGAAAATGGAAATCTCCAAGTAGGGTTCATCCAATGCTTCGGTACCTCCCATTTTTTGCATGTCTTCGCTGAACTCCTCATTGGCAACCCAAAGGATATCATCGATGGTTACGATTCCCACCAAGATATTGTTGTTATCTACTACTGGTAGAGCCACACGGTTGTTCATCCTGAAAACCTGATTGGCCATTTCCTGATCGTCGTATACATTCAGCTCAATGTATCTTCCATCTGTAAGTTCACTTACCAATCGATCTGGGGGGGAGAGTAGGAATTCTCGAATTCGCACGTCGTCTACCAATTCGCCCTGGTCATTTACAACATATATTACATCAATCGTTTCAGAATCTTTACCTACCTCTCTGATATGCTCCAATACCTCGGCAATGGTCCAGTCGGATTGAACAGCGATATAATCCGGGGTCATCAACCTTCCTACACTGTCTTCCGGATAACCCAAAAGGGAAAGCGTAATTTTCCTTTCCTCGGGGTTCAATAATTTGATCAATTCCCTTACCACCTTTGTAGGCAATTCTTCCAAGAAAGCAGTTCTGTCATCAGCAGGAAGTTCGTTGAGGAGGGCGGCAGTTTTCAATGGCTGCAAATCCTTGATAACATCCTTTTGAACACCTAATTCGAGGATCTTGAAAGTACTGGCAGCCCTGTGGATGGAAAGAAGTCCAATGATTTCTGTAGCCTGTTCTCCGTTTTCTTCGATCAGTAGGGCTACATCACTGATATTCAATTCGTTGAGAAATTCAGGCAAATCCTTCCTGTTTTCCTCCGTATGGAAGAATTCGAATTGTTCCTGAAGGGTCATATCTTGATCGAATTGAATCATCTGGGAAGGCAGATTTTTGCGAAATTAATCATAGTTTTCTAGCCCACAATAATAAGTTATGATACAACCTTACCTCGTCATCCTGCCCACGAAAGAGAGAGGCAGGGGCGTGTTTGCAATGGAAGAGATACCTGCAAGAACCATCATTGAAATTTCACCGGTCATTGTGATGGAAAGCCACGATAGAACCTCGCTTGATCAGACCAAATTACATGATTATATTTTTGAATGGGGCGGTGAAAAGAAGCAATGTTGTGTGGGGTTGGGATATATATCTATTTACAATCATTCCTATACTTCCAACTGCGAATACGAGATGGATTATGAAAGTGAGATGATGACTATTCAAACGGTGGTTGATATCAAAAAAGGGGAAGAGCTTTTCATCAATTACAATGGCTCTTACGACGACCCAAAACTAGTTTGGTTTGAAGTTCAGTAATTTCGTTGCTGTTATATTTTGTTAATCTCAAAGGCATGTTGATTTTTATAATTGGTTTTATGGGGTCTGGTAAATCGCACTGCGGAAAAACGATTGCTGCATATTTTCAAGTGCCCTTTGTTGACCTTGATTCAACCATTGAAGAAAGAGAAAAATCATCCATACGTCAATTGTTTGATACCAGAGGAGAAAAAGAATTCAGAAAAATTGAATCGTCTGTGTTGCGCGAAATGGTGAATGAAAAAAATACAGATCCTTCTATCATTCACGGTATTGTAGCATGCGGAGGCGGTACTCCGTGCTATCACGAAAATATTCAATTCATGAATCAGCATGGGTTAACCGTTTGGTTGGATCCGATCCTTCCTGTTTTGTTAGCACGATTGGAAAAAGGAAAAGCCCATCGTCCATTGATTGCAGGATTATCCACGTCTGAACTCGAGTTGTATATAAAAAATAAAATTTCTGAAAGAACTCCTTTTTATAAACAAGCACGATTGCACTATCAAGGCGATGACTGTCCGATCGATTTGATCAAAAACCATCTTTCACATGCATAAAAAAATAATTGTTATTGGAGCCCTGTGTTGTGCGTTGGCCGTTGCCTTGGGAGCATTTGGTGCCCATGCATTGAAGTCCATTCTTACTCCAGAATCGCTCCAATCTTTTCATACTGCCACTAATTACCAGATGCTCCATGGCATTGCAATTGTATTGGTTGGTATTCTTCATGAACGATTTCCACAGCAGCTTATTCTATGGGCGGCACGCTTCTTTGGTTGTGGAATTCTTTCTTTCTCTGGCTCTATTTACTTACTCACTTTCTTGAAACAACAAGCTATTGGGTATCCGACCTTCATTGTGTTAGTTACTCCATTGGGAGGACTTCTTATGATCTTGGGATGGTTATGTTTGGCCTGGACTTTCCTAAGGAAATAAATTGATGTATTTTTATACCTGATTACTAGATCCAAAACCGAAACCCATTAATGGCCAATCGATTAAAATCAACTAAAAAAGAAGTAGAAGCTGAAAATTTAGTTGATGACAAAGAGGAAGTGATAGAAGTGAAATCACTTGTTCGTGATGAGCGAACCCTTAAAATTATCGGTTCTGTTTTTCTTTTTGTTTGTTTCTTTTTATTTGTTTCGTTTACATCCTACCTTTTTACATGGTCGGAAGACCAAGACAAGATTCGTGATATGGGTGCTAGAATACTACGCCCCAATGATCTTGAAATCAATAACCTCCTGGGAAGCTTTGGTGCCTATGTGGCATTTGTATTTTTTGAATACGGATTCGGAATTGCATCCTACCTCTTTTGCTCTTTATTCTTTGTTGTGGGTGTGAATTTACTCTTTGATAAATCTGTATTCTCTATTTCCAGAAATGTTCGCTATCTAATGATGGGATTGTTGGTGGTGAGTGTCAGTGCATCTTTCTTTGCCCCTCATTCAACCTTCAATTGGGGTGGTGCTTTCGGAAAATTTGCTGCCGACTGGTTGAAAGGCGTGATCGGTTGGGCAGGAACCTTTGCATTACTTTCTTTGTCGATCTTTTCTTATGTGATATGGCGATTCAATCCCATTTTCAAATGGCCGGTTTTTTCACTTACTAAATCTGCTGTATTAGACGATACTTCATTGGACCAGGTTTCTGAAGAAATTGTTGCAGCCCCCGAAGAAGTTCAGCCAAGACTGGATATTACCGAAGGAAATTCACTGAAGGAATCTGAAAACAACTTTCATCTTCAGCCTCTTTCTGATCCGTTGATGGGCCCATTGAACAGTATTCAAGAGCCAATCTCGGAACCAGAAGTGACTCCAGTGGTGAAATCAATAGAAATTGAGGAGCCTGTTAAAGAGGAAGTAAAAGAAGACCTGAAAGAAGATCTTCCGCTGGAAATCAAACCCATCCCGAAAGACGAGCCAATAATTAAATCTGCAGCAACAGTATTGGCATCTCCCAATTATGATCCGATTGCAGATTTAAAAGGATACAAGTATCCATCCCTTGATTTACTTGCTCAGCATTCCGGAGAAAAAATTGTGATGGACCAACATGAATTGGAGGCCAACAAGAGCCAAATCATGAAGACCTTACAGGATTATGATATTGAAATCCAGAAAATATTTGCAACAGTTGGTCCAACAGTAACGCTTTATGAAATCATTCCTGCTGCCGGAGTGAGGATATCCCGCATCAAGAATCTAGAAGACGATATTGCATTGAGTTTATCGGCCTTGGGCATTCGTATCATTGCTCCAATCCCGGGAAAAGGAACCATTGGTATTGAAGTGCCTAACGTGAAGAAGAGTATAGTAGGTATGAGGTCACTCCTCGGTTCTGAAAAATTCCAAAAGAATGATTTTGCATTGCCCATTGCATTGGGTAAGAAGATTGATAATGAAAATTTCATCGTAGATCTTGCTACCATGCCACATTTATTAATGGCCGGTGCTACGGGTCAAGGTAAATCGGTTGGATTGAATGCTATTCTTGTTTCACTGCTTTACAAGAAACATCCCTCTCAACTCAAATTTGTATTGGTAGATCCCAAGAAAGTTGAACTTAGTCTATATCGGATCATAGAAAAACATTTTTTGGCTAAACTTCCAGGTGAAGAGGATGCAATTATCACCGATACCAGAAAAGTGGTGAACACGTTGAATGCGTTGTGTATTGAAATGGACGAGCGATACGACCTGTTGAAAGATGCTGGTTGTAGAAATATTCGCGAGTACAATGAGAAATTTGTTTCAAGAAAATTAAATCCAGAAAAGGGACATAAATTTTTACCGTTCATCGTGTTGGTTATTGATGAGTTTGCAGATTTGATCATGACAGCCGGTAAAGAAATTGAAACACCTATCGCACGATTGGCGCAACTGGCAAGAGCCATTGGTATTCATTTGATTGTGGCAACACAGCGCCCTTCTGTAAATATCATTACGGGAACCATTAAGGCTAATTTTCCTGCCCGTATTGCATTCAAAGTGTCCTCAAAGGTGGACAGTAGAACCATCTTAGACTTAGGTGGAGCGGAGCAATTGATAGGACGAGGTGACATGTTGGTTTCCTATCAAGGCGAAGTAACCAGGGTGCAGTGCGTATTCGTTGATACACCAGAAGTGGAAAAAGTAGTTGAATTCATAGGGGAACAAAAGGGATATCCGTCTGCATTTGAGCTTCCCGAAGTGATCGACGAAAAAGAAAACGAGGACCGCGATTTGGATTTGTTGAGCAAGGATCCTCTATTTAATGAAGCGGCATCGCTGATTGTTCAGAGCCAAATGGGTTCTACTTCATTGATTCAAAGGCGTTTAAAGTTGGGATACAATCGTGCAGGCAGACTCATGGATCAATTGGAGGCAGCCGGTATTGTTGGTCCGAGCAAGGGTTCTAAAGTTAGAGAAGTGTTATTTAAGACCGAATACGAACTCGATCAGTTTTTAAAATCAATAGAATAGTCTTTTCTTTGCCGTCAAAACCCAAGCTTAAAAATGCGTTTAATCCATAAAATAGCTTTCCTACTTTTCTCGTTTGTTTTGACATTGCAGGTAGTTGCCCAGGCTCCAAAAGGGATGGGTAAAAGTGATCCAGAAGCCAAGAAGGTATTGGATGCTGTTAGCACGAAATTTAAAACATTTAAAGCCATCAAGGCATCCTTTGCTCTCAAAATAGAAAATGCAGCTGGTAAGCCTCAAGGTGTAAAATCTGGCAGCGTAATGATGAAGGGAGTAAAATACCGTGTTTCAATTACCGGTCAAGAAATTTTCTGCGATGGAACAACGGTATGGACCTATGATGTTGCAGCTAAAGAAGTCCAAGTATCAGCAGTTGACAATAGCTCTGGTTCCATCACCCCGCAAAAACTCTTTACTAATTTTTACGATAAAGATTTCTTGTTTGTTTTGGCACCCGATGTAAAAAAAGCGGGCAAGACCTACAAGGTGGTTGAGTTAACACCCATCGATAAAACAAAACCATTTTTCAAAGTGGTGCTGGAGGTTGATAAAGCAAGCAGTGTAATCATGTCTACACGTGTGTTTGAAAAAAGTGGCAACCGATATCTATATGCCATCAATTCAATCAATACCACTGCAAGTATTGCAGACGATGCGTTTAGTTTCAATCCAAAGAAATATCCGGGTGTTGAAGTAATTGATTTAAGATAAGGGTCAATTTCCCCAGCGGTAGGTTTTAATGTCAAATCCTGCCAAATCAATTACTCTGTCTACCACAGTAGCTGCTACTTCTTCCACTGTTGTTGGGTTGGAGTAAAACGAGGGAGTTGCAGGACAAACAATACCACCAGCCAATGTGATGGTTTCCATGTTTTTAATATGAACGAGGTTGTAGGGCGTTTCTCGAACTACACAAATAAGTTTTCTTCTTTCCTTCAATACAACATCTGCGGCTCTGGTGATCAGATCTCCTGAAATTCCATTCGCGATTCTTCCCAGAGTTCCCATCGAACAGGGAATGATGATCATGGTATCAAATCTTCCTGAACCGGATGCAAAGGGTGCATTGAAATCATTTTTTTCAAAAATGGGAAATTCAATCTTATTGAAATCCTCGTTCCCTAATTCTGTTTTCCAGACCGTCTTTGCATTATCAGAGAAGACAATGGCCAATTCGTTCCATTGATCTTTGATCAGTCGAAGCTTCTGTATAAGCAGATGTGCATAGATGGAGCCACTTGCCCCGGTAATAGCAATAATGATTTTCCTGTTAGACATTTGTTGCTTACGCCTCCGCCATTTGTGGAATCATCTCACTCTTGTAAGCTCCCTGATCCAATTTCTTTTTCGTTTCCTCAAATGCTTTTAAGGTGAGTTGAATATCCTCGTCGGTATGCACAGCAGTAGGTATGAGCCTGTAGATGATGTGTCCCTTTGGAATAACAGGGTATACCACAATTGAACAAAAAATATTGTAATTCTCTCTAAGGTCGGTTACCATGGAAGTAGCTTCTTCTACACCACCTTTCATATATACCGGGGTTACTACCGAGTCTGTTTTTCCAATATCAAATCCCTTTTCTTTTAATCCATTTTGAAGTTTCAGGGCATTTTCCCATAGCTTGTCTTTGAGAGAAGGCTGTGTTTTCAATAATTCAAGTCGCTTCAAATTACCGATGACCAAAGGCATGGGGAGTGATTTTGCAAAAATCTGACTTCTTATATTGTATCGGATGTAGTCAATGATTTGTTTTGGGCCTGCAATGAAAGCGCCAATAGAAGCCATTGATTTTGCAAAGGTGGAGAAGTAAAGATCAATTTGATCTTGCACTCCTTGCTCTTCGCCTGCGCCAGCTCCTGTTTTTCCAAGTGTTCCAAATCCGTGTGCATCATCAACCAATAGTCTGAAATTATACGACGATTTCAGTGCAACGATTTCTTTCAATTTTCCCTGATCGCCTGCCATTCCAAATACACCTTCGGTGATAAGCAATATACCTCCTGCATTTTGCTTGTCAATCAGTGCCTGCGCACGCTGCAATTGTTTTTCGCAATCTGCAATATCGTTGTGTTTGAAAACGAAGCGGTGTCCGGTATGTAATCTCAATCCGTCTATGATACAAGCATGGCTTTCGGCATCGTATACAATCACATCGTGTCTGGAGCAGAGAACATCCACCAAACTTACCATTCCCTGGTATCCGAAATTCACAAGAATTGCATCCTCTTTCATTTCAAATGCTGCCAACTCTTTTTCTAGTTGTTCGTGGAAATTTGAGTTACCACTCATCATTCTGGCACCCATCGGCTGGGCCAGGCCATATTGGGCTCCTGCATCTGCATCCGCTTTTCTTACTTCAGGATGATTGGCCAAACCAAGGTAATTATTGAGGCTCCAAACGATCTTTTCCTTTCCTCTGAACTGCATTCTAGCACCGATTTCTCCCTCCAATTTTGGAAAAGCAAAATAACCATGAGCTCTTTCACGATGCTGGCCTATTGGACCGTAGTTTTTAATGAGTCTTTCGAAAATATCTGCCATGACGCAATTAATTGGGTTTTTACTGCTGCAAAGATAAATTTTTTAAAAACACTTTGAGTGCTAGAATGTTTATAAAATCCACCATTTATTAGGGGTTCATTACCCTAACTTTGTCGGGTTCCCAAAAATCAGTTGAATGAAAAAGTCATTTTTTATCGCAATCCTTCTACTCTCCTGCTCTGTATCTCTTTTTGCCCAGAAAACTGCCAAACCTTCCTCTTCTCCCAAGCTGGTGGTTGGGATGATGGTAGATCAGATGAGGTGGGACTATCTCTATAGGTACCAACACCGATTTGGTGCAAACGGATTCAAACGAGTATTGAGGGAAGGTTTTTCTTGTGAGAATGCGTTTATTTCTTACGCGCAAACCGTTACAGCGGCAGGCCATGCCTCTGTTTACACGGGTTCTGTTCCTGCGCTCAACGGTATCATGGGAAATGATTGGTACGACAGGTCTCAGAAAAAAATGATTTACTGTGTAGAAGACGATGGTGTGAAAATCGTAGGCGGGGTGGGCAACAAAGAACCCATGTCTCCCAAAAACTTAACTGTAACAACCATTACCGACGAATTGGAACTTGCCACTAATTTTAGGTCCAAAGTCATTGGCGTTGCCATCAAAGACCGTGGAAGCATTTTGCCTGCAGGCCATGCTGCGGATGCTGCTTATTGGTACGAACCTGGTTCGGGAAATTTTGTATCCAGCACCTGGTACATGAAAGAGTTAACCCCCTGGGCAACTGCTTTCAATCAGAAAAAAATAGTCGATTCCATGTATGCACTCAACTGGAACTTAAGTTTCCCTTGGAATACCTATGTGCAAAGCAACATCAATGATCCAGCGTATGCGAAAGCGCCATTTCCGAGAAAGCTTGATGCAAACATTGGGAAAAATTATGGAGCTATTGCTTCAACTCCTTGGGGAAATACACTGACACTGGAATTTTCAAAGGCTGCCGTAGATGCTGAAAAGATGGGTGCAGACAGTGTGACCGATTTTCTTGCCATCAGCCTTTCCTCACCGGATTATATTGGACATGCATTTGGTCCTAATTCTGTGGAAGTGGAAGACAATTATATTAAATTGGATCAGGAGCTAGCAAGCTTTTTTGATTACCTCGATAAAAAAGTTGGAAAGGGAAATTATATTTTCTTTTTAACAGCAGATCACGGAGTAGCGCACGTTCCAGCCTATATGAACGAGAACAAGTTGCCGGCAAAATCAATGAAGTCCAATAAAAAAGCCGAAGCCGAAACCATCAAAAAATTTGGATTGTCAAGGTTGATTGAATCCCAGGCAAACAATCAATTTTATCTCGATAAAAAATACTTGGATTCGTTGGGTGCAGATTACACAGCAGTAAAACATTTCTTTATCAATGAATTGAAAAAAGACGACGATGTGCTAACTGCTTTTGATAACGATGATATCAATGCTGCAAATTTACCAGCCGAGTACAAAGAGATGTTTCAGAAAGGATACAATCAAAAATTGGCAGGAGACGTGCAAGTAGTTTACAAGTCAAATTATTTCTTTGGTGCTGCTACAGGATCTACCCATGGAACCATGTATCCTTATGATGCACATATTCCATTGTTGTGGATGGGATGGGGTGTGAACCAGGGAAAGACCAACAGAAAAGTATACATGAGTGATATTGCTGGAACGCTTGCAGCTATTTTGAAAGTTCAAATGCCAAGCGGCAATGTGGGAACGGTTATTCATGAAGTAGTAAAATAAAGACGAGATGCAACAGTATCAGGATTTGATCAAACATATTCTAGAGAACGGTACCGATAAAAGTGATAGAACGGGTACCGGAACTAGAAGTGTTTTTGGATATCAGATGAGATTCAATTTGGCGGAAGGATTTCCGATGGTCACCACCAAAAAACTTCATCTAAGAAGCATCATACATGAGTTGTTGTGGTTTTTGAAAGGCGAAACCAATATTCGTTACCTGAAGGAAAATGGTGTAAGTATTTGGGATGAATGGGCGGACGAAAAAGGTGAGTTGGGTCCTGTGTACGGAAAACAATGGAGATCATGGGAAGGTGTTGATGGTAAAACGCACGATCAAATTGTTGAGTTGATTGATCAGATTAAAAAAAATCCAGACAGCAGACGATTGATCGTCAGCGCTTGGAATGTAGGCGAGCTTTCAAAGATGGCCTTGATGCCTTGCCATACCATATTTCAATTTTATGTTGCGGACGGCAAATTGTCTTGTCAGTTGTACCAGCGATCTGCGGATGTATTTTTGGGAGTGCCCTTCAACATAGCATCTTATGCGTTATTGACCATGATGGTAGCGCAAGTATGCGACCTGAAGTTGGGAGATTTTGTTCACAGTTTTGGAGATGTTCATTTGTATAAAAATCATTTTGATCAGGCCAATTTGCAGTTAACCAGAATTCCTTTCCCCTTGCCAACTATGAAAATCAATCCTGCAGTAAAAGATATTTTTGGTTTTACGTTCGAAGATTTTGAGTTGATGAATTATCAATCACATCCTGCCATCAAAGCGCCGGTTGCTATTTAATATTTATTTGGATGAAGGTATCAATCGTAGTTGCAGCAGCCGAAGACAATGCCATTGGCAAAGACAATCAATTGCTTTGGAAGTTGCCCAACGATATGAAGTTTTTTAAAAATCTTACTTGGGGCATGTCGGTCGTGATGGGAAGAAAAACCTTTGAGTCGATCGGTTCAAAAGCCTTACCAGGAAGGTTAAATATTGTTATTACACGCCAACCAGCACTTTACAAACATCACGAAGGAGTGAAAGTGGTTTCTACTGTTCAGGAAGCAATCGATATCACTGAGAAGGAGGGTTACAAAGAAGTATTCATCATTGGCGGAAGCGAAATATATAACCAAACAGTTGAAGAGGTAGACACTATCTATCTCACCAAGGTGCACGCCAGTTTTCCAACTGCAGATACATATTTTACTGCAATCGACACAACCATCTTTGCATTGATCTCTGAGGACAAACATCTTGCCGATGAGAAACATTCCTATGCGTATAGTTTTGAAACATGGAAGCGGAAAAGCTAAGCGCCTTCAACATGTACAGCAAGTTTCGGTTACTTCAGAAATACCTCCTCTATCTATGGAGGGGTTCCAATAGCAAGGGACATGGAGTACATTCTCCTTTTGTTTTTGACTTTATCATAAATGTTTTAAATAAGTCGAGCCAAGAGACGCCCTCCGAATTCCCCGTTCAACAATACAGCAATGCAGTCAATCGTAAATGCAATTTGCTTCTGCATAGGGTGAAGTCATATTATCCATATTTGCAGGTTCATCTGATTTCCCAGTCGTCAAATGATGGCAGGTTGTTTGAGAAAACGCGAAAAGCAATGGATCAGATGGGGGAGCAGGATTGCTGCTTTTTTATTGGCATCCATCATTCATCCGAATTCGAAAACAGCTGGTTGGAAATCAAAAAAAACAAAAAAGTTACCTGCTCTATCGATTTGTTTTTTGTAGGAATCCTTTTTTTTAAAAAAGATTTCAAAGAAAAGCTTGATTTTATGATCAGGTTCTAAAAATCACCCAAATTAAAGATCAAGTTTTTGACTACTTTTGCCCCTTAATTGAACTCCATGGTCGTTGGTGTTTTAAAAGAAATTTCTCCAGAAACAAGGGTTTCTCTTATTGCAGAAGGTGCTGCACAGCTAATTAAAAAGAACATATCGGTGTGGGTTGAAAGTGGTGCAGGAATCACTGCTTTTTGTTCCGACGAAGATTACCGTTCAGCAGGTGCCGAAATAAAGTCCTCTGCAGAAATTGCCGAGAAGGCAGATATCATCCTTTCTATTCATCCTCCCACTGTTTCCATCAGAAACGGTGTCGTGTTAATTGGTATGTACCAAGCCAGATTCGAGACCGAAAGGATCCGCAACTGGAACCAGCAAGGTGCTGTCGTATTCAGCATGGAGCTTTTACCTCGAACAACCAGAGCACAAAGTATGGATATCCTGTCCAGCCAGGCCAATATAGCGGGTTACAAAGCAGTACTGACTGCTGCCAATGCTTACGGTAGGTATTTTCCAATGTTCATGACTGCTGCAGGTAGTATAGCTCCAGCGAAAGTATTGATCCTCGGAGCGGGTGTTGCAGGGTTGCAAGCTATTGCCACTGCTAAAAGACTAGGTGCTGTAGTAGAAGTATTTGATACCCGTCCTGCAGTAAAAGAAGAAGTACAGAGTTTGGGAGCAAAGTTTATTGAAATCCAAGGTGCTGCAGATGCCTCTTCAGCAGGTGGATATGCAGTAGAACAATCGGAAGAGTATAAAAAGAATCAGTCGTTGAAAATTGCAGAGAGCGTCGCAAAAGCCGATATCGTCATCACCACTGCACAGATACCTGGCAAGAAAGCACCAATCCTCATCACTGAAGAAATGGTACAATCGATGCGCAGAGGAAGTGTGATTGTTGACTTGGCTGCATCTACAGGTGGAAATACGCCACTCACAAAAAATAGAGAGACCGTATACTTTAATGGGGTATCGATCATTGGCGACAGTAACTTGCCTGCCACCATGCCTTCCGATGCCAGCAAACTTTACGGAAAAAATATATTGAACTTTTTGCAACTCATCATTTCGAAAGAGGGACAATTAACTGTTGATGTTGACGATGATTTGGTAAAGGGTTCTCGTGCTCAAGCATGATTTTAAAAACTAGATTATGGATCAAATCTTTCAATGGATCGCAGCGCATCAGGAGATGATATATGTTGTCGTTTTGATGATTTTTGTTGGTATTGAAGTGATCGGAAGAGTACCGAGTGTATTGCATACACCTCTCATGAGCGGCGCCAACGCCATTCACGGAGTTGTTATCATTGGTGCTATCATAGTGATGGGAAAAGCAGAGGAGGGAAATGTACTGGCACTGGTGCTTGGATTTTTAGCAGTGGTTTTAGGAACCTTGAACGTGGTTGGCGGATTTGTTGTTACCGACAGGATGTTGGAAATGTTCAAGAAGAAAAAATAATTCATTCAAACTTAGGATCTGATGGAACTGAATCTTCTGGTGCTCTGTTATTTGATTGGCTCGATAACTTTTATCGTGGGATTGAAAATGTTGTCCAATCCTGCTTCTGCCAGAAATGGTAATCTCATTGCAGCTTTTGGAATGTTAATTGCGATTGTTGGAACTATATTTCTATACGAGGAGAACGGACAAAAGTTAGGTAACTATGCTTGGATTTTCGCTGCACTTTTTATAGGAACCATTGCGGGAACCCTCATGGCAAAAAGAGTGCAAATGACCGCTATGCCTGAAATGGTAAGCCTTTTCAACGGAATGGGTGGAGCCTGTGCGGCATTGATTTCAGTAATTGAGTTTCGTCATCTTATACATGCCGGAGATCCTTCTCTCCTCAACCAAACCAGTTTATTGATCATTATGCTTGGTTTGATCATTGGTTCTGTTTCGTTCGCTGGTAGCATGATTGCCTGGGGTAAATTGAATGGCAGCATAAAAGATTTTGCTTTCAAAGGCCAGCATATCATCAATATTGTTTTGTTGTTGCTCACTCTACTACTAGCTTCAAACAATGTGTTGAACAGACCTGCTCAACTGGAATTGTTTTTTTACGGAGTAGTTGTATTGGCATTGATTTATGGAATCTTTTTTGTGCTTCCTATTGGCGGTGCAGATATGCCCGTGGTGATTTCCCTATTGAATTCTTTTACTGGAGTTGCCGCTGCATGCGGTGGATTTTTATACGACAACAAAGTGATGTTGACAGGTGGTATATTGGTAGGTGCAGCAGGTACATTGCTAACAATCCTGATGTGCAAGGCTATGAACCGCTCACTTCAAAATGTATTGATCGGATCATTTGGAGGCAGCGCTGTTGCGGGTGGTGGAGCTCAACTAGGGGGTACCTACAAAGAAGTAACCCTGAGTGATGCTGCTGTAGTAATGAGTTACGCAAATAAAGTGATGATTGTTCCAGGATATGGTTTAGCCGTTGCACAAGCTCAACATGTTTGCCACGAATTGGAGAAAACATTGGAAGCAAAGGGTGTGGAAGTGAAGTATGCCATTCATCCAGTAGCGGGTCGTATGCCCGGTCATATGAACGTTTTGTTGGCAGAAGCAGATGTGAGTTACGAGAAATTGCTCGAAATGGAACAAGCCAACGAAGAATTTAAAAATACAGATGTTGTATTGATACTCGGTGCAAACGATGTAGTAAATCCCGCTGCAAAATCCGATCCATCTTCACCTATTTACGGTATGCCAATTTTGGAAGTGGAAGAAGCCAAGCACGTGATTGTAAACAAGCGCAGCATGAAACCTGGGTATGCCGGAATTGAAAATCAATTGTTCTTCCAGCCCAAAACTTCTATGCTTTTTGGAGATGCTAAAAAAGCATTGCAAGATCTGCTTGCCGAAGTGAGAAATCTCTGATTTCTGGTTGCATTTTCATGAATGGATTTCTTATTTTTAAGGAATCTAAATTCATTTCCATGCGTCTTATTATTACTTCTTGTTTTTCACTTTTATTTCTAGCAGGATTTTCTCAGCAAAAAATTTCAGGCTTTTTCTCTTCCAATGTTGCTAAGCAAGTGGAGGCAGAGAAACAATTCGATACATACCTAAATGCAAATGACCAGGATACGTGGCTAAAATTTCTTTCTTCGCGTCCACATCATGTTGGTTCGGTGCAAGGCAAGGCCAATGCGGAATACATGGCGAAATATTTTCGTCAATGGGGATACGAAACAGAAATAGCAACCTACACGGTTCTTTTTCCTACTCCTAAATTTCGTCAACTTGAATTGCTGGGCTCCAATCCTTACAAAGCAAGACTGCAAGAAACAGCCTTGAAAGAAGATCGCACATCCGGACAGCTTTCCGAGCAGCTTCCAACCTACAATGCTTTTTCTGCAGATGGAGATGTAACAGCTGAATTGGTTTTCGTGAATTGGGGAGTTCCTGCCGATTACGAAGTGTTGGATAAAATGGGCATCAGTGTAAAAGGAAAAATAGTGATTGCAAAATACGGAGGTTCATGGAGGGGTATCAAACCCAAGGTGGCGGCTGAACATGGTGCGATTGGTTGTTTGATCTATTCTGATCCTCGCGAAGACGGATATTTTCAGGGTGATGTTTATCCCACAGGTCCTTTTCGCCCGGAACAATCTGTTCAACGCGGTTCTGTGATGGACATGCCTGTATATCCAGGTGATCCTACTACACCGGGCATTGGATCTACTCCAGATGCAAAACGTTTAAAAAGAGAAGAGATTACTACAATCATGAAAATTCCAGTGCTTCCCATTTCTTACGAAGATGCATTGCCTTTGTTGAAATCGTTGAAAGGTCCAGTAGTACCCGAAGAGTGGAGAGGGGGTTTGCCCATTACCTATCATGCTGGTCCGAGCGAAGCAAAAGTTCATTTGAAATTAGAGTTCAATTGGGATATGAAGCCCATTTATAATGTGATTGCAACCATGAAGGGAACGGAATTTCCTGATCAATGGGTCATCAGAGGTAATCACCACGACGGTTGGGTGAACGGCGCGTCAGATCCGTTGAGTGGCATGGTGGCAGAAATGGACGAAGCACGTGCAATTGGCGAGTTGGCAAAAAAAGGAATAAAACCAAAACGTACAGTAATTTTTTGTGCTTGGGATGGAGAAGAACCTTCTTTGCTTGGATCCACTGAGTGGGTAGAAGATCATGCCGAAGAGTTAAAGAAAAAAGCGGTGATGTATTTGAATTCGGATGGCAACAGCAGAGGATTTATCGGATTCGGTGGTTCTCATGCGTTGGAAAAATATGTAAATGAAATTACACAGGATGTTATTGATCCACAAACCGGTGTATCCATTGCAGAGAGAAGGTATGCACGCGCCCTCGCAAATGCCGATAAATCTGCCAAATCAAGGTTGTATGGAAACAAGTATATGAAAATTGGTGCCTTGGGTGCAGGTTCAGATTATTCTCCGTTCTTCCAACATTTAGGAATACCATCGGGCAATGTTGGTTTTGGTGGTGAGGGAAGTGGAGGAGAGTATCACTCGATTTATGATTCCTATGATCATTTTATCCGATTCAAAGATCCTGGACTCCAATACGGTATTGCATTGGCAAAGACAGCGGGTAGAATGATGCTTCGAATGGCCAATGCAGATGTGTTGCCCTTCGATTATTCTATTTTAACCAGTACCATCAATGATTATTTCTCAGAAATAAAAACGTTGATTGATAATTCCAGGTCGCAGGTAGAAATAGAAAATAAATTGATTGCAGAGAAAGTTTACCAATTGGCTGCCGATCCAAAGGAGCATTTCAAGCTTCCAACTGCTAAGCCTTCTGTTCCTTATTTGGATTTTAGTCCGGTTGAAAATGCCATCGCACAATTGAAAAAAACGACCGATGCGCTGAAGGCATCGATTTCAAAAGCAGAAAAATTAGATGCTGCTTCCTTGAATTCACTCAATCAAATTCTATACCAGGCAGAACAAAAGTTGCTCTATGAAAATGGATTGCCACGCAGACCATGGTACAAGCACCAGATATATGCACCCGGCTATTACACTGGTTATGGTGTGAAGACCTTGCCTGGATTGCGCGAGGGTATTGAAGAAAGCAACTGGAGTGAAACAAAAGAGCGCATTGAAATTTTAGCGAAGACCATTTTGAAATTCGACGGTGCTGTTCAAGAAGCATTGAGCATTCTTTCAAAATGAACTTCCCCCGAGGCTTTATAGACTCAATCTCTGATTGTGCCGGATTTTCTAGAGCTGACTTTATTGCAGCGCATGAGCAGCAATCGGTCAATTCTATTCGTTTCAATCCATTGAAACCAACGGAAGGAAATCATCATTTTTCTGAAGAAATGCTTCAACAAGTTCCGTGGTGCAAGAACGGAGTTTATTTAAAAGAGCGACCAAAGTATACACTTGATCCACTGCTGCATGCAGGTGCTTATTATGTGCAAGAGGCCTCCAGTATGTTCATTCACCATGTGGTTGAACAACTACTACCAAATCAAACCGAATTAAAAGTCTTGGATCTATGTGCGGCTCCAGGCGGAAAGAGCAGCTTGTTGGCTTCAATGGACCAATTTGATTTTGTGCTCTCGAATGAAATCATCGGATCAAGAGTGCCTGTTCTGTATGAGAATACAGTGAAGTGGGGATCTGCAAAAATGTATATATCCAATAACGATCCAGCTGACTTTTTGGGAGTAGGAGAGTTGTTTGATGTTGTGATGGTAGATGCACCCTGCAGTGGCAGCGGATTGTTCAGGAAAGACGAAGGGGCCATGAAAGAATGGAATATTGACATGGTTAATTTTTGTTCCTTGAGGCAGCAAAGAATCCTGCAAGCAGCCACTCAAGCGCTAAAACCAGGAGGATATTTGATATACTCTACTTGTTCGTATTCCACTTCTGAAAACGAAGGAAATTTGGATTTTTTAATGGATGCAGGAATTTTTTCTTCTTTATCAATCGAAACTCCTGTCGAATGGAAGGTGGTTGAGTCGCATTCTTCAAAGCATGCAGCATATGGATATAGATTTTATCCTGATAAAATAATGGGGGAAGGATTTTTTTGCGGCGTATTGCAAAAAAATGATTCTTCCAATGTCAGCTATATGTCTGAACACACCTCCAATGTAAAAACATTAAATACAAGAACTGAGTTGGCGTCATGGATCAAACCAGAAGGGGCGTTGATTTTCGAAGAGGACGAAGTGATATATGCAGTGAGAGAAAATCATTTGAGCCTAAGGGGGCTGCTCAAGAGTCATCTGCGTTTGAGAAAATCTGGAGTAAAAGTGGGTGCTGTTATGAAAAAAGGATTAGTGCCTGATCATGAGTTAGCGCTCAGTGAGTTGCTTTCTTCAGAAGTAAAGCGGTTAGTACTCAATAAAATTGATGCAATCAGCTACTTGAGAAAAGAGGATATAGCTGTTCAGGACTGTCATGAGGGACTTCATTTGGTATCTTATCTAGGTTGCGGAATAGGATGGGCAAAGGTTGTGAGCGGCAGAATTAAAAATAATTATCCTATGTCTTGGCGTATTATGATGCGAAACGATCACAAGTAAAATATTGATTAATTTGTGACATGTTTTTTCAGAAGTTATTCTTGGTGCTTGTTTTTTCTATTGGATGTTTGATTGCATCTGCCCAAGCATCTGTTGCTGAAGGCGGACAGTTCAGATCTGTCTACAAACAACAGGAGAAAGAGGGCAAGATGCATTCTGTTGAAAATAGTACTTACGGTATTTTCAAAAGCAATAGTGGCTGGAAAGATTCAAAATATTATGTTCTAATGAATGACGTGATGCCGGGGACCATTATAAAAATTAAGTCACAGCAAACCGAACAGGTAGTTTATGCAAAAGTGCTTGGTTCGTTGGTGCCGGCAAAAGAAAACGAAGGCTTGAAGTTGCGACTTAGCAATGCTGCATTGGAGGCATTGGGTTTGAAAGACAATAGCAGTCCGTTGGTATTGACCTGGAATAATTAATTTATGAATTGGAAAATTTTATCATCTGAATATCTTTTCAAGGATTTGTGGTTTACGGTAAGAAAAGATACTTGCGAAAAGCAAGATGGTTCTATTGTCGATCCCTATTATGTATATGAATTTCCAGAATGGGTTACTGCTGTGGCAGTTACCGAGGAAGGAAAGTTTGTATTCGAGCGACAGTATCGTCATGCCCTTGGTTTGACCATGATGGAAATTCCGGGAGGATGTGTAGACAAAGAAGATGCAAATCTTCAGGCCGCCATTGCCAGAGAATTGAAAGAAGAAACCGGCTATGAGTTCAGTACCTATGAATATTTAGGAAAAACCTCCGCTAATCCCTCAACTAACAGCAATCTCATGCATTTTTTTCTTGCAACCGGAGGGAAGAAAATAGCAGAACAAACGTTGGATCCAAACGAGGAAATCGAGGTACACCTATTAGATGTGGATGAAGTAAAGGAATTGCTGAAGTCGAACCAAATTCTTCAAAGCATGCATGCCACTGCTTTATTTTATGGTCTTGCAAGATTGGGGCACTTATCCTATTGAGTTCAATTCTCCTATCACAAATACACTTCCGCAAATTAAGATCAAATCATCCTTTGAACTATGCTCTTTTGCATAGGAAAGAGCATCATTGACATTTGTAAAATCATTTCCCTCTAATCCAAGCTTTCTTGCTTCCTCTTTTAATGTGGCGGCATCAAGTGCTCTGGGAATAGTTGCTTGTGTAAAACTGTACCGAGCATTTTTAGGAAGCAGGGAAAGGATTTCTTGATAATCCTTGTCCTTCGATAATCCGAGAATAATGTGGAGTTGGTTGTAAGTACAGTTGTTGAGTTGTTTCAATATTTGTTGAATGCCATCAGGATTATGACCAACGTCGAGGACGACAGTTGGATTTTCTTCAATAATCTCCCATCTTCCACGTAGACCTGTGTTCAAGGATGTGTTATAGATACCTTTTAACAAAGCATCTTCGCTGATTTTCCATCCCAATTCATTCAACAAATCTATGCTTGCAACGACGGTTCGAATATTTTCTACCTGATAAATTCCATTTAATTTACTGGAAATATTTCTTTGAAGTCCAGTAGGTGAAGTGATTTGGAAGGATAGAGTTGTTCGTCCGTTTGCAATGTTTTCGATCTGGTAATTTTCTTCTGCAAATTGAATGGGGCTACCAGTCTCCTTTGCTTTGTTCAAGAAAACATTTTTGGTGGAGGAGTTGGATCGACCAATAACAGCTGGTTTTGTCTTTTTGATGATACCTGCTTTTTCTCCTGCTATGGCCTCAAGAGTATTGCCTAAAAGTGCAGTATGGTCGAATCCAATGTTGGTAATAACGGAAATTTCTGGATCAATGATGTTGGTGCTGTCCAGACGCCCGCCCAATCCAGTTTCGATGACTGCAATATCAACTCCTTCATCTGCAAAATACTTAAATGCCATTCCAACAGTCACTTCGAAAAAAGAGGGCTCTTTTTCATCAATAAAAGATTGAATGGATTCCGTGAAATCAATGACGGCCTTTTCGCTGATCATAGCACCATTGATTCGGATACGTTCTCTAAAATCTCTGATATGTGGGGAAGTATAGAGTCCTGTTTTATAGCCCTGCTCCTGCAGAACAGAGGCAAGCATATGGCTTACCGATCCTTTGCCATTGGTGCCAGCTATGTGAATGCATTTAAAATGTTGTTGAGGGTTTTTCAGAAATGCACAGAGATCGATGGTATTGTTGAGGTCAGGCTTTATGGCAGCTGGCCCTGTTCGGCTGAACATGGGCAACTTGCTGAATAAATAGGTTAGGGTCTCTTGGTAATTCACAACGCAAATATATAGCTAGCAAGTGTTTAAAAACGTGGGAAAACTTCCACTTCGAAATCTCTGTTTTCTTGGGGTGTGAATTAACTTTGTGTCCATGATTTTTGTTCCTTGGATTGCTTTGGGAGCTTTTGGATCCGTAGTTCTCATTCAACTGTACTTTTACCTCCGTTATTTTAGATTGTTGGCCTTTCATCGTTCCGCGCACGACGAAAATCAGCGGGAACATCCTGTGAGCGTAATCATTTGCGCCAGGGATGAAGCAGATGAAATTGAAGCCAATCTTCCAGGCGTCTTGGCGCAGTCGTACAAGAGTACCCACGAAATTGTGATTGTAAACGATAATTCGCAAGACGACACCAAATACCTTTTGGATGGATTGTACAAAGATTTCAAACAGCTTCACATCATTGAATTAAAGCAGGAGGCTGTTCATATTCCTGGTAAAAAGTTCCCCCTTTCTGTTGGCATCAAGAGTGCTAAACATGAGTTATTGTTGTTGACAGATGCAGATTGCATTCCGGCATCTGAGCATTGGATCAAAAAAATGCAGGATGGATTCAGGCCAGGAATTGAAATCGTATTGGGCTATGGTGCCTATAAAAAAGCAAAGGGCATCCTGAATAAAATTATTCGCTTCGATACCTTTCATACTGCCCTTCAATACTTATCATTTGCCCTTGCAGGGAGTCCATACATGGGTGTGGGAAGAAACCTTGCTTATAAGAAAGAACTCTTTTTTCGTAAAAAGGGTTTTGCATCACACCATCATTTGCCGGGAGGCGACGACGATCTATTTATCAATGGATGTGCCACTGCACATAACACTGCAATAGTGGTAGATAAAGAGGCATTTACTCTTTCTACGCCTGCAAAAAAGTGGAGCGAGTGGGTATCGCAAAAAGAACGCCACAATGCAACGGGGAGGTATTACCGAACCAAAGATCGTATGGTGTTGGGTCTTTATATGATTTCACACCTTGCTTTTTATCCATTGGCAGTTGTGGCTTTTGTATTTCTTCCCTGGACCTGGGTATTGCCTGCATTGTTGCTAAAATGGTTGTTACAGGCAGTAATCTTTTATAAGGCAATGGTAAAGTTGAATGAGAAAGATCTTTTCCCTTATTTCATTTTGTGGGATGTTTGGATGATCATTTATTATATCTACTTTTTGTCTTCTCTTTGGAAAAAACCCAGCAACCGATGGAGTTGATCTTGAAATATTTTTCTGAATTTTCTTCTACCCAACTATCTCAATTTAAAAAATTGGGAGAATTGTATAAAGACTGGAACGAAAAGATCAATGTTGTATCACGAAAAGATATTGATGAATTGTACGAAAGGCATGTGCTGCATTCATTGAGTATTGCCGCTGAATTTGAATTTTTAGGGGGAATGGATATTATTGATATTGGAACAGGCGGAGGATTTCCCGGTGTTCCCTTAGCGATTTATTTCCCGGAGGTCCATTTTCATTTAGTTGACTCTATTGGAAAAAAAATAAAAGTGATAGATGCCATACGACAGGAGCTCGGAATCAATAATATCACAACAGAGCATATCAGAGCCGAGCAGATTAAAAACAGAAAATTTGATTTTGCCGTATCCAGGGCCGTGGCACCATTGAAGGATTTGTGGATGTGGAGTAAACCTCTTTTAAAAAAGGAAAGTAAACTATCGGATCGTCGCAATGGGTTGATCTGCTTAAAAGGCGGCGATTTGGCTCAGGAGATTTCGGACTCAGGCCTGAAGCCGTTTTCAAAGCCTATCGAAGAAATCTTTGAAGAAGAATTTTTCAAAGAAAAGTTCATCATTTATGTACCCCAGCATTCATAATCCCGAAGTCACATTTTATCATACTTGCCGCTTATCTGCTCAACTTTAATCTTGAACATCAACGGTTTTATTCGCTGACTGTCATCAATAATGTGTTCTCGACTTTCCCAGTGTTCGTGCGGGTGTATTTTTGCATTCGTCATTAATGGCATTATTTTACTCACCAATAGTTCTCTTGCTTTTTCAAGAGATTCACCTTTTAACTCTTCAAATTTCCCATAGATTACTACGCTTTGCCAATTTGAAAAATCTTTAGCAAAGTCAATCTGAAAACAAATGTTTGGGTTATCTCTCATGTATTGCACCTTTTTTCCTTCAGTAGATTGGCAGTAGATATCTTGCCCATCGTACGCATACGAGATGGGTACGATATATGGCCTGAATTGATCACAACATGCAATTCTACCTATGACCTGACTAGAGAGAAGGTTATCTATTTGTTGCCTGTTTAATTCACCCTGCATGTAAATGGTTTTTCCTAAAGTACCATTCGAAAGGTTGAATAAAAATGATTATTGTCATAATTATAACAACATCAATTTTTCAACCGTCTTTTTTTGAAAAATAAAAAGTGAATATTTTAAAGACCAAACGAAACATAGTGTACGACAGCCATTGGAAAAATTGATCAAAAAGATTAAAATTATTTTGAATATCTTCTTTTTTAATTTGGATGGTATCCTGATTGATTACCTTTTCTAATTCATTAGCGACTTCCTTTGCAAACCTTTTTTCTTCAATATCAAGATTTAATTCAATGCTTGCAAAAGCACTGATATCATTGATGTTATAGGAGCCAATTGTAACAATCCTATCATCGCAAATAGCCAATTTACTGTGTAGAATAGTTCTGGTATATTCATATATGTGAATACCGTTTCGCAAGGCCCATCGGTAAAAGTAGCGTTCTGCATTTTTAGCAATGGCAACATCTGATTTCCCAGCAACAATCAAGTTTATTTTTATCCCTCTTCGTAGTGCTTTTGCTATTTGGATTCTAAAAAATTTATTCGGAATAAAATAGCTAGACATGAGGGTAATTTCTCTTTGTGCATTGCGGAACATTTCCATGTATGTGCCTGAAATCTGATTTTTATTCATTACCCAGTCGTTTCTTCGAATACGAACAGGGCAGTGTAATGGGTATTTAAATAATTTTCGAAGATTGATTTTATTCGAGGACTCTGTTACATTTTTTCTCTTAAAAAAGAATTGCTGACATAATTTATGTAGTTCAAATGCAACTTCTCCCTCCACCAAAACGGCATAATCAAGCCACGCCGGATGACCCGGTAGATCGTTGTATCGATCTGAGATATTGATTCCTCCCACCATTGCTCGGGTGCCGTCGATTACCACTACTTTGTGATGAAGTCTTCTTCCAAAATAAAAATACCTGCTTTTGAATATTGGTTCAAAGAATCGAAATTGAATTGAATTTTTCTGGAGGGTTTCTATAAAACCAGTGGATAAATTTCTGGAAGCATACCCATCTACTAAAAGCTGAATTCGAACTCCTCTTTGTGCTGCATTTACTAGATGGTTGGTAATTTCTTTGCCTGTAGTATCATCTTCAAATATATATACTTGAATTTCGATCAAGTCTTTTGCTTCGTCAATCAATTTCTTCAGTGTATCAAAATAATCGTTTCCTCCCTTAATAAGATGTGGCCTATTGTTGAAGGTGTAGGATGTTTTAATTGTTTTACCGGAAGACATGTCAATACCTGCGACTTTTCCACAATTTATGTTGATGTTTTAACTCACCTGAATTTAAATAAATTTCCTTGCGCTTTCGTACTTTCGAACTTCATCCAGTTGTAAGCAATGTCGAAAAATGTGAGCGATACTCCACTGATGCAACAGCACCGAGCGATCAAGCAGAAATACCCGGATGCTATATTGTTATTCAGAGTGGGTGATTTTTATGAAACCTTTGGAGAAGATGCAGTAAAAGCGTCTTCTATTTTGGGCATCACACTGACTAAAAGAAACAACGGAGCTGCCTCTTCTCTGGAATTAGCAGGCTTTCCACACCATAGTTTAGATAGCTATTTACACAAATTGGTTAAAGCAGGATTTCGTGTGGCGATATGTGATCAGTTGGAAGACCCAAAAGCCGCAAAGGGAATTGTTAAACGAGGTGTCACTGAATTGGTTACTCCCGGTATAGCAACGCATGATAAATTGCTTGAACACAACAGCAATAATTTTTTATGCGGCATACATTTTGGCGATAAGAAAAATGGTATTTCGTTTTTAGATATATCTACAGGTGAATTTTTTGTTGCCGAAGGTGATCAGGATTACACAGATAAATTATTACAAACATTTCAACCTGCAGAAGTAATTTTTCAAAAAGGTAAACAGGAGTATTTCCAGGAAATATTTGGTAAAAAGTTTTATGTCTATTGTCTCGATAATTGGATTTTTGATCATCGCTATGCATTGGATGGACTCGTCCGACATTTTGGTACACATTCGTTGAAGGGGTTTGGAGTTGAAGAGCTATCTGATGCTGTAATTGCAGCAGGAGCCATCCTTCACTATTTAAATGATACTGCTCATCCTAATAGTCATCACATAGCAAGCATTCATCGTATCAATCGAGATGAATTTCTATGGATGGATCAATTTACGATCAGAAATTTGGAGCTGGTTTATTCCGCCACTGGGGATGGTGCAACTTTATTGAAAACAATTGACAGCACAGTAACTCCCATGGGTGCTCGTCTTTTGAAGCGCTGGATACTGATGCCGTTGTCTGATGAGAAAAAAATCAATGAGCGCCTGGATCTTGTGTCAAGTATCATCGATCATCCATCTTGGTATGATAAAGTAGTACAATGTTTTAAGGCTTGTGGAGATATCGAACGATTGGTGAGTAAAATCCCTTCTAAAAAGTTGGGCCCTCGAGAAATGCTCCAATTAGCCAGGGGGTTAGAACAAGTGAAAATTCTACAATCTTTTCGTGGGGAACTCAAGAATGAATATGTGGATCGTTTGCTCGACAGTTTGCATCCATGTACATTGATTGCCGAACGAATTTTGCGCGAAATTTCTGAAGACGCACCAAATCTTACTCAAAAGGGAGGATATATCAATATGGGTATTCACGAAGAGTTGGATCATTATCGGGCTCTTGCAAGTGGCGGTAAAAATTTTTTATTGGAAATTCAACAACGAGAAATGCTGAATACAGGGATCAGCTCTTTAAAGGTTGGATTCAATAATGTATTTGGCTATTACTTGGAAGTCAGCAATACCCATAAAACAAAGGTTCCTCCAAATTGGATCCGAAAGCAAACCCTCACCAACGGTGAACGATATATTACCGACGAACTGAAGGAATACGAAGAAAAAATTATGGGGGCAGAGGATAAAATACTTCAAATTGAGGCATCCATCTACGATGCCTTGCTTTCTATGCTGCAGGAGTACATCCTTCCAATGCAGCAGAATGCCCATATTATTGCAATAATAGATTGTCTTTGTTCATTCGCCCATACAGCATCGCAACGCTCTTATTGTAAGCCTGCATTGCACAATGGCAATCAACTGGAATTGATTGCATCCCGACATCCAGTTATTGAGACCCTTCTTCCTCCTGGAGAATCTTATATCAGCAATGATATTGTTTTGGATCAAGATCAAACGCAGATCATTATCCTAACGGGACCTAACATGAGCGGGAAGAGTGCTTTACTTCGCCAAACTGCTCTTATTGTGTTAATGGCACAGATGGGCTGTTATGTACCTGCAAAAAAGGCAATGATTCCGTTGACCGATAAAATTTTCACAAGGGTCGGGGCTTCTGATAACCTCACCGGAGGTGAATCTACCTTTATGGTCGAGATGAATGAGACGGCAAGTATCATTAATAATATTTCTTCAAGAAGCTTGATCATTCTCGACGAGATCGGAAGAGGTACTTCCACCTACGACGGTATTTCAATTGCTTCCAGTATCGCCGAGTACTTGCACAATGCGCCTCAACAACCTAAAACTCTATTTGCAACACATTATCACGAGATGAATGAATTGGAGGGTAAGTTGCCAAGGGTTAAAAACTTTCATATCACACATCACGAAGTGGATAATAAAATACTCTTTCTTAGAAAGTTAGCTCCCGGTGGAAGTACCCACAGTTTTGGTATACATGTTGCCCGAATGGCAGGTATGCCTTCCTCTTTGCTAAAGCGAGCCAATGAAATATTAAAGGAGTTGGAAAAAAAGGAAAGTGGAGAAATAAAAAATACTTTCAAACAAGAACAGACCGAATGGCAGTTATCAATTTTTGATCAGCACAGTATGGTTTTCGATGACATTCGAAATAAATTGAACGATGTAGACATCAATTCACTAACTCCCATAGAAGCGTTGGTTATTTTAAACGATATCAAAAATAAAATCGGGTAAGTTTTTTACAGTAGGGTAACAAGAGTTTCGACTACTCTGTCAATTTCTTCTTTTGTATTGTATTTGCTGAATGAAAAACGCACAGTCGACTGCTTATCTTTTTTCAATGCATTGATCACGTGCGATCCCTGATTGGCGCCGCTGCTACAGGCACTTCCACCGGAAACACAAATATTGTTTATATCTAAATTGAAAAGCAGCATTTCAGATTTCTCGGTATGCGGAAATCCAACACTCAACACAGTATACAAGCTGTTTCCATCCGGATCGCCATTGAAAACAACTCCAGGAACTTTATCAGTTAGTTGTTGTTTCAGATAATTTTTTAGTGATTTAACATAGCTGCTATCTGCGGCATGTTGTTCATTTGCTATCTCCAGGGCTTTTGAAAAACCGATGATGCCGTAAATATTCTCGGTGCCTGCCCTCATGTTTCTTTCCTGTCCACCGCCATGAATAAAGGGATTGATTTTATTCCTTTGACTGATGTATAATATTCCAATGCCCTTAGGCCCATGAAATTTATGTCCTGCACCTGTTATGAAATCAACATGGGTGGTATTTAGATCAATAGGGAAGTGTCCTACTGTTTGCACCGTATCCGCATGAAAAATAGCATGGTATTTTTTGCAAAGCTCGCCGACCATTTTAATATCGGTGATGTTGCCAATTTCATTGTTGGCATGCATAATGCTCACAATAGTTTTTTCATTCGAAGCGGCAAGTAGCTCTTCTAAATGGATGGTATCGATATGTCCATTGGGAAGAATGTTTACTAGGCTAAGCTTGGCATTATATTTTTTAGCTAAATGGCTTACGGTATGTAAAGTGGCATGGTGTTCAATAGGAGAGCTAATAATGTGTGTGCATTCCAAATTTTCCATGGCTGCATGTAAAATAGTATTGCTACTTTCT
>JAURIR010000109.1 GCA_030832645.1 Chitinophagales bacterium | reverse complement strand
GATTTCAAGGGTGGTTGACTTACCCGCACCATTGGGGCCCAGCAATCCAAAGATTTCACCTTCATGTACATGAAAGCTGATGCCTTTTACTGCCTCGAAGTTGTTGTAGGATTTTTTAAGATTAGAAACAGTGATCATTGATGTTTTGGGTTTGAGTTGACAGTTGACGGTTAACAGTTAACTGTCAACGGTCAACCTGTTAATAAAATGCATATTCTCCATTTGGAAGAACAGCCACTACCGGGAGTTTCTTTTTTTGATTAAAGAAATCATATACTCTTTTTAATTGATGTTCAAATGTTTTTAATGAAGCGTCTCGTTGATACAAGGGCTCTAAATATTCATTACTCTTTTTATCATCGTACTTTGCAGAAAATATATGTACAGGAATAAAATCCTGTCCGGATGCCTTTGCATGTGTCGTTAACACATACAACTCTTCGATCATGGGATCGGTGAGTGGAATGCACCCAACCGTTACGCAACTTCCATGAATATAAATCTCACCCCCCGGTCGCATTGCATCCGACAACAATTTATCGGAGGGATTTGGATAATTCAGTCCAAGAGATAAGTGATAGGTGCTATTGGCATTGAATTCATTGATATAATAGAAGCCCTCTGGCACTTGATAATCGCCTTCCATTCGCTTTGGACCCATGGTGCCTGCCAATGCACAAATTTTATAATTTTTGAAATGCGTAAATGTGTCTGCGTTATTCTTCTTCACCCAAACCTGCAGCTCGCTGTTGTATTTAAACGAGCGGATATATACTTGTTGAACAGGCCATTCCAACCCTTTTTCAGCAAATTGATTTTTCAGTTTCTCTTCGCAATTTGAAAAAGCTTTAGCAACCCTGACAAACGATTTCTGATAATCAACAAATGAGTTCTGTGCTTGAACAAATTGCAGGCATGCCATCCATGAAAATAGGATCCAATAACCTCTACTATGCAATGATTTAGTCAGAATCTATGTTTTCGTAAAATTAATGGATTTGAGGCGGGGTTTGGTTATTTTTGTGGGGTATACAGCCAGGGAGGAGCGAGGAGGGAGAAGAGGCAAGAGTGAAATACAAATTGTTAAAATGAAAAAAGTTGGCATATTAGGCGGGGGTCAATTGGGGAGAATGCTGTTGCAGGAAGCGGCTAATTACCCTGTAGAAGTGACTGTAATGGAAAACGACCCTTCTTGTCCGGCTGCACATCTTTGCGATCATTTTATAAAGGGGGATATCACCAAGTTCGAGGACGTGATAGCTTTTGGCAACAACCTGGATATCATCACCATAGAAATTGAGAATGTGAATGTGGAAGCATTGGTGGAACTTGAAAATCAGGGAAAAATAATAATTCCGCGTCCGGGTGCATTGAATATCATCAAAAACAAGATTCACCAGAAAGAGTTTTACTTACAACATGAAATTCCTAGTGCAGATTTTGCTATAGTGAATTCAAAAAATGAAATCCTTGATCATCATCATCTGATTCCGGCCGCTCAAAAATTAGCAACAGGAGGTTATGATGGCAAAGGTGTGCAATTGATTCACACCAAAGAAGATGTTGCAAAGGGATTCGACGCCCCCAGTGTGTTGGAAAAAATGATTGATATTCAAAAGGAGATTGCTATCATCGTAGCAGTAGCACAAGATAAATCCACTACCCTTTACCCTCCTGTAGAAATGGTATTTGATCCAATACTTAATTTATTGGATTACCAGATTTGTCCAGCTGATATAAAAGAGAATGTGCTTTGGAAAGCAGAGGCGATGGCTATTTCGGTAGCAAGGAATTTGAACTCACCAGGAATTTTTGCAGTGGAGATGTTTGTTGACAAAAACGATAATGTATGGGTGAATGAAACTGCGCCCAGAGTGCACAATTCAGGCCACCACACCATTGAAGCTCATTATTCTTCACAATTTGATATGTTATGGAGGATTCTACTCGAATATCCTTTGGGCAATACGAAGAAGATTCAATCATCTATTATGGTGAATTTACTTGGAGCAGATGGATACAAGGGTGAAACAGAGTATGAAGGCCTCAAAGAAGTATTGAGTATACCGAATGTATTCATCCATCTATACGGCAAGGCAACCACTAAGCCGGGAAGAAAAATGGGACATGCAACGATTATCAGTGATGAAAAACAGGAATTGTTGTTGCAAGCAAAAAAGATCAAAAGGACACTGTCCATAAAGGGCAAAGAAAAAATATAACCAACATGCCAATTAAAAAATCGCCCACAAAAAAGAAGCCCGTTGTAAGCATCATCATGGGAAGCGACAGTGACTTACCCGTTATGAATGCGGCAGCAGAACAATTGAAAGAGTTTGGTATACCTTTTGAGTTGACGGTGGTGTCTGCGCATAGAACTCCTGATCGATTGATGAAGTTTGCTACCTCCGCCTCAAAACGAGGCATTAAAATTATTGTTGCTGGAGCAGGCGGAGCAGCGCATTTACCTGGTATGGTTGCATCTGTTACTACCCTTCCCGTAATTGGCGTTCCAATAAAATCATCCAACTCAATAGATGGATGGGATTCTGTTCTATCCATCCTTCAAATGCCCAATGGCATTCCAGTTGCTACAGTCGCTTTAAACGGGGCGAAGAATGCCGGAATATTGGCGGCCTCCATTCTATCCACCAATAACAAATCTCTCGAGAAAAAACTTATTGCCTTTAAAGAGAAAATGAAGAAAGATGTGGTGGGAAAAGCGAAAGGGTTGAAGAAGAAAGGTTTTGAGAACAGTTTTGATTTCTAGTTATTTTAAATACCGTTAACTGTTTACGGTTAACGGTTAACCGTCAACTGTTAACAGTCAACTCAAACTTATGAAACCCCTCAACAAATACATCGACCACTCTCTGCTGCATCCAACCATGACAGATCAGGAAATGGAAGAAGGTTTACAAGTTGCCGTCAAATACCAAACAGCAACTGTTTGCATCAAACCTTATTATGTAAAACGTGCTGCTGAAGTATTGAAAGGTTCTGGAGTTGGCGTATGCACTGTTATAGGATTTCCTCATGGAAGCAATACTACATCTATAAAAGTTGCAGAAACGGCGGAGTGCATTCAATTAGGTGCAACTGAAATTGATATGGTGGTGAACATTGGTAAGGTTTTGGGCGGAGATTGGGAGTACGTAATATCAGACATCAAAGCAGTGCTGGATGTTTGCCGTGGCAAGGGGGCAATTTTAAAAGTAATCTTTGAAAATGATTTTCTAGAAAATGCACACAAAATAAAACTCTGCCAGATCTGCTCTTCGCTAAATGTAGACTTTGTAAAAACATCCACTGGATATGGCTACGTTAAACAATCGGATGGCAGGTTTCTTACAAAAGGTTCAACCATCGAAGATCTACAACTCATGCGAAAACATTCAGCTCCTCAGGTTCAAATCAAAGCTGCTGGTGGTATTCGCAATTTGAATGACATGCTTGCAGCAATTGAAGTCGGAGCAACAAGAATTGGAGCCACTGCAACGGTTGCTATACTAGAGGGACAAGGGAAAAGGGAGGAGGGAGAAGGGAAAAGATTGAAGATCCGGACCGAAGTGTCCGGAGACGAGAGATCAGACAACAGCAATGATCAAGGGGGTTATTAATCATGAACAGCAGGATAAAAAGCTTAGATGGACTCAGAGGGATCCTCTGTATTCTTGTTGTCTTTCATCATTATGACGCAAAATATATTCCGCCGTATTTCTTTGAAAATTTTATCATTCGTCAAGCCGACTTGCTAGTAGATTTCTTTTTCATTATTTCAGGCTTCGTAATATCTTATAATTATAAACATATAGCAACTATTGAAGAGGCAAAATTATTTCTAAAAAAGAGGTTCTTTAGGCTCTATCCGCTCTTGCTCTACACCACTACCCTGTATTTTATCTTCGAAATAGTTTCAAGAAATGCATTTAGCAGTTTCATAAATAAAGAAATAAATAATACAACAATCATAAAAAGTTATTTAGATACATTGTTTCTAAATAACTCAACTCCTCTCTTAGGTTCATCATGGGGTATTAATAGGCCTACTTGGTCAATATCGGCCGAATTTTACAGTTACGTATTTTTTTCAATAGCACTAATTTGGATAACGCCAAAGTTCAGAAATATAATAATGGGATTATCTCTTATAGCTGCAGCAATAATTCTTTTTTATGTATCACGTAATGGAAAAGTAAGTAATGCAGAATACGGCTATTTGAGATGCCTGTATTTATTCATCGGAGGATTTTTTATTGAAAAAATAAGAGTAAATACCCGACTGACCTTATTTGGTTTTCAACCTACTCAGGCGGAGGTTATATCTACATTATTATTTATATCAGGACTTGTTTTGTGGTTTTGG
>JAURIR010000108.1 GCA_030832645.1 Chitinophagales bacterium | reverse complement strand
ATTCCTCAAAGACAAGGGAATTATAAATGTATTCTACCATGGCGCCATGGAGCAGCAAGAGCGTGATATCGCGCTGTGCAAGTTCAGGAATGGCAGTTCCAATGTATTGGTCACTACAGACCTGGCTGCACGCGGACTGGACATCCCTAACATTCGCTACATTATTCATTATCAACTGCCCACTACCCAGGAATCGTTTATTCATCGCAATGGTCGCACAGCCAGGATGGAAGCCAGCGGAACGGCGATTTTATTGCTTGCACCGCAGGAAACTGTACCTGGATATATCGATCCGGCACCTGTTGAAATTGAATTGAATGCCGATGCTGGATTGCCTGCAAAGCCCGATTGGACAACATTCTACGTGAGTGTTGGCAAAAAAGACAAGGTGAATAAGATTGATATTGTTGGTTTTCTTACCAACAAGGGTCGGTTGAAAAAAGAAGAAATCGGGTTGATAGAAGTGAAGGATTTCTTTTCTTTTGTAGCCATCCGTAAATCAAAGGCAGGTCCTACACTCCAATTGATCAAGGAAGAAAGAATCAAAAACAAGAAGGTGAAAATTGAAGTGGCCAAGTAAGGAACCATGCATCTTGTTTTAATCAGGCGCAATGGCACCAATATGCGGTTTGTATCCAATGGGTTTTCCAAGGATATCTTTCCCAGGATTCATACCCTGAAGCAAGCCAAGAAAATCACCGGGAAGTGGTTCAATTTTTATGCCCTTTTCTTTTATGAAATCAATATTCGCTGGTATATAATCTTGAATGCGCAGTCCGCCAGGATTTTTGAAAAAAGGATTCCCCATATTCGGGTTGGAGTCTTTAATCACTGCATCTGAAGGCCATGCAATATTTGAATACCAAAGGTTATTTTTGAAAAATACAGGACCATCCAAACTTGTGCCTTCTTTATCAGTTTTATTCTGATCGCCGAGAACCATTTTGGACGTGCCCATGATGCAAAAAATATTATTTGCAATCATAATACCTGTTGATGTTCCATCAATGGCAATTCTTGCTGTAATGGTTGTATCCAGATAAATGGTATTGTTATAGAAGTAACTATTTACAGGTCCTTTCCGTGGTTTTTGTTCACCCTGATAGCCACTCAACCAAAATATTTTGCCTTCCTGGAATGCACCTTTTTCACCTTTAATGCGAAAGCCGTCATTTACGCTTATGTTATACCTGTATGCACAATTGTAATTGTTGCCCAATATTTCACAGAATCCACCAGCATTCCATGCGCTGAAATTATACTGAAGTACAACATGATCGCAATTGAAATCAACATGTGCTCCAGCCGAATCACCCGGTCCATTCGCATGTGTGAAGCTGTTGTGTTCAATCAGCACCTGCGAAGCGCTCCATGTCCAGAGTCCGCTTCCTCTTCCCCATTTGCGACTATCGTTGTTGCTTCCCGAATGATTCACCGAATTATGGTGCACATGAATATTTTTCACTTCACTCATTTGGATGCCGGGGCCTCCAGTATTGGCAATATCATTTTCATGTATTTTTATCCAGTGAATGTTTTTGTTGGCTCCTGTGATTTTTATGCCAGTATGGTCAACATCCCTGATGCGGCAATTGCTGATCTCAACTTGTGTGATTTGAGCTGTAGGGTGATCCGCTATTAGGCGTATACCCCAACCATACCTTTGTGTTCCGTTGGCCGTTTTCACTTCTTCTGCGTTTCTTACAAATCCTTTGTTCTCAAAATAAATGTTCTTGATTTCAAGGCTATCAAGCTGAATATTCTTGCAAATTTTTCCTTGTGATGCCGTAATTTTTACCCCAACCCGCATCTTATCTTCCGAAGGTTTTTCAGTTTCATATCCATCTGCCTCAATGATTGCATGTTTTACTGAAATATAACTGCAATCCTGAATCAGCAAACCATTGGGCATGCCCTTAGCATTTATCGTAAAGTTTACTGAAGCTTCAGCTTTCGTCTCTCCGCTACCCTCAAAATAGCTGCTAATAATTACAAGCTTACCAGGAAGGCCTTGTACGCCAATCAAACGTAGTTCACCGGGGAATACCTGTCCCGCAGCAAAAAGTATCTTATCGCCAGCCTTGAAAAGAATAGTATTTATTTTTTCTATTGATTTGAACGGTTGTTTTCCTGATGTGCCTACATTAGCATCATTCCCTAAAGCATTATTGATGAAATAATCCGTTGCAAAAGCACTCTGCATAGATGATAGTGCAATTAAAAAAAAGATGATTTGAAGCCGGTCTTTAAGCATTATTCCAATTTTAATCTTTAATTGATTGGCAGGTATAGTTCAATTCTGGCAGAAGTTGTTTGTACGCCAATTACTACCTCATTATTTGTTGTTTATGATCCGAATGGCCTCATTGGCAAATCTGTTTCCCAAACTGATGTACCCTTCGCCAGACATATGCAAATCATTTTTTATGGCTTTGCCGCTTCGGTCAAAGCCGTCATTGAGGTCATCTGTGTTGACCCATGCGAAGCGGGTGTTTGATTGGGCAACTTTAACTTGTATTTCTCTTATAGTATTCCAATCTGGATATTGTTTATTTGTCAAACCAAAATCGCTGAGCCTGCCTATGAAGAAATTGATATCTTTTCTATGTAGGTCAGCTGAAAGTTGTTGATATAATCCCAAAAGGCTTCTTTCATATACATTGCCAAGTTGTTCTCTTGCATCGGTTCTCCTTGCATCCAGATAAATGTTACGGATGCAATGCTTTGGGATTTAATAGCTGCATGCACTTTTTTCATTAGCGAATCATACAAGTCAGGTAGGTCAGTTGGCATTTCGCCCTGCATGGGTTTCCAGTCTTTATACCAGCGTCGGATGGGTTGAGCGCCCATCGCGTCTTTCACCACGATTACCTTATTTTTTCCGAATGCAGCTTCAACAGTTGGAAGAAATGATTCTTCAGGCTTTAGCCCTGCCATATTGCTTTGGCCAGATAGAATAAAAAAGTGTTTTGCCTCTTGGGCAATAGCTTGCTTGGATGCAGACATCAATGAAAACGAGACAATCAGCATTAATTTTATTTGCATATATATATCTTTGAGCTTTAAAGATAAATTGTCCCACTCATGTAGTGGGCTGCTGTACCACTTATCAATACGCGATCTCCTTGGTATACGCAATGCAGTTTTCCGCATCTTGAAGAAACCTGTAATGCATTCATTTCATCTTTTTGGAGCACGGTTCTCCAGTAAGGAATCAAGGTAGTATGGGCTGAGCCTGTTACAGGATCCTCGTTGACGCCACTCTGTGGGCCAAACCAACGTGAAACAAAATCAACCTGCTCTCCGTATGACGTCACAATCAAACCCCTTGAGGGCAAGAGGGCAATGTTCTGCCAATTGGGTTGCATTTCCCTTATTGTTTTTTCATCTGAAAACACAACCATGAAATCATTGCGGCCACGATATGCTTCCAAAGGGACTTCTGTAAAACAGTTCAATAGTGTTTCATCTAGGGTTACAGGAGTAATGGTATCTGTTGGAAAATCCAGGGTCAATAATTCCCCGTTTCGTGTTACGGATAGTGGGCCGCTCCGGTGGGAGAAGAATTGAATCTTTTCACCCTCATAACCTAGGAGGTTGAAGAGTACATAAGCCGATGCGATGGTCGCATGTCCACAAATATCTACTTCAACCGTTGGTGTAAACCAACGAATTTGATACTGTTCTCCAGTTTTAACAAAGAAAACTGTCTCTGATTGGTTGTGCTCAAATGCTATCTGTTGCATCAGGGTTTCATCCAGCCATTGCTCGAGCGGAACAACGCAGGCAGGGTTTCCACCAAATATTTTTTCAGTAAATGCATCAACCTGGTATACTGTTAGTTCCATGAGATATTTGTGTTATGGACAGCAAAAATAAGGGCAGAAAATAAAAAAGCCCTCTCAGTTTTGCTGAAAGGGCCTTGTGCCCAGAACAGGAATCGAACCTGCACTACCTTGCGATAACCAGATTTTGAGTCTAGCGCGTCTACCAATTCCGCCATCTGGGCGTGGGCACTAATTAATCGTGGGTTGCAAAAATAGACATTCTTTCTTTAATACGCAACAAATATTTATGCTTAAAATAAAATTCTTTTAGCTTTAAAAATAAGCTCTCCTCCTCTTGTCCACTATCTATGAGCTGCATAGTAGGGGCAATAGCATCTTGCAATTGTTTGATAAATTCATGTACGGATTGCTGCAGGCTTTGTCCTAACTCGGTATCTTTTCCTTGGTTTTCCCAATCGCTCAATTGCTCATTCAAATCCATCACCTCCATTAAAAAGGAAGAGGGCAATTGGTATTTTTCATCGGGCAATAACAAGCCTTTTATACGCAATAGATGCGCAATAGTTAGCATAGGATCTTGAAAAGTGGTATAGGCTTCGTTGTTCAATGCTGATTGCTGTA
>JAURIR010000107.1 GCA_030832645.1 Chitinophagales bacterium | reverse complement strand
CTCTTGGTCTCCTCCCTTCCCCCTTCTCCCTCCTCCCTTCTCCCTTACATAACCCCCTCATCCGCAAAACTGTAATACCCTTCGTTGCTAACGATGATATGATCCAATACCTGAATATCAAAATACTTGGCAGCTTGCCTGATCTTTTCTGTGAGCTCCTGATCTGCTTTAGACGGTTTCAAATTTCCCGATGGATGATTATGGCATAGAATGATACTAACGGCCTCTTCTTCCAATGCCTTTTTCAGAATAATTCTCGGATCTGCCACCGTACCGGTCATTCCTCCCGAGCTGATGATTTCAAAATGTTTGATTCGGTTTGCGCGATTTAAAAACAATACAGCAAATACTTCATGGGGGAGGTCCATTAGTTTTGTTTGCAAATAAGCAGCCACCGATTTGCTGTCGCGGATGATGTTTTCTGTCATGATTTCCGATGCCATTCTCCTTTTTCCTATTTCCATTGCAGCTTGAAGAATAGTTGCCTTCGCAATTCCAATTCCTTTTGTTTTCATCATTTCCTTGATGGAAAGTCGGGCCAACGACGATAATTTATAATTGCACTTGCTCAACAATTCATCGGCCAGATCAAATGCAGATGCCTGCCTGTTTCCCTGTTGTATGAGTATTGCCAACAATTCTACATCAGTAAGATTCGTAGCCGATTGCAATCTCATTTTCTCTCTTGGTCGATCTTCTTTTGCCCAATCTTTCAACTTTTTCAACCTCATTTTTTCACATTTGTTTTTCAGTCCAGTTTCCCATCCAAAGCAGTACTTTGTTTTACTATCTTCGCTTCATTCAACCCCATTTTTATGCAACGCGTAGGTCCTTCCTGTAAAGTATTCTCTGGAACGAGTTCTGAATACCTGGCCGCCAAGATTGCCAGTGCGGTCAATGGCACCCCCGGAAAAATCAATATTCAACGTTTCAGCGATGGAGAAATCCAGCCCGTTTTTCTCGAAAGTATTCGAGGCGATTATGTTTTCCTTGTGCAAAGCACCTTCGCCCCGGGAGATAATCTCCTGGAATTATTGTTGATGATCGATGCGGCAAAGCGTGCCTCTGCCTACAAAATTATAGCAGTTATGCCCTATTTTGGGTACGCGCGGCAGGATCGAAAAGACAAGCCCAGGGTGGCCATCGGATCCAAATTAGTTGCCAACTTGCTAACGGCTGCTGGAGCCGACAGGGTAATTACCATGGACCTCCATGCACCCCAAATCCAGGGCTACTTTGATATACCCGTGGATCACCTCGACAGCTCAGCCATTTTTATCCCTTATATCACCAATCTTCAGCTGGAAAACCTTACCTTTGCGGCCCCCGACGTGGGAAGTGCGAACAGAATTCGTGAAATGGCAAGCTACTTCAACGTCGAAATGGTCATCTGTGACAAGCACAGAAAAAGGGCCAATGAAATAGCCAGTATGGTCGTCATCGGAGACGTGGAAAACAGGGATGTGGTATTGATTGATGATATCTGCGACACAGCAGGTACCCTCACCAAAGCCGCTAAGCTCCTGAAGGAAAAAGGTGCAAGAAGCGTTCGCGCACTATGTACCCATCCGGTGTTGAGCGGAAACGCCTACGAAAACATTGAGAACAGTGTGTTGGAAGAATTAGTGGTGAGTGACACGATCCCAATGAGTGGCAGTTCCTCAAAAATAAAGGTGCTCAGTGTTGCCAATATTTTTGCCGCTGCTATCAAGAACGCCTATGAAAACCAAAGTATTACCAGCTTGTTTATTCATTCTCAACTGAAGAATAAATAACTGGAGCAACAGCGTCAATTTTTAAACACAATACAATGAAAACGATTACAATCGAAGGACAATTGAGGACCGAAACTGGTAAATCAGCCACCCGCCAGTTGCGCTCTCAAGACTCTGTACCTGGTGTAATTTATGGGGGTGCACAAGAGGTTAACTTTTCAGCTAAAGCTCTTGATCTAAAACCATTCATTTACACACCAGACTTCCAATTGGTGGAAGTGAAAGTGGGTGGAAAATCCTACACCTGCATTTTGAAGGATCTTCAATTTGACAAGGTGAGCGACACACTTTCTCATATCGACTTACTTGAGTTGGTAGAAGGTAAGAAAGTGACTGCAACCATTCCCTTGAAATTCACAGGTGCCGCTGCCGGTGTAAAGGCAGGTGGTAAATTAGAAATCAGGCTAAAAGCAGTGAAAGTAAAAACACTTCCAAAGTTCTTGAAAGAGAACATCGAAGTAGACCTTACCAACCTTGAATTGAACCAGAATATTCGCGTTCAAGACATCGCTGCTGAGAATTATGAAATTCTCAACTCACCAAGAATTCCTATTGCATCGGTAACATTAACAAGACAGTTGAAACAGGAAGAAGCTGCAGCTCCATCTGCCGCTCCTGCCGCCGCAGCATCTGCTGCGCCAGCTGCCGCTGCAAAAAAATAACCACAAAGGTTTTATCTTTATGGCCCCATGAGTACATCATGGGGCTTTTTTTATGAATAAGTTTTTGATTGTTGGGTTGGGTAATATCGGCGATGAGTATATGCATACCCGTCACAACATCGGTTTTGATATACTGGATCATTTTGTTGCAAAACACAAAAGTTCCTTTTCCATTGATCGATTGGCAGCAAAAGCTGAACTAAGCTTGAAAGGAAAAAAAATTATTTGCATCAAGCCAAGCACCTACATGAATTTGAGCGGGAAAGCCGTCAAATACTGGATGGATAAAGAAAAGATTGATCTGGAAAGAGTATTGGTATTGGTTGATGAGTTGGCAGTGCCCGTCAATAAAATCAAAATGAAACCTGCCGGCAGTGACGGTGGACACAACGGATTAAAAAGTATTCAGGAAGTGCTTGGCACCCACCAATATCCCCGACTTCGATTTGGCATTGGAAATACTTTCCCCAAGGGAATGCAAGTAGAATATGTATTGGGAAAGTGGAATAAAAACGAGGAGGAAATCGTAATGAAAAAAATTGAGCGGTCTTCTCAAGCAATCGAGGATTTTGTGTTGATGGGATTGGACAAAGCAATGGAGTCAGTTAATAAATTTGAACTTTAATCAACTACTATGAAATTTATTTGTATTGGCAGAAACTATGTAGAACACGCAAAAGAATTGGGAAATGAAGTACCGGAAGAACCAGTGATTTTCATGAAACCGCAATCGGCATTGTTGCAAAGCAACACTCCCTTTTATTATCCTGCATTTACCAATGAACTTCATTATGAATGCGAAGTGGTTCTGAGAATCTCCAAAAACGGAAAATATATTTCTGAAGATACAGCTCATCAATATTACGACGCACTATCCGTTGGCATTGACTTCACTGCAAGAGATCTTCAAAGTGAGCTGAAGAAGAAAGGACTCCCTTGGGAAAAAGCCAAAGCATGGGACCAATCTGCGGTGTTGGGGAAGTGGAATACAATTGCTCCCGATCTGGATCGTAAAAATATCCTGTTCTCCATGAAAAAAAATGGCGAAATCGTTCAGTCGGGTACTACGCGCGATATGATTCACAGCTTCGATCAAATCATTGCACACGTTTCTAATTTCTTTTCACTGAACATTGGAGATGTGATCTTCACCGGAACTCCGAAGGGAGTAGGAGAGTGCTCCCCAGGCGACGAATTCGAGGGATTCCTGGGAGATGAATCCATGTTTAAAATCAAAGTACATTAATTCGCATATCTTTTTGATTTAGTTTTCTCCATACTCTAATTCTATCGTAGCTTAGGATATGGAACAAAGCAAGCTGATCAACACCTTGAGCAGTGGTTTCTGGTTTCGATTCTTTTTATTGAAATCATTACCGGCAGCTTTTTTTTCTGGGCTGCGCGTTCAATCGCTTTCTACGTCCTCTGCCGTCGTCCGTATCCGTTACTCTTGGTTTTCTAAAAATCCCTTTCGCTCCATTTATTTTGCTGTACTCGGCATGGCTGCAGAGATGAGCACCGGTATTCTGGCATTGGTGCATACCCAACACCGCAGACCCAGGATTTCTATGTTGGTGTTGTCGATGCAAGCATCTTTTCATAAAAAAGCTGTTGGAAAAATTCGTTTTGAATGCCACGACGGGGATAAAATACTTCAGGCAATTGAAGAAGCGGTATCATCAAAAAATGGAATCACCTGCACTACACTCTCAAAGGGCTATGACGAAGAAGACAGGTGTGTAGCGGAGTTTACAATTATCTGGACATTCAAAGAAACTTCAAAATAAGTTGAAATGAAAATTACGTTTCATGGTGCAGCAAGAACAGTAACGGGTTCAAAACATCTTATATCCTTGAATTCTGGGAAAAATATTTTACTCGACTGCGGAATGTTTCAGGGAATGGGAAAAGAAACCGATGCAATGAACAGGCATTTTGGTTTTGATCCTAAAACAATCGATTACCTGGTTTTATCGCATGCACATATTGATCACAGCGGACTCATCCCCAAGCTTGTTTCTGAAGGCTTCAAAGGAAAAATATTTTGTACACCTGCCACCAGAGAATTGACCGCAGTATTGTTGGAAGATTCCGCACATATACAGGAAGACGATATCAAGTACCACAATAAAAAACGAAAAGCAGACGGACTGCCGCTTTTAAAACCATTGTATACATCCGAAGAGGCACAAGCCGCAATGGAACATTTCAAAGTGGTAGAATATGGAGAATGGTTTTT
>JAURIR010000106.1 GCA_030832645.1 Chitinophagales bacterium | reverse complement strand
TAGGCGAAGAAGAAACAACCATCGAGGGCTTGGCTGCTTTGACTTCTGTAGAAAGTCTTTTCATGAATTTGTTGAGTCGATTGGCTCTCCATTTCAACCAAGCAGCATCCTTGATATCGGCAGGAGGCATCTGATTGTTGTTTTCAGACTTGTATTGTGCAACTGTATAGGCATCGTATCCGGCAGTAGAAGGCAATGCGGGCAATCGATCGTCTCCCTGTATACCATCAACATCGTACTTAGTAACCACTTCCATCACCAAGTTGAGAACAAAATCTTGTACTTCTGGTAAAAAAGCATTCAACCAATCGAATCCATTTTTCACCACCAGCTTCCCATTTTGATCAAGTGCTGCCCATTCTGGCTTCGCATTGATGATCGCTCCACCATTGGCACTGTACGATGAAGAGAATCCGTATTCAAACCATGCATGTACCTTGATCCCAGCAGCATGTCCTGCATCAATCATTTCCTGCAAAGGGTCTCTACCAACAAATTTTTCCAATTGTTTTATGCCTGTGATAGCACCCAACACATTGCTGGGGTAGATCGTTCTAGCATTATTGTACACTACTACAAAAATCTGATTGATACCTGCTTTCTTGCAATTTGCAACCGTCTGAGTAATGTTGTCTTTCGAATCCAATGCAGTGCTGGCGGTAGTTGTAACCCAAACACCGCGCCATGCATTTGCATCCCATACGGGAGTGATGGGAGAAGGATTCGTTGATGAACTATTGTTATTGGTATTGTTATTATTATTGCTTGTATTCGCAGATGTTCCATCATCTGTTTTAGTACAAGCAATGATGATTGTTGCGATCGAACAGATCAGTATAAATCGTATGCCTTTTTTCATATGCACCTAAAACTTTGAACCTAAAGTTATGTAAACAAATTTCTTGAAGTTGAATGATAATTTAAATAATCAACTTAACTTATTGCTCATTCGCTCTCCATGAGACTTCTGTATAAGATAGCATGCACAGTACTTTTTTTAGCCTGGACTCCAATGCTCTTTGCGCAATCAAAGCCAAACGTTATTTTATTTTTAGTGGATGATATGGGGTGGCAAGATTGTTCGGTTCCCTTTTGGAATCAAACGACTTCTCAAAACAAACTATTTGAAACTCCTAATTTGGAACGTCTTGCCAATCAGAGAGTGAAATGCACCAACGCTTATGCTAGTCCTGTGTGCACGCCAACCAGAATCAGTATCATGACAGGCATGAATGCAGTGAGACATGGTGTTACCAACTGGACGAATGTTCATAAAGACAGTCCAACCGATTATCCGGATCAACAACTCATTCCAGCAAATTGGAATTACAATGGGTTGAATCCTATAGCAAATACACCGCATTCAATTTTTGCAACTCCTTTGCCACTTTTGCTGCGCCAAGCTGGTTATCATACTATTCATTGTGGTAAGGCGCACTTTGCTCCATACGGAACTCCTGGTTCAGATCCTTTATCACTTGGATTTGATGTGAACATTGCTGGAACTGCAGCAGGTAATCCTGGCAGCTTTCTGGCAGAAGATTTTTATGGAGGTAAGTCTGGAGATACACTGTGGGCAGTAAGAGGATTGAACACCCATAGCGAGAAAGGTGATTTTTTAACCGATGCCTTAACAGAAGAAGCAATCCAGGCAATTGAAAAAAATCTTTCAACGCAGAAACCATTTTTTTTATACATGGCACATTATGCCGTTCACTTGCCTTTTAGCAAAGACAGTCGCTATTATCAAAAATATATTGATAAAGGATTGACCGATACTGAAGCCAAGTATGCAGGACTGGTAGAAGGCATGGATAAAAGTTTAGGCGAACTGATGAATTATTTAAAAAAAATTGGCGCAGATAAAAATACCTATATCATTTTTATGTCCGACAACGGTGGATTGAGTCTTGTTCCGCCGAGAACAGGAACGATACATTCACAAAACTATCCGTTGAAAAAAGGGAAGGGATCTTTGTACGAAGGAGGTATTCGCATTCCCATGCTTATTGCTGGTCCAACCATTCCTCATGGTCTCTCTACAAATCAATATATCATTGCCGAAGATCTTTTCTCTACAGTAACCCAATGGGCGGGCATTCAACGGCCTTCCGTCATTCAAACAATTGATGGCAAAAACATTGATCCTTTTCTTCGTGATCCGGCCAAGAGAGATGATCAAAAAATATTGCTTTGGCATTATCCCAATAATTGGACGAATATCAACGAGCATGGAATTTCGTGGTGCTCTGCCATTCGACAGGGGAAATGGAAGTTGATTTATTTTCACAAAGACCAAAAGTTAGAGCTCTATAATATTGAAGAGGATATCAAAGAGGAGTATGATCTATCTATTTCCATGAAGCTGCAATTGAAAAAAATGGCATCCTTGATGACGGCAGAAATGAAAAAAAGAAATGCACAGCTACCGACTTTTAAAAAAAATGCAGAAAGGATTCCTTGGCCTGATGAACTTGCTTCATTGGTAAAATGATTTTTATAAATGAAATATTTACTACTCTCCTTTTATTTTTTTATTTCACTACTTGTTTCGTTCTCTCAACCTGCAAACAAGCCCAATATCATTCTTATACTTGCTGATGATTTGGGGTACGGGGATATTGGATTTTTAGGTTCCAACGATGTGAAGACACCCGCTATTGACTTCATTGCAAAAAATGGAATGTCTTTCACTAATTTTTATGCCAACTCAACCGTCTGCTCGCCCACAAGAGCCTCCTTGCTTACTGGTAAATATCCAGATGCGGTAGGAGTTCCAGGAGTTATTCGTCAAGATCCTACAGACAATTGGGGGAACCTCCTGCATGATGTAGAACTATTACCCAGTGTTTTGAAAAAAAATGGGTACCAGACTGCAATGGTTGGCAAATGGCACCTGGGATACAGCAATCCAAATCTTCCGAACGCAAAAGGGTTTGACTATTTCAAGGGATTTTTAGGAGATATGATGGATGATTATTTCACACATCGCAGAGACGGTGTCAACTGGATGCGTTTCAATGAAAAGGTGATTGATCCCCCTGGTCATGCAACAGATATTTTCACAGAATGGGGTATTGACTATGTAAAAAATAAAAAGAAAAGCAAAGAGCCCTTCTTTCTTTTTCTTTCCTACAACGCGCCACATTTTCCCATTCAACCGCCACAGGAAGAAGTCGACCGCGTGAAAAAACGATTGCCAACAACCGATGAGAAAAGAGTAAAAAATATCGCTCTGGTAGAGCACCTCGATGCGTCCATTGGTAAATTACTTGCTGTATTGAAAGAAAACGGTCAACTGGAAAATACGCTGATTCTTTTTACTTCGGATAACGGCGGATCGTTGCCGCATGCACAGAGCAATGGTAAATTGAATGGAGGGAAACAGGATATGTTTGAAGGAGGAATAAAAGTTCCGCTCTTTGTTTATTGGAATGGACATGTCTCAAAGGGAAGTAGCTCATCACACTTGACAATGACCATGGATATATTCCCAACTATTTGTGATGCAGCATCAATAAAATATCCAGTCGCTTTTGATGGTAAAAGTTTTTTCGCTTCATTGAAAGGAGCGGAAACAAAAGATAATCGAACATTGTTCTGGGTTAGAAAAGAAGGAGGTTCTTATAAAGGCCAATCCTATTATGCAGCACGTAAAGGCCGTTTCAAGATTCTTCAAAATCACCCAGATGGAAAATTTTCACTTTATGATCTGAACTCGGATCCTTTCGAAAAAAATCCATTGGATACCTCATTGCAGATTTTCAATGAACTGAAACAAGCACTCACAGAGCATATTGCTAGTACAAAAAATAGTTTACAGCGAAATAATCCTTCAACTAAATATACCTTGGACCATGACGGCATTGTTCGTGGTGACAGTACTGTTAAAAAAATAGCTTGGGTATTTACAGGAGATGAATATTTTGAGGGATTGGAAAGAATTACTAAAATGCTGTCTGATGCAAAAGCAGCAGGCAGTTTTTTTCTTACGGGCAGGTTGTACAAAAATCCACTCGCAAAATCTGCCATACTTAGGTTGCTGGCGGATGGGCATTATATGGGCCCGCATTCAGATGGTCACTTGCTTTATAATGATTGGATCAAGCGTGATAGCAGCCTGGTAAGCAGAGATTCTATGTTGAATGATTTGCGGTCCAATTATAAAGCAATGAAAGAATTGGGCATTCAGGAAAAGCAACTCTATTTCATTCCGCCTTACGAATGGTGGAACAATGAAGTAGCTTCTTGGTGCAGGGAATTAAATGTGCAACTGATCAATTTCACTCCCGGCACTGGCACCAATGCAGATTATACATATCCAGAAATGGGAGTCGCTTACCGAAGTTCAGACGCTTTGCAGAAGCGACTATATTCCTTTGAGCACGAGCGAAGTTTAAATGGAGCCATCATACTTATCCATATTGGTACCGATGCAAGAAGAACCGATAAGCTATACGATAAACTTCCCGAAATGTTGGATTACTTTCAGTCAAAGGGGTATTCCTTTGTTCGCATAGATCAACTGCTTTCTAAATAATGTATTCAATCGTATAAGAATTAATCAGGTTGATTCAATACTAAACGGTTTATTTGTTTATTGAGTAATAAACGTTTTAGAATAATTTATTTTTTTAGCATCCATATAAGGTAAATGCGCTTCAACTCTTTTTTTGAATGCAGGGTAATCTTTCGGTGCTTTGGGTGACCATGCTATTTCAGACAGTGCAAGTGCACGCGGGTACGTCATATACTCTACA
>JAURIR010000105.1 GCA_030832645.1 Chitinophagales bacterium | reverse complement strand
CAGAGATGATAAAATTGGCACCCGTAATACCGACCTCTGCTTCAGCGTATTTCTTTCGCATCTTTTCTCTTGCCACCAACGTTAGCTCCTCTGGTGTAAGATCCATGGGAGTATTCAAGTGATCGTGAAAAACCTTTGCAACATCTTCCTTGCTTTTATGCATGGCAGGGGTTACAATATGATAGGGAGCTTCTCCGTCCAATTGCTGGATATACTCACCAAGATCAGTCTCTATACTTTCAATATTATTTTTTTCGAGAAAATCATTTAAGTGGATTTCCTCGGTAACCATGCTCTTACTTTTCACAAGGGTCTTGCAATTTTTTTCCTTGCAAATTTTAAGTATCGCCTCGCAGGCTTGCTCTGTAGTTTCTGCCCAAATGACTTTGCCCCCTTTCTTGAGAAAATTGAATTCAAACTTTTCTAATTGACGATCCAGTGTTTCAAGAGCTTTCCATTTGATATTTTTCGCCTTCTCTCTTGCAAAGTCGAGATCACTGAATTGTTTTTTACCAATTGGAACAATGGAGTTGTATTTTCCAATGTTATAGTTGATGGTTGTGCGGTGTTTGATATCCGCTGCTTTGGAAAAACTCTTCTCTTTAAAGGAATCAATTCGAGTCGACATGCATCAATCTTTTTTGGATTGTTTAACTTGATAATAATCGTTGGCTATTTCGCACAATGCATTATAAAAAGGTGTACCGTATTCACGTATCAAGGCTTCTTTTAAAAATACATAAACGGGCACTTTAAGTTCTTTGCCCAATTTACAAGCTGGAGCACAGATGTCTTTTCGGGGTTCGTAGTTCAACATCTCGTGTTTTGTGTACTTACTTTTAGTCTTTTTGATAGGATAGAGATGGCAAGAAATCGGCTTCTTCCATTTGATCTCTTTTTTATTGTACGATTCTTCAAATGCACATTTGATCACACCATTTTTATCCTTGAAGCCGTAAGCACATATTTTATTGTCTACCGTTGGTGTTACCCAGCCAAATTCTCTGTCGTATCTGTAAAGTCCGTTTTTTTCTACTTCCTTTATACCCTCTGGTGTCATGAGAGGCTTTATTTTCTCGTAACTTTTTTTCACTTCATCCAATTCTTTATCGCTCAGGGGCGCGCCTGCATCCCCGTCCTCGCAACAGGCACCTTTGCATTTACTGAGATTACATACAAATTCAGCCTCAACGATTTCATCACTCAGTAATACTTTATCGATAACAATCAAGGGAAAATATTTGTGCAAAAATAAGACTTCTTAGAGGCAAGAATGGGAAAAGATGTTCAGACTTATAAACTCATCATTTCCTTGAATCTGACCGCTTGCCGTCTGGATACTTCAATTTTCTCTCCCCCCTTAATCTCCACCAACAAGCCCCCGTTAAAAAAAGGCTCCACTCTCTCAATCATGCGCAGATTGACTATATGTTTTCGATTTGCCCTGAAAAAGGTTTTTGGGTCTAGCCGTTCCTCCAGGGAATTGAGCGATTTAAGGATAAGAGGCTTGTTATTGCCAAAGAACACCCTGGCATAGTTTCCAACAGACTCAAAAAGTCGAATTTCAGAAAGTGTTACAAACCAACATTTCTCTCCATCTTTTACAAAAACCTGGTCGATATCGGTTAATATATTTCGCTGATCAATTCTATTTTCAATCGGAAATTCCTCTTTGTCTTCTATTGCATTTAGTTTTTGCATTGTATCCGCCAGACGATTGGGATCGATCGGTTTCAGTAAATAATCCATTGCACTCACTTCGAAGGCTTTGATGGCAAATTCATCGTGTGCAGTTGTAAAAATAACAATAGGAAGTCGGTCTAGTGATTGAAGCAGGTCAAACCCTGTCTTCTCTGGCATTTGTATATCAAGAAAAAGGACATGTGGGTCGTGCAAATTAACCAACTCAATGCCTTCGTCTACATTCGATGCTTCTCCTACAATCTCTATACCAGGATATTCCGACAACATTTTTTTCAACTCGGCTCTTGCAAGCCTTTCATCATCCACAATGATGGCAGTTTTTTTCATCTTGTATATATTTTAAACAATAGGTATTTGAACGGAGGCCTCTACAAAATCCTGATCCGCTTGATGGATGTTGAATGTTGCTGCTTCGCCAAAAATTAAATTCAACCTGCTGGAGGTACTCTGCAATCCGAAACCGTCAGCGTTTTCATGAATATCCAATTTACCTGTATTGAGTACTTTCAATTCTAGTTGATTTACAGATGCAACAGCCTTGATAATTATTTCTCCTGGCTTCAATGATTTACTTATTCCGTGTTTTATAGAGTTTTCAACCAAGGTTTGTAGCATCATAGGTGGAACAGATTGTTGCATTGCCAGTTCGTCAATTTCATAGCTTATTCGTAAACGATCTTCAAATCGAATCAATTCCAGGGCCAGGTAATCTTTTACTATTGTCAATTCTTTTTCCAACGTGATGGTCTCCTGCGTTTCCGAAACCATACTGGAACGCAGAATATTACTCAATGCTGTAACAGCCTCTCGAGCACGAAATGGATTTTCATCGATCAATGCCCGGATGCTGTTCAAGGCATTGAAAATAAAATGTGGATTGATATGTGATTTGATGGTTTTTAATTCGAGCGATTTTACCAATGCTTCTAACTTCAATTTATCCAATTGGTTCCGTCTACTTTCATCCACGAAATGATATATAAAATAGATGCAGTTCCAAATGAAAAATAAAATCATCCAAGTGAATGTATTGGAGATGTAATCTTGGAAAAAGTTAAAGCCATTCTCCTGCGGAAAATTCAATTGCAAGGATTTGACAATGATGGTTTCTAACAAGCCTAGACCAAAAGCAAATACTCCGGAAAGACAGAAAAAGCCAATCAATTGAAAATTCACTTTCTGATTCAGCAGTTTCAGCGTCTTGATAAACGTCCTCATCAAGTGAGTTACAATCAATCCAAGGAGAATAGTTATAATCAACCTAGAAATAAACCTCTTGTCGACCATTTTATAGGATATGGCAAAAAAGACATTTATGGCAAGAAATACTCCCCAGCCAAGGACTTGAAATAGCCAGTACTTAGAGACTTTTTGAAAAAAACCAAGCATAGTATAAAAGTACATTTGTTTTATTCCACACCATAACCGTTCATAAAAAAGAAATCCGTCTGATTTTAATGATTCAGGACTGATTTGAGGTCGAAATGTTAGGAACCAGAGAAGACTGATTTTACTTTTACATCGCCAATATCCTGAAGAACTACGTAGAAATACGTGCAGAAATCCGCATGTCCACTAGTGGGAATGAGGGCTTTCACTTCATTTTTCAGGGTTTGCTGAAAGATCATAATACGGCTAGAAAAACCACCGTTCTATGATCAAAGAAGCCGAAAATGAAAAGAAAGTCTACTTTCTCCTCCAACCTCCTCCACACATTGTTCATAGGAATATTCCTATGCTGCAGTGGATCGGCCCTTTCTCAAGGCAGAGTTGTTATCAATGAATTTTCTACAGGATTATCAGCGAATAAATCACAAGACTTTATCGAATTAAAGAATGTTGGTGTAGGAACAGCAGATATCAGCAACTATACCCTTGTTATTGACAATGAATCCATCAAACTCCCTAAAAATACACTTGTGCAAGAGGGTGGATTTTTTGTTTTCAGTTATCCTAAAATGATCGCTAAAGAGAAGTCTAATATCCGTATTTATGTATTGGATTCTTCTTCTAATATAATTGATGCTGTGAGTGGTAAAAGCAGCGAAGCTCAAAATGCTAAAGTTGAATCTATTTTGGATGCATCCGGACAGGGAATGTTTTTTTCAAGAAAAATGGACGGTGACTGCAAATGGATTCAAGACAGTTCAAGCACTGCAGGTGCCAGCAATAATAAAATGGGTACAGTTTCTTCTCTACAAATAAGCAAGTTGGTATCTATGAACACAAATTGCAGCAGCGGAAAAGTGAACTTTACCATTGAAGGTGCCAATCCAGAGAAATTCTTTTCTGTAAACTACACACTTGGATTCGATGCGAACAACGATGGTAAACTAACCACCTCTGACAGATTTGTAAACGGAAGTGATAGCACTGCACCAATCGTTGAAGTAAACAACTTGTATTCAAGTGGTACTTATAAAATCATGTTGGAACCGATCAATGGTTGCAATCAGCAGGTATTTGACTTTAGAATTGATCCATGTGTTACCATGGCGGTAAGATTGAAAAAATTCACTGGAAGCAGTAACGGAAAAGTTAACAACTTCAACATTGAAATAGAAACAGATGCAGATTTGAAAGAATTGAAATTAGAGGGAAGTGTAAATGGAAGTCAGTTTGAAAAAATTTCCAATGTGCCGTTTGAAAATCGCGCCGGGCTCCAAAACATTTCATACAACAGCAATCCGACTCAACAAACCTATTTCAGGATTGCCATGACCGACATCAACAATAAAGTAACTTATTCTCCTATTGTTCACCTCTCTCTTGTTGCATCTTCACCCAATAAAATTTCCGCTTCACCCAATCCTTTCAGTGACATGGTGAATCTTCGTGTACAGTCAGATAAAAATGAAAAAGCAGTGGTAAGCTTCTACGCCACCAACGGTGCATTGGCCTTCACACAAAGTATTGATCTGTTCTCTGGCAACAACGATATTCGTTTACAAACCAGTCAACTTCAAAAAGGATTGTACATCGTTTCCATCAGAAACCAATCCAATCAACAAGCACAAATTACCCGATTGATGAAAGGGTAAGACTACTCAAATCGCTACTAACACGGCATTCTGCCCCGG
>JAURIR010000104.1 GCA_030832645.1 Chitinophagales bacterium | reverse complement strand
CAGTATCTTTCTTCACCACATCAACTTTCTTAGCAACAATAGCAACTGTGTCTTTTTTCACATCAGCAACTTTCTTCACAACACTCGCTACAGTATCTTTCTTCACCACATCAACTTTCTTAGTAACAACAGCAATTGTATCTTTTTTCACATCAGCTATCTTCTTTACAACACTCGCTGCAGTATCTTTTTTCACATCAGCAACTTTCTTAGCAACAACAGCAATTGTGTCTTTTTTCACTGCTGCAACTTTTTTAACCAGGCTGACTGAATCTTTTTTAACAACAGGTTTTTCAACCTGAACATTTAATCGTGAACTGTCAACCGTCAACTGTATTCTCCCCTTCTCCCTTCTCCCTTCTCCCTTGTCTGCAGTCCCTTGTCCCTTCTTAGCCGTCAACTGTGAACTGTCAACTGTTAACTGTATTTTCCCTTGTCCCTTTCTAGACGCAATGACCAAAACCCCCTTCAACGAAATAAAATCACTCAGCTTCTTGCCCAAAGCAGTATACACAGAGTACTTCTTCGTAGTATCTGCTGCTAAGTCTGTCCAAGCAAGACTTCCATCGTCGGATAAATAAATCTCAGTACGTCTGTTCAAGAGCTGCTGCCTTGCACTGTATTTTTTCTGGTTGCAATTTTGTACGAGATAATTCTTACCGTAGTGGTTTTCACGAATTCGATTTTTTTCAATTCCGTTCTTGATCAAATACTTGATGACTGCATCCGAACGCTTGGCAGAAAGTTGCATATTGAAAACTATCGGTCCGGAACAATCCGTAAACGATCCCATCACCGCATAAAGCCGTGGGTTGGCTTTTAACACTTTAATGGTGGAATCAAGGATCTTTTGTTCGATTGGATTCAAATTGAATTTACTGAATCCAAAATATACATTGAACCTTGTCAATTGATCACCACGCAATAACAACTCTTCTTCCAATTTAAATTTGATAGCTTCTTGCTGCCTCACATAGAAAATTGAATCAGCTTTTTGCTTAGGACTGGCACCGGGTAGCTGGAGATTGACCTTGATTTTTTCTACCGGCTTTGTTGTATTCACAGCAACAATGTCTTTTGGCGGCTGAATACTGTAGGCCAGTTCAAGTTTCTTGTATTCTAACCGTGTTAAATCGGATTTTAATTCTTTCAACTGAGATTTCAGTAGTTGTTTTTTTACAACAATCGCTTCTGTGCTCAAACTATCTACAACCACGCCCTCTTTTGAAATACTTTCTGAAACTTTTTCGATTGCTGCAATCGCTTGTTTGATAGAGTCAATTGATTTTCCAAGCGAAGCGATCGAAGGTTGATCTGCGACAGTTCTCTTTGCCAACAAAGTAGAATCGAGGTAAACCGGTTCTTTTGTGTTGACGACATAACTTGCTTTGGTTTTCCCTTCTTCGCGCTGTTCAATGCGGTAGAGACGATTGGGACGAAGATCAAAATAATAATTCCCCAATTCATCGCTCAACGTACTATCGATTAACTTCTCCGTTTTGGTATCGACCAAATACACTTGTTCTTTACTTGCAACTGTCTTGTCAGAAATATAATTGATAGATCCGCCTATGCGGTAAAAAACTTTTTTGAAATTAAATGCAAGAATATCACTGGAGCCATTTCGGTTGGTACTTACATATCCTCCTGTTCTATCCTTGTTGAACACAAGTCCGTAATCATCAAAGGAGGAGTTGATTGGATAACCAACGTTGATAGGTGTTTCATTCGTTCCTAATTTTACCACAAACACATCTTGGCCGCCTAAGCCGCCACTGCCGTTCGTACTAAAATACAAAGAATCACCAATAATAGTTGGATACAATTCATTACCGGCGGTATTGATGTTTTCCCCGGCATTCACTGGCAAACTCCATGCAGAGTCACCTAACCGTTCTACAAAATAAATATCTGGCCCACCAAAACCTTCTTTGGAATCTGCAACAAAATATATCTTCTTTCCATCTGTAGTAGCTGTAGGATGAAAAGCACTGTATACAAATCCTTTGGAAATTTCTTCAAGTTGCTTCCAAGTTCCCCCTTGATTGATGGCAGAAAAAATTCCCAGTTTAGATTGCTTTCTTTTCAACTGCACCAACTTGCTATAGTAAACTGTATCGCCAGTAGAAGAAAAATGAATAGGTCCTGTTTTTATCAAGCTCTGTAAAAATGGATCAACAGAGGTAATGGTATCTTTTACAGAAGGCTTGGGTGATCGTACCGGTCTGCGCAGGGTGCTATTGTCTATACTATTTCGTGCGGTTATATCAATAGGGATTTTACGAACAGGTTTTTTGGTTCCAGATTTTTTCTTTGAAGCTGAATCGATTGATAATTTTTTCTCTACCGTTGCCAAGCTATCTGGGGTATACACCAACCGTGGTAATCCATTATCAATTGCACCCTTATTGTTCCCCACCGCAGTAGAGATGAATAAAATACCTTCTTTGTACTTCATCGGATTGGATTCATTACCACTCGTATTGATCTGAGAGTTGGTTACTTTCCAATCCAAAGAATCCAATTGAAAGTCTTCTCTTCCTTTGAAGCCCAGTACTCTGCTAGCAATTTTTTTTATCTGATTGGTATCGGTCGTTTGAATAGACTTATACATCTCAATTGCTTTAGAATACTCTCCTTTTGTTGCATACAGCTCCGCAAGGGCTGGCGTATATTTTGGATGAAGCATCGAAAGCTGATTGAACAGATTGATGGCGCTGTCGTATTGCTTACTCAAACGGTAGGATTCAGCAACCTGAAAAATAGCAGTTGTATCGGTAAAGTTGATTTTAGAAAAATACGATTTGTACAGTGTGATAGATGTTTCAAAATGAGATGCGCGAAATTCTTTTTCTGCCAATGATCGAAGTGAAAGTAAATTCTGCGAAAGCGGTTTGGGTTTAGGCGGTTGCGCCTGTACCCACCCCGTGAAGAGTGCACTCAAAAAAAACAATATGTAAAGTGCCCTTTGCTTCATTAAAAATAGTTCGGTATGGAAGTTTCTTCAGACTTGGTTCCAAATTCAATACGGAGCATAAATTCATGAGACCCTGTATTGTATAGTCTCAAATTGGATATGGATCGATCGTAGGAATATCCGAAACGCAGCTTCGGTGTCATTTGCCACTCCAACATTCCGATCACCGATTCTTTGGTTCGATACGAAACACCAAAAGAAATTATGTCGTTGATCCAGAGATTGGAATTGAGATCGGCTTGAATCGAAGACCCGCTGCGCTTCAGCATCATAGAGGGTTTCAGCACCAATTGTTCATTGAGATAAACAACAAACCCCGCTGTCAAGAAAATATTTAAATCCTTTGCTTTCACTGCTTCTAACCACTTTGCACCCGCTTCCAATGGATCGTTAGTGTTTAAATTACTTTTAAGCAAAAAAGGGACGGAAGCCCCCACATAAAAATTATCGCTGGTATAAAAAATTCCAGCACCTGCGTCTGCATTTAAACTCGATATGTTTGAATTGAATACCGGGTCGCCCGGGACGAAGGTGTTGACATCTGTATAATTTGCTCGCCGGTTCTTTAGACCCATGCTGAGCCCCATACTCAATACTCCCGATTCACCTGCCTGAGCTCTGTATGCATAATTGAATTTTACTCCTTGTGTTTTTTGAACACCGATTCGATCCGTATACAATTGTAAACCGATCGCAGAGTTATTTGTTGCGAAAGGCATGTCGAAAGAAACGTTCCCTGTTTTGGGTGCGCCCGGCATACCCGTCCATTGATTTCTAAAAAGTGTAGTAAGATTTGGAACACCCCTGCTCCCTGCATAAGCCGGATTCACATTCAACATGTTAAACATGTATTGTGAATACATAGGTTCTTGCTGTGCTGCCAAATGAAATGGCAACAACACAATAGTCAAGTAAATTATTAACCCATTTTTACAATGATGCCGTTTCAGCAAATTCATTGGATATCCTAGTCTTGAAAGATACATAAAAAACTGACTACTAGCGTCTTAGTGTGATGTATCCATTGAATTTTGTGACTTTGTTAGTTAACTTATCCGTGGCTGTAACAATATAGAAATATGTACCGTCTGGCAGATCTTTTCCGAAGAATGCCATGCGCTGGTTTGCCCTACCGTCCCAATCGTTTTTGTAATCAGCTGATTTGTATACAACTCCGCCTGTTCTATCAAACATTTCTAATCCAATAGTAATGTTATAAGGTCTCACTATGACATATTTGTCATTTTGGCCATCCCTGTTAGGAGAAAATCCTGTTGGAATGATAATGGATATTTCGGGTACATTGAATTTGGTTGGAGATCCGCTGATCACAGGAGTGCTTCCGGTAACCTTCGCATCGTAGGAACTCATTTTGAATGTTCCGAATGGAGAAGTTGCTGTCTGCTCTGCTATGTTGGTAAGATCACCTACGTATCCATTTGGATAAACTTTTAGCAATAGACGAACAGTATCTTTTCCGTTGGCTGCTATTTCGCTAGTGGATAGTAGAATGCCGGTTTGAGCATATCCGTCATATAAAGTATTCGGATTCAATTTTCCGGTTGATTTCAAACTCACCACTTCAATCTTCATTTTAGATGGGAATGTTTTTGACAGGTCGTCGCGTAAGTCGATGTTCGTAATTGCCTCGCCTCTCAAATTCGCCAAGTTGAAATCAAATCCGATCAAGAAGCTTGCATCTGCTTGCAATTCTGCTTTTCTTGAAACTACTTTTTCAATAGTTACCACTTTCACTGGATCTAGAATGGTAATCTCAACTGGTAAGATAGAACTCTCGATTCCATTTACATCTTGCACAACATAGTATTGGAATTTACCAGCTGTGTTCGGCATAGTAGGAGTTGCCATCAATGATCCGCCAGTCAGCTTGTTGTAGAATTTCAAGCTGGAGTTGCTAGCAGTTGGCTTCACTGCATTGACAACTGTGGATGGATTATCGATTGCACCCAAGATATAT
>JAURIR010000103.1 GCA_030832645.1 Chitinophagales bacterium | reverse complement strand
TATAAATATACGTATATTTAATTTTTATCTTTTGACAGATATTCGAATTTCGAACTCGCTTTGTGTACCCTTCTGTTCAAAAGAACCATCTCCGCCAGAATTTAACACGACAGTCGTGGGAATTGGCTATGTTGAAAGCGGAAAAACCACCCTCCTTTTGTACCTTTGCACCCAAATCATTAACCTTTCATTAACCTGACAGGAAATACTTTTGACCCCATACTATTGATTATGAAGTCATTACTCGGAATATTCTTGTGCTTGATCAGTTTGAACAGTTTTGCGCAAGACAGCACAAAAACAGAAGGGAAGAAACTGTCTCTGACAAAGGAGGAATTGAAGAAGCTCGACCTTTCAAAAAGAACATCTGATCATTTAATGATCCAGTTTGGAACAGCCGACTGGACCAACAAAGAGACAATCAACGTAAGAGGTTTCAATAAATCTTTTAATGCCTATTTTCTTTTTGATTTCCCTTTTAAAAGCGATCCAAGACTCAGCGTGGCCATCGGACCTGGTGTTGGCACCGACAATATCTATTTCAAGAATACCATAGTTGATATCAAAGGAAGAACAGGCGTTACGTTCAAAGAAGACAGCATAACGATACGTTACAAGAAGAACAAAATGGTTACTTCTTACCTCGAAGCGCCCTTGGAACTACGTTACTCCACTAAACCCGACAACATGAACAGTGGATGGAAATTTGGCTTGGGTATCAAAGTTGGAACCTTACTGGATTCTAAAATGAAATCAAAAATCGACTTGGATGCAAATCAGGTAGGTGGGTATTTTCAGAAAATCAAGGACAAGAAATATTTTAACTCGTCACGCTTTGTACTAACAGGCCGGGTAGGCTATGGTAATATGAGCATATTTGGAACTTATACTGTAACAGATTTCTTCAAACAGGGATACGGCCCTGCTGTACATCCCTATTCATTCGGACTTTGCTTAAGCGGATTATAATAAGTACGCTTTGTTAGACAGAACCAATCTATTCAAAGAAGAAGAGAAAGCAATCCTTGTTGGCGTTGTTCATAAAGATCAAAAAGAACAACAAGTAAAGGAATACCTGGAAGAACTTGCTTTTCTAGCGACCACTGCGGGTGCAGTTGCGGTAAAAACATTTTACCAAAAACTCCAGCACCCCGATTCAAAAACATACGTTGGTAAAGGAAAACTGGAAGAGATAAAGGCATATGCTTCCGAAAAAAATATTCGCGTGCTCATCTTCGACGACGAACTCACAGGAGCACAAATCACCAACATCGAAAAGGCTGTCAATATCAAAACCATCGATCGCAGCGATTTGATTCTTGATATTTTTGCACGAAGAGCAAAAACTGCTCAGGCCAAAGCACAGGTTGAACTGGCACAATACCAATACATACTCCCCCGGTTGCGTGGTATGTGGAAACACTTGGAACGACTCGGAGGCGGTATCGGTACACGTGGACCAGGTGAATCTGAAATTGAGACTGATCGTCGTATAGTAAGAGAGAAGATTTCTTTGTTGAGAAAAAAACTCACCGAAATCGAGAAACAGGCTTTTACACAACGAAAAGAAAGAGGTGAATTCATACGCGTGGCCCTGGTGGGATATACCAACGTAGGGAAATCCACCATCATGAATCTGTTGAGCAAGAGCGATGTACTGGCCGAAAACAAATTATTTGCTACTCTAGATACTACAACGAGAAAAATTGTTTTTGAAAATACACCGTTTCTGTTGAGTGATACAGTTGGATTTATTAGAAAACTTCCTCACCACCTGATTGAAAGCTTCAAGAGTACACTGGACGAGGTAAAAGAGAGTGATATATTACTGCATGTAGTAGACATCTCTCATCCAATGTACGAAGATCAAATGAAAGTAGTAAATGCTACTCTGGTGGAATTGGGATGTGGCGACAAGCCCATCATAACTGTCTTCAACAAGATGGATGCCTACGAAAAAAATACTTTTGATGAATGGTTGGAGGAAGACGTGAGAGATGCATTGTTGCATGAATTGAAAAAAAGATGGGAGAATGAAACCGATTCAAGATGTGTATTCATATCTGCAATTGAAAGAAGAGATATTGATCGATTCAGAGCAACCTTGCTAAATTTGGTGAGGGAAATGTATACCAAACGATATCCGTACAAATCAGGATTTGGATTTCAACATGACGCTTTCTAAAGAATATAACTGGCACTTGATAGCAAAGTCAAAAGAGCAAATCGATTTTGGCAAATACGATTCTATGCAAATAGAAGTGGGAGAGAAAATTATTTGCCTCGCAAAATTCAAAGACGACTTATATGCCTACCAATCTATTTGTCCGCATGCAGGCGCCAAAATGGTGATGGGCTATATCGATGCGCAAGGAAATGCAGTGTGCCCATTGCATCGTTTCAAGTTTTCTCTTAAAAATGGCTACAATGTAACAGGTGAAGGATACAATATGAAGGTCTACCCTATACAAATCAATGAGGAAGGAGTATTTGTAGGATTCAAAGGATAAATAAAAAGTGTATGAAAAATCTGTTGTTTTCGATTCTAATTATAATCACATGTAATAAACTCTTTGCTCAAACCTTAGAGCTCAACCCAGTATATATTTCAGAATCGCTTCAACAAAAAAAGAGCAGAGAAACCGGTAGAAATATCATTCTAATAAATAAAGATGAATTGCAAAAAATTCCCGGGAATTCTTTGGACGAACTACTACGTTTCATACCTGGTATAGAAGTTCAGATGAGAGGCCCAGCAGGAGCACAGGCAGATTTTGTTATCCGGGGAGGAACCTTTCAACAAGTCTTGGTACTGATTGATGGAGTGAGAATGAACGAGCCACTCACAGGGCATTTCAACAGTTATATACCTGTAATAAAAGAAGAAATCCAGCGCATTGAAATCCTCAAAGGAGCAGCCGCTTCTTTGTTTGGTCCGGATGCCGTGGGTGGTGTAATTCACATTATCACACAGAAAAATTACGAAGCAAAAAAACAGCAACGACTCCATGCAGATATCAAAAGAGGGGAATATGGATTATCCCATCAGGCCCTATCAGGAGAAATCAGCAATGAGAAGAATTCGTTTTTTCTAGGAATTCAAAAGAACAACGCAGATGGTCAACAATTAAGAGGAACAAGAGGATTTACGAGATCAGATTTGTACAGTGTGAGTTTCTCTAGAAAGTTGAAAGGAAATTGGAACCTGCAACTTCGTGCTGCATCCGACAGAAGAGATTTCAATGCCCAAAATTTCTATACCACTTTTGTTTCAGATACAGCACGAGAAAAAGTAAATTCCACTTGGCAACAGGCATCTCTTATTAAAACAACCGAAAAAGCGAATTACTACGTATTGCTAGGGGCAAGACAATTGAATGACAACTATGTATTCCGACCAGCAGTTACCGCCAACGACAATAGATCTAAATTGATGAACCTGGATATCCGACAAGTACAGAAATACTCCTGGCAACAAGCGCGATTTACAAGTGGAGTGCAAGTTTTTAATAAAGTCATACGTTCCAACGACCGCGGCAATCATACACATTCTCATCTGGGTTTGTATTCAAGCCTTATGCATCAACCTGTAAAAGGATTGTTTTTTACGGAAGGGATTCGAATGGATTGGGATCAATCCTATAAGTGGAATTTTATCCCCCAGCTGAATATTTCGTATGTGATGAAGGAAGTGGCATGGAGGGGCAGCATTGGCAAGGGAGTCAGGGATGCAGATTTTACTGAGAGATATAACAACTATAATAAGACATTGGTAACGAGCGGAAGAATTGGCAATCCTGCATTGAAAGCAGAAAAGAGTGTCAATCTAGAAATTGGAGCTGATGTGTTTTTGAATCAACCGGTTCAACTGCATGCAACTTTCTTCAAGAGGAATCAAACGAATATGATAGATTGGGTACAGACAAAATTTGGTAACATGCCCAGGCAAGTAAATTTGATCCCAACTGGATCGTATGCACTTGCACAGAACATCGCAAATGTAAATACCAGTGGCGTAGAGTTTGATATCAATGGCGTACACAAGTTATCGGAGAAGACATCGCTGAGATGGAATACGGGATTGACATTAGTGAAAGCAGTTGCAGCAGACGATATTTCCTCTATTTATCTATCCAACTATGCCAATACTATTTGGAATACCAACTTTCAACTGAGCAATTCACTTGGAGTATTGTCGATTGGTACATTGTATAAAAATAGACCTGAAAAATTCACTTCCAACTTAACTTCGGGAGTTAGCGAATCGTTTGGACTCATCAATGTGAGAGCGGATAAATACCTCTGGGATAAAAAAGCTGCAATTTATCTCCAGGTAGAGAATTTAATGAATATACAATACGCGGATTTTTTAGGGGCGAAGATGCCTGGCAGGTGGTTGATGGCAGGAATACGGATAGATCTAGAGCATAATAAAAATATATCTCAGTAAATACAGTATCGTGAAGAAACCAACTACTGTCAAGGAATATATACAGCAACTACCAGCTGAGCAGAGAGATCAATTCATTGTATTGCACGAAACAATTCTTCAATCAGCACCAGACGCTGAGTCGTGCATCAGTTATAGTATGCCAGCGATCAAATTGCACGGCATGGTTGTTTACTATGCTAATTGGGAAAAGCATATGGCCATCTACCCAATGCCTTCAGCATTGAAATTTTTCGCGAAGGATCTCGGAGCATATACTACTTCAAAATCAACCATACAGTTCCCGCACGGAAAGCCCCTACCAAAAAAACTTATCAGAGAGATTGTAAAATTCCGTGTATCGGAAAATATAACAAAGAAAGCTGCAAAAAAGAAATAGCTGTAGTTGAGCAAAATACCATTGTATCAAGTAGATAACGGGGTTGAAATTTTATACACCACATTGATTCTCGAAGGCTCTCCGTAATAGGCCACTTCTTCCTCACCAATTTTAACAGCTCCCAATTTTTCCATTGCTCGTTGAGAACGAATATTTTGTGCACCAACATGAAAGATCACTTGATCAACAAACCGAAAAGCATATTCGAGCATCAATAGCTTGGTACTTTTATTATAAGGTTGCCCCCAACAATTTCTTGAGAAGAAAGTATACCCTATT
>JAURIR010000102.1 GCA_030832645.1 Chitinophagales bacterium | reverse complement strand
TTCACGTTTGGGGTATTGTTCTTTTGGATTCAATTCTTGGGTGTAAATGGAAGTCTTAAAAGGGTTTGTGATTTTTCCCTTGAATGAAAAACTCCCATTTATTAAAAGTGTTGAATCCGGAGCTTGGCCGTTCCTGTACATTAAAAAAACTTTCAGTGGAACACTTGAATTGATAATTATTCCCTTTACAACAAAAGTTTTTTGCCCAACGGTTAAAAACGGAAAACATTGACTTAGTATTATCAAGAAAAGAATACGCATGTTTTTCCAGTTGAATTTTTATTTTATAGCAGAGAGTCTATCATCATCTCAAGTGTTCGTTCATTGTGCTGATCGGTACGAAAATTTGCAAATACAATGTTTCCTTCCTTGTCCAGTAAAAAATTGGTAGGTTGTCCCCTAACACCGAAATGTTTTTCGGCCCAAGCTGAGGTTGACTTTAAAGGCGTAAAACTGTATTGGGTAGATTTCATAAAAGGAAGTACATAATCATCCTGATTAGGGAATACATTTATCCCTATATAAGCCACCTTTTTTTTATCATATTTTTTTACCACATTTTCAAAATGCGGAAATTCAGCCCGGCATGGTCCGCAACCCGGAAACCAGAAAGTGAGCAAAACTACTTTGCCTTTTAAATCCGAAAGTGCCAACTTGGAATTTGATGTATACAGCCCTAGTTCAAAGAGGTAAGCCGGCTTTTTTGTATTGTCCCTGATGGCCAAAATATTCTTGGCAACCTCCGTTTCATCTTTGCCAATCTTTTCGGAATATACTTTCAATAACCTTGCCAATTCATCAGTTGGTTCTTTTGCATGTTTCTTAAGTAATTTCTCATACCCTGCAACTGAATTGCCAGTCCTATCGGCCAGATCAGCTTCAATCATTACCACTTTATCCTGGTATGAAGTAAATTTGGCCAATTTGAGTTTTAAGATGGAATCGTATGCTACTTTATAATTACCGCTATCCATGTACTTTTGAATAACGGATATGCTTTTGGCAAATACTTGCATTTCACTCCATCCCCTCTTTGCAACCAATGACTGAGCCAAATCATTTGCTTTATTGAATTGCTGAGAAAAAAGATACTGATCAAACAATCCGTACATTCCAGATTCCGACCAGTTGAATTTTTCTGGAGGGAACTTTGATCGAAGTTCTTCGTAAATTTTTATCTTGCTCTCCCTATCCTTGGTCTCATAGGCCAACCAGTAGAGACCCTGAGCTGCCCTTTCGTGTGCGGGGAACAACTTTACAAGCTCTTGGACCTTTTCACGGTAGAAATCAAGGTTGGTTCTGCGAAAATTCGCTGCATAATAAAACAAATAAGCTGGATTGGCAGGATCTGCCTCACTGGCCAATTTCATGTAATCAGAAGCAGCTTTCCCATTACCCCATCTTTCAGCATCAATTGAAAGTTTGAAAAGGGCATCTGCATTTTTCGAATCAAGCTCTGCTGCTTTTTTCAGGTATGCTGTTGCTTTGGGACTTTCGTGGTCATAGAAGGCTGATCCAATGGCGTAATGTACAGCAGGAATTTTTGGAAACATGCTTGCCCAAATCCTGTATTGGTTGTCTAGTATGGCTTCAGCACTATCATACCTTGATTTAAAATCCCTTTCCAGGATAAACAAATTACCGTCCCATCCTATTGATTTTATATAGCCAGTATGAAAAGACAGGCTATCGGGATGTGCTTCAACTTTTAATTTCCAATCTGATACTGCATTCCAATCTATTGGAGCTAGAATTTTATTTGATTGCTGGGCATGTGTAAATGTAAAGGCCCCAGAAATAATAATAAAAATTACGATTATGCTGAGGCCCTTATTCAATTTCTTCATTGTGCTTTCATGTTTTGTACAAGAAATGATACACTCAATATTTGTTCTGCAGCAATGTACCTCGACCTGCAATCAATTCATTGTTGTGAATCGGTAAAGCATATCGTCTTGAGTTTTTCTCAAGGGTATATGTTTTTATTGGCTGAGATACATCTGCTCCTGCCAAGGTTAAAGGGTAAAATTGTTTTGTTACCACTACATCATCAGCCGGATCAGCATTGTTGTTAAACCTGCGCAAGTCATACCAACGTTGCACAAAGGGCATTTCTCTTCTTCTTTCCTGTAAAATCTTAGTCAGCGCTTCTGCTTGGTTAGCCGCTGTTAAATTTACAGAAGCCCCAGGTTTTATTCTTTTAGCACGAAGCGCATTTACTGCCGATAGTGCACCCGCCACGTCTCCTGTTCTGGCAAGACACTCTGCTTTTATCAAAAACATTTCTGCAGTTGTTGGACCTGAAGGGATTTTATCCTTGAAGAAGAAGATATACCCTGGAAGTCCGTTTGTGGGTGTATTAGAGCCAAAATAGTATGAATAGTTTTCAACTATATGAAATTCATATCGACGATCATTGACTTGATCATAAAGACTTAACAATTCTGTGCTTGGCAGATAAAACCAAGAGCCAAAATTCTGCATGCGAAAATATAAAAATTCTTTCCAGGCAATCATATCAATCAAATTGGTTTGATTGTTGTGGGTATATGGTAGTTGCTGGGTAAACGATGGGGCACCAGTAACAGCATAAGTAGCCGGTGTACCATAATACATTTCAGCAGGCTTATTGTAATCTACCAACACGTTGTATTCATTCAAAGCGAGATTGGCATATTTCAACGCTTCAGCATAGTTGTTTCTGTTGAGATAGTACCTTGCAGCAAACCCATTAACAGCAGCTGTACTAGATCGCCAATGTTCAGGCCTTCCTCCTGAAATCAATGGCTTGTTTATTTTTAGTGCCTCTTTTAAATCAGCTTCAATATCATTATACGTTTTTTCCAGGCTTTGGCGTGTTAAATCCTCTTCAAAACTTGTAAGTTTTTTACTTGGCAACCCCATTTCACCCTTATTTGCTTCTGTATAGGGAAGGCAGTACGTATTGGCCAATTGCCAATAAGCATAACACCTTAACATGTGCGCATCTGCTTTTAGCCTTGCTTTGTCTTCCGCACTACCGCCAGTTACCTTCTCAAGGTTATTCAAAACGGCATTTGCATAAAAAATATCCCTCCATTCGCCCCCAGAGCTTGCCCATAATGCATCTCCACTAGCCGTAACTGGCGCAAAGTCAACATCCCAGAATGCTCGAAAAATATTCGGCAGAAAAGTGAAATTACCCCTCTTGTTATCGTAGGTTTTGGCATTAAGGCCATAATCATCCGTACCCATCCAACTTTGATTTTCATCACTATAAAAAATACTATAGTTTTCCATCAAAGCTGTCAGCTGATCTGTTGTTGTCAAGGGCAATGAAGAATTTTTGCTAATCCTTTCGCTCAGAAACTTTTTGCATGAGCCTAGTCCACACAGTAAAGCTACAAGAACAACCAGGAGTAGTGATTTATTGCTGAATAACCTTTTCATATATTTAGTTTTATCTTTTTTAGAAATCAAACTTTAGTCCAACCGTGGTTTTGGGTCTTGGATTTAAAGTGCCTAAGGCATATAGCGGGTCTTCCCCATATTTATTTGACAAGATCACAAAGAGGTCATTTCCTTGGAGATAAACTCGAAAGTTGGTAAATCCTGTTTTTTTCAAAACGGATTTAGGGAGGTTATAAGTAAGGTTCACCTCTTGCATCCTTATCCAAGATGCGTTTTGCGAAAGATATGAGAAGTTGCTATGGAACCTATCCCAGAAGAAAAATCTTGGCTCTGATGGGTTTACCGGTAATGTAAGTACTTCTGATGATTTGGCATTTAGTACATCACCTACAAATTTGTTGGCCAACATTCTACTTGCGAATGACCATTGTACAGGGTAATTGAAGCCTCTTCTTTGGAAAACGTGTCCAAAGTTCCCTGTTACAATGAACGAAAGATTAAAATCTTTGTATTCAAAACTGTTCATAAATCCCAATGTAACAGGTGCTACCATTGTTCCCGTACGGTCAAGATAGGTTCTGGCATCTCCAGGTATGAATGTTTGCATATCAAAATTTACGCCGCCTGGACCCAAAACTGTTGGCTGTCCTGCAGCGTTAAAGCCCATGTATTTGTACATCCATAGTGAATTGGCATTATAATCAACAGCATAGGATGCAGTGTTTCTCGCAGTCAGTGAAGATGAATTGTATTGGGCAATAAACAAATCTGTTATCCTATTTTTATTATAAGAAAAATTCAAATTACCTCTCCAACGTATATCCTTCGTGATATCCATCACGGTACCTAATTCCATTTCAATTCCTTTGTTTACCATCTTTGCATTGTTGAGGAATTGAGTTGTTGACCCATTTACAGCTGGAATGGCAATACTGGCCAAAAGATCTCTACCATTTCTTTGGTATAAATTGATATTTCCAAATAATTTGCCCTTAAAGAGTGAATAATCAAAGCCTATATTTGTTGTGCCTGTCTTTTCCCAACGGAGTGTTGGATTGCCTAGGCTCGAAAATGAGGCAGTAAATTGATTGGTAAGTACATTTGGAGTTGAACCCAGGCTCAGCAATGGCATAAAAGACGTGCTTCTATCCTGATTCCCGTTATACCCGTAAGTAACACGCAAAGTCAGCCTATCAACAAATTTTACCTTAAAGAAATTTTCTTTCCATATCTGCCAACTTCCACCGGCGGACCAAAAGGGATTGTACCTGTACTTAGGATCATCTGTAATGAAGTTTGCTCCATCTGACCTCACACTAGCAGACAAAGTATATTTGTCGTCATGGGTATAAGCCGCATTACCGAAAGCTGAAAAGAATCGATCAGTTGTATAACCAAATGAATTAGTGTATCCAAAAGATGTAATCTGATTTTGCCAGTTTCTGATTGTCAGGTTAGTGGGCAGTCCTGTTCCATTTTGATTTCCATTAACAGGCGACCCACCTGGGCCGTTCGGAAAAGCACCCAACTGCAAGGTTGCATCATTATAGCCATATGTGGTGGGCTGGCCAAATGTTTGCACTACCCTGCTTTGCTGTTCTGTTCCTGCAACAAAATTCAAATCCCCCTTTGGACCAATCTGCTTATCCACCCGTATGATATTCCTGAAATTCCATGCGACAGATTGTGTTCTGCCTTGGTTCAATATTTGACCTTTGGGCAGGTTCAAAATTGGTGCAGTTGTCATTGCAGTCGGAAGACCTGGGTTCCAAAAAGCATTCTGGTTAATTGTTT
>JAURIR010000101.1 GCA_030832645.1 Chitinophagales bacterium | reverse complement strand
ACGATGTAAATATCACCAATCTGCCCATGTACAAAAGAGCGCAAATGGGCATAGGCTACCTCCCTCAGGAAGCCTCTGTTTTCAGGAAATTATCTGTCGAAGACAATATTGCTGCTGTGCTCGAAATGACCAAACTGAGCAAACAGGAACAAAAAGATAAATTGGAGTCACTCATCGAAGAATTTAGGTTATCGCATGTAAGAAAAAATAATGGCGATTCGCTCAGTGGTGGAGAAAGAAGAAGAACAGAGATTGCAAGAGCACTTGCAGTAGACCCAAAATTCATCTTATTGGATGAGCCCTTTGCAGGTGTCGATCCCATTGCAGTGGAAGATATTCAAACAGTAGTAGCAAGATTAAAATACAAGAACATTGGTATTTTAATCACAGATCATAACGTGAACGAAACCTTGTCTATTTGCGATCGGGCCTATTTATTGATCGAAGGAAAAATCTTCAAACACGGTACTGCAGAGCAATTGGCAGAAGATGAGCAAGTAAGAAGACTTTACTTGGGAAGAAACTTTGAGTTGAAACGAAAGGATTATTTACACGAAGAAGCAAAACAAGCATCTATCTCAGGTAACTGATTAAACCTTCCTTATGAAATTGCTGAGTCCGGCCATTTCCACCTTGGCAAGATTGCGTTCCTGGAGAATTGACGCTTGGATGGAACATCCCATCTCGGCGCAAAGAGAAGTATTGCAAGATTTGGTTACAGCAGGACAGTACACTGAGTTTGGAAGGAAGTACGAGTTTTCAAAATTATTCAACACCAAAAATTTCAAACAAGCCATCCCTATCCATGAATACAACGATCTCAAGCCCTATATCGAAAGAATCATGGCGGGAGAGGAAAATGTTTTATGGAACACCCCTATCAATTGGTTCGCAAAAAGCAGTGGTACCACATCAGATAAAAGCAAGTTTATCCCAGTAAGTCACGAAAGTTTAGTAGATGGGCATTACAAAGCTGCAAAAGATATTTTATCGCTCTACTATATTCATCAGCCCAATTCTGATTTACTCACAGGGAAAGGCCTGGTGATCGGAGGAAGCCATACCATAGACAGTTTGCACGAAGAAGCACATTTTGGCGACCTCAGTGCAGTATTGATGCAGAATACCCCTTTTTGGGGAAATTGGATCAGGACACCCGACTTGAAAATTGCCTTGCTAGACGAATGGGAAAACAAAATTGAAATGCTGGCACAGTCGACTATGCACGAAAATGTCACTTCCATTTCTGGGGTTCCCACCTGGACGCTCGTATTGTTTCAACGATTATTGGCATTAACGGGGAAATCCTGCATCAAAGAATTATGGCCATCGCTGGAGCTGTATATGCACGGGGGTGTTTCCTTCCATCCATATAAAGAGCAATTCAAGCAATTGATTGGTGGAGACATTCATTATCTAGAAATGTACAATGCAAGCGAAGGATTCTTTGCCGCACAAGATATTCCGGGGAGCGAAGGCATGTTGCTGTTTTTAGATCATGGCATCTTTTATGAATTCATGCCCATCGAAGAATATGGGAAAGATGCACCGAGAACAATTGGATTAAAAGATGTTGAAATCGGACAACAATATGCACCTGTAATAAGCACCAATGGTGGACTTTGGAGGTATTTGTTGGGAGATACCATACAATTTACCAGCACGCGTCCTTATCGGGTGGTGGTAAGTGGAAGATTAAAATTATTCATCAATGCATTTGGAGAAGAATTGATAATTGATAATGCAGAGAGAGCCATTGCAGAAACCTGCAAGCAAACCAATTCCATCATCACCGACTATACTGCCGGGCCGGTTTATTTCAGTGAAGGTTCAAACGGGGCACACGAATGGTTGATCGAATTCGAGAAAAAGCCTAATGACATGGCAGAGTTTGGAAAGATACTGGACCAAGAATTAAAAAAACTCAACAGCGATTACGAAGCAAAAAGATATAAAAACATCGCACTGAGAGAACCCGTTATACAATCATTGCCCACTGGACTTTTTAATAAATGGTTGAAAAATAAAAATAAATTGGGTGGCCAACATAAAGTACCAAGATTGAGTAATGATAGGGGTATTATTGAAGAGGTACTGAGCTTGTTGACAGTTGACGGTTGACAGTTTATTCAACAACTATCTTCAATCTAATAAACATGTACAGATTAAATTATATTTGCAAGCAAGAGAAAATAAACTTACAACTGTTAACGGTTAACAGTTAACCCATAACTCAAAACCCACAACTCTCATGAAACTCCTTGAAAATAAAATAGCAATTGTTACAGGTGCAGCACGTGGAATAGGCGAAGCCATTGCAGTGAAGCTAGCAGAACATGGTGCCCACATTGCGTTTACCTATGTGAGCGAAAGCAGTGCTGACAAAGCAGCTGCATTGGTGGGTAAACTTGAGGGATTGGGTGTGAAAGCAAAAGCATGGAGAAGCAATGCAGGAAATTTTCAGGAATCAGAATCGTTCGTAAACGATGTAGTGAAAGAGTTTGGAACAGTAGATGTTTGTGTAAACAATGCAGGTATTTCCAAAGATAATTTACTCCTTCGTATGACTCCTGAACAGTGGGACGAAGTGATGGATATAAATCTAAAAAGTGTTTTCAACATGACGAAGCAAGTGATTCGTCCGATGATGAAAACAAAGAAAGGATCGATCATCAACATGAGTTCGATTATTGGAATCCGTGGAAACGCTGGTCAATCCAGTTATGCGGCCAGCAAAGCAGGTATCATTGGATTCACCAAATCGATTGCACAAGAGTTGGGCAGCAGAAACGTTCGTGTCAATGCCATTGCACCCGGCTTTATTGAAACGGACATGACACATTATCTGAAAGAGGGAGAAGCAGCACAATCGTTCCTTTCAAAAATACCTCTAGGAAGATTTGGATCTGCCGAAGAGATTGGTAATACCACATTGTTCTTGGCTTCGGATATGAGCAGTTATATCACGGGGCAAGTAATCAGTGCGTGTGGCGGGTTGAATATTTAGTTTTCATAGAAATTGAATAATTCAACAACCCAATAACTCAAAACAATACTACTTTTACCATATGCATTCCCGTTGGATGATATTTACTCTACTATTGATTTTCTCTGTGCAATTATTGCCAGTGAAAGAATGGGGAAGGATGCTCTATAACAATGCAGTCCAGGAAGAGATCTGTGAAACCACGGACAGCAGCGAGCAAGTAAAAAATTCAAGCGATGATACAATTTCCTACATAAACTATATTCATTCTCTATCAATGCATGATGCTGCAAATGCATCTAATCGTAGAATACGTACATCTGCCAGCCGCTTGTACGCTCATTTTTCCTGCGAAATACCTACGCCCCCTCCACTTTTCTGTGTTTAAGAATCGTTGCTCTTTCTATTTCTTACGCATTGAAAAAATATAAATGAAAAATTATTTAAAGCATTTGCAGTCTGATTTTCCTGCATCCATTGTTGTTTACCTGGTTGCCCTTCCGCTATGTTTGGGAATTGCATTGGGATCCACTGCTCCACTTTTTGCAGGGATTATTGCAGGGGTTGTAGGTGGATTGGTTGTAGGCTTTTTAAGCGGATCACCTCTTAGTGTGAGTGGCCCTGCAGCAGGACTGACCTCCATTGTTGCAGCTTCGATATTAAAACTGAATGCATACGACACGTTTTTACTGGCGGTGGTACTTGCTGGATGTTTACAGGTGATTTTGGGCTATGTAAAAGCAGGGGTCATTGGAGACTATATACCTAACGCGGTTATAAAGGGCATGCTCGCAGCAATTGGAATTATTCTTATCCTGAAACAACTCCCTCACTTAGTAGGATACGATAAAGATTATTTAGGCGACGAAAGTTTTATTCAATCAGACAACGAAAATACCTTCTCAGAAATCCTAAAGGCTTTGAACTTCTTTTCAGCAGGTGCTATCTCGATTGGTATTCTTTCACTCATGGTACTTATCTTGTTTGAAAGCAAATTGATAAAAAGAAATACATTCTTGCGCAATATTCCAGGTCCTCTTGTAGTAGTATTACTCTCCATCTTATTGCAGGAACTCTTCAAGACTTATCTTCCATCATTTGTTATCCAAGAAGACAAATTGGTTTCACTACCAATTGCAAATAGCTTGGATGAATTCAAATTATTCTTTCAAAGACCTAATTTCAATGGATTGTACCAACCAGCCGTTTGGGTAACAGCACTCACGATTGCTGTAGTTGCGAGTCTTGAAACGTTGTTGAGTATTGAAGCAATCGATAAGCTGGACCCCAATAAAAGAGTTACACCCACCGATAGGGAATTAAAAGCACAGGGTATTGGAAATATTATTTCAGGAATGTTAGGCGGTTTACCCATGACATCAGTAATTGTAAGGAGTTCGGCCAATGTGAATGCCGGAGCACAAACAAAGGTATCTGCCATTTTACACGGTATTTTTCTGATGCTATCCGTTATTTTTATTCCCCAACTCATCAATCTGATCCCACTTGCTTCGCTTGCAGCGATCTTAATTTATACAGGATATAAACTAGCAAAAATTCCTTTGTTTGTGGAGCATTATAAAAAAGGGATGGACCAATTCATTCCATTTTGCGTAACAATTCTTTCCATTCTATTTACCGACTTGCTCATTGGCATTGGGGTTGGAATCGCAACTGGAGTCGTTTTCATCTTGCGTACAAACTTTACTTCGAGTGTAATGCTGGTAAAAGATAATGATCAATTCATGATTCGACTTAGAAAAGATGTTTCGTTCTTGAATAAGCCAATCATCAAAAATAAATTGGAAAATATTCCAGATAATTCATTCCTGCTAATTGATGCAAGCAGAACAATTTTTATTGATAAAGATGTTATTGATGTTATCAACGAATTCAATAAACGTGCAGCACTGAAAAATATAAACGTTGAATTGAAAACAAACCCTAATAATCCTTTACATTCACTACTATTAAACTGATAGATTAAATTCAACTATATGAGATCATACGAACGTCTCTTACTGGAAAATAAAGCATGGGCAGCAGAACGAATCGAGGACGATCCTGATTTTTTCAAGCGATTAAAAAATATACAAACACCCGAATACCTTTGGATTGGTTGCAGCGACAGCAGAGTACCTGCAAATGAAATAACAGGTACACAACCCGGCGAAATATTCGTGCATAGAAATATTGCCAATATGGTGGTGCATACCGATCTGAACTTGCTTTCTGTACTGCAATACGCTGTGGAAGTATTGAAAGTAAAACATGTAATCGTATGCGGACATTACGGATGCGGCGGTGTGCAAGCAGCCATGACGCAAAAATCTTTGGGCATCATCAATAAATGGCTGAGAAATATCAAGGATGTATACCGGTATCACAGGGAAGAAATTGATACTATTCAAGATGAAACCGAGAGAACTAATCGACTGGTTGAGCTAAATG
>JAURIR010000100.1 GCA_030832645.1 Chitinophagales bacterium | reverse complement strand
AACTTTATCGTGAAAGATCAAAGATTCGACTCTCTAACTGTTGGTACTTCAACTATATTTATTATTTCATTAGCAGTTATGAGTTTAATTGACTTGACAAAAAAAATGAAAACAAAAGAATCAAATAGTTTTATCTTTTTGGCAATATCCTCGATATTAATATACTTCTCTGGAACACTTTTTATTTATTTATTATCTAAAGCTTATTACTCAGACATCAACTTCAACAAATATTACTACATAATCAATCCGACTATTCAAATATTAAGGGATTTACTTTTTATTTATGCCATTTATTTACAAAAAGAAAAAAAGTCAAACAACCAAATTAGAAGTATATTGACAACATAACAATGCCACTCCTACAAACCATATCTTCTACAAACGTCTCGGGTGTCTTATTACTCGGCACACTCGGCATGTTAGTACTCGCTGTAGGATTGATAAGCTTTATAATTTTTCACCAAAGGAGAATCATAAAGTACCAAAAGCAATTACAGAGAATGGAGGAAGAGCAACAACAAATTTTGTTGAATGCTTCTATACGTTGGCAAGAAGAAGAACGCCAAAGAATTGCGGCCGACTTACACGACGATGCCGGTCCACTTTTAGCTACCGCAAGACTTTACCTGAACGACAACCTGGTAAAACAGGATGTGGCAACCCAATTGCAAAGTATCTACAATGCGAAACAAATCATTGACGATACTATCCAATTGATCAGGAATATTTCGCATAGCCTCATGCCTCCTACCCTTAAGAATTTTGGATTAGAATCTGCCATCAATGACCTCTTCCAGAAAATCAGTGGTTCCGGTGCAATCAATGCCAGCTGCCGCTTCCATGATTACAGAGAAAGAATGGTGGCACAAAAAGAGCTGCTCATTTTCAGAGTCATTCAGGAATTGATCAATAACATTCTTAAGCACAGCAACTCCAGCTTCATACATCTCACACAAAATATTGCCGACGATAATTTTTATATCCGTGTTAACCACGACGGAAAAGGAATCACCCAAGAAGACTTCGAAATCATGAATAAAAGTTCTGTGGGCCTCGGGTTAAAGAATATCCAAAGCAGAATGAAAGTCCTTAACGCCAATATCCATTTCGAAAAAGATCCAAGCCAAACCTTTTACAAGGTAACCATTGAATTGCCCCTCAAAACAGGCAAACTCATTTAATTGAAAAACATAAAACCAAGAATTGCATGCAAGTAATCCGTGTAGGGATTGCCGACGATCATAAGATTTTTCGCAAGGGAGTCATTCTTTCCCTCCGTCAATACACCAATATATCTTTTGTATTGGAGGCTGAAAACGGAGAAGACCTTTTGCAACAACTGGAAAATGATCAACCCGACTTAGTACTACTTGATTTAAGAATGCCAGGAAAAGACGGTATTGAAACAACCAAAGAGATCAGTAAAAAATATCCTCAGATCAAGATCCTAATCATCACTATGTTCGAAGACGAACGTTTCGTGAGTCACTTGATGGAAAACGGTGCCAATGGATACCTTCTTAAGAATGCCGAACCAGCTGAAATCAAAAAGGCAATTATGGAAGCAATGGTAAAAGGATATTATCTCAACAACTTCGTCAACCGGGTACTCTTAAAAAAATCAACAGCAAGAATCAAAAATGCCCCTTCCCTCAACAACGAAATCATACTTTCAGACAAAGAAAAGGATGTGGTTAGCCTCATATGCAGGGAGTACACTGCATCAGAAATAGCCGATAAAATGTCCATCTCCCCAAGAACTGTAGAATCGATCAAAGACCGACTCATGGAGCGATTTGGCTTAAAAAACACCGCTGGACTCGTATTTTTCGCGGTTAAAAATGAATTGATCGATTGATCTTGCTTTAACAAGTTCTACCCAGTCAATACCCATCGATTTAATAACTTTGCACCCAATGAGTAAAAAGGGAAAGGTTTTGGTTGCCATGAGCGGAGGAATAGACAGTACAGTCGTTGCACTGATGCTGCACCAACAAGGATATGAAGTCATTGGTATCACCATGAAAACATGGGACTATGCGACTGCAGGTGGAAACAAGAAAGAAACAGGATGCTGCAATCTCGATTCGTTCAACGATGCTCGCGCGGCAGCAGTTCACCATGGATTCCCACATTATATTATTGATATCCGGGAGGAATTTGGAGATTTTGTGATTGAAAACTTTATTGATGAATACATGGCTGGCAGAACGCCCAACCCATGTGTCATGTGCAATACCCATATCAAATGGAGAGCCTTGCTAAAAAGAGCAGATGCGCTCGACTGTGAATTCATTGCTACTGGACACTATGCTAAAATCAGGGAAGAGAATAAACGGTATATCATCAGCAAAGCTGTTGATCAAACAAAAGATCAAAGCTATGTGCTGTGGGGCCTACAACAAGATTTACTCTCTCGCACCATCCTTCCCTTGGGTGGTTACAGAAAAACAGAAATCAGGCAAATGGCTCATGATTTTGGATATCCGGAGCTGGCCAAAAAAAGCGAGAGCTATGAAATTTGTTTTGTTCCAGACAATGACTACAGAGGCTTCCTAAAAAGAAATGTAGAAGGTCTCGATGAAAAATTGAAGGGTGGATTATTTGTCGATAAACATGGAAAGATATTAGGAAAACACAGTGGCTATCCTTTTTATACCATTGGGCAGCGCAAGGGACTCGAAGTAACACTTGGTAAACCTGCTTTTGTTACCGCCATCGATCCGGCTACCAATACCGTTGTATTGGGTGATGAGGAGGATCTATTGAAAAATGAAATGCAGGTAGGTCAAATAAATCTTATTAAATACAATCGTATCCCAGACGGAATGGAAGCCTCGATTAAAATAAGATACAAAGACGGCGGCAATGAGGGCATCCTGCACAATAACGAAAAGGGTATTCACGTTAGCTTTTACGACAATGCCAAGGGAATTGCACCGGGTCAATCCGCAGTATTCTATGAGGGAGAAGATGTAATGGGCGGTGGAATTATTCAAAGAGAACAGAAGTCATGATCAAAACTTTCATTTTTGTCTCCATCTCTTCCATCCTGCTAATCGGATGCCAAAAAAAAATAGAAGTTATATCAAGTGAAACTGTAACAAGCTATATGCCCCTTGAAGTTGGGAAATATATCATGTACCAACTAGACTCTACAGTATTCACTAATCTTGGAACCAAAAAAGAAATTCATAGCTATATTATAAAAGACACCACAGAAGCATTTGTATCCGATAATTTGGGTAGAAAAGCCTTTAGGATATCAAGATTGATTCGAAATAAAATAGATACAACTAGTTGGCTACATATTGATTCCTACTTAGCAATTGCAGATAGTACCCGATTGGAAATCATTGAATCCAACAAGCGATTCATTAAACTTCAAGTGCCTATTAAAAACGGATTTTACTGGAAAGGGAATTCATACATCAATACCATCAGCTTACCGGGATTTCAATACCTGAATAATTGGGAATATACTTACGAGGATGTTAGCAAGACCGTACGCTTGAATGCACAAAATTACCCCAACTCCATTAGTATCCAGCAACGAAACGATACCATTGGAGTGCCCTCTAATAGAAGCACCTATTCAGAAATCAATTATTCAAAAGAAATCTTCTCAAAGAATATTGGCCTTATTTACAAAGAGTTTTTACACGAAGTGTGGCAGCCGTCCAATGCAAATAATCCAGCTGGATACTATGAAGAAAACAGTTATGGGATAAAAATCTCTATCTTGAAGCATAATTTTGTGAGTCCCAAATGAGATGCCTGCTGATTTTAATTCTACTGACCACCTACTCTTCCTCCTATTCTCAATACACTAGATACATCATTGAATTCAAAGACAAAAAAGGCACTGCCTTTTCCCTCAGTTCGCCCAATAGTTTTCTTTCATCTGAAAGCATCGCACGAAAAAAACTTTTTTCGATTCCAATAGACAGCACCGATCTCCCCGTATCGAAAGTTTATCTGGATAGTATTGCAACACTTGCCGATGTCAAAGTACTCTACACTTCAAAATGGCTGAACCTGGCCATCATTCAGACTACTAATCAAAATTCATTGAACAGCATCAACAAGTTCAATTTTATTAAAAAACAGTATCCCATTGCGAATGTTGCTGTAAAGTACACCCCTCCTAAAATGGAGGAAAAAGTAATAAGCGGGGCCTTTTCTGTTGCCGTTGAAACACCAAACGAAAACATACTATCCTATGGAAAGAGTAGTAACCAAATTACTATTCATGAGGGAGAATTTCTTCATAACAAAGGATTTCAGGGAGAAGGAATAAAGATTGCCTTGTTTGATGGCGGATTTTATAAATACCTCAACTATTCTCCTTTTGATAGCATCAGAAAAAAGAATAAAATAAAATATACATGGGACTTTATTCAGAATGATGCAAATGTAAACGACGATGATCCGCATGGCATGAATTGCCTTTCCATCATGGCAGGAAATATTCCCGGACTTTTTGTCGGCACCTCTCCTAATGCAACATTTTATTTATTCCGAACAGAAGATTCGAGATCAGAATATCCAATTGAAGAAGCCTATTGGCTCATAGCTGCTGAAAGAGCAGACAGCATAGGCATTCAAATTATTAGCTCATCGCTTGGATATACTACATTCGACGATGGTTATTTCAACCATCAATACAGCGACTTGGACGGAATGAAAACATTGGTAAGCAAAGCTGCTTCCATGGCCGTTTCCAAAGGAATGATCGTAACCAACAGTGCAGGAAACGAGGGAAATGATCCATGGAAATATATCTCAGCACCCGCAGATGGAATCAACGTTCTCGCGATTGGTGCTATAAATTCAAACAAACAAATTGCATCTTTCTCCAGCTTTGGGCCCTCTGCAGATGGCAGAACAAAGCCTGATGTTATTTCAGTTGGAATGAATACGCAGCTCGTAGCAGCTGACGGTACTATTGGCATTGGCAGTGGCACGTCCTTTTCCAATCCCAATATTGCAGGACTCATTGCATGCTTATGGCAAGCATTTCCAGAATTCTCCCACTTAGAAATTATTGAAGCTATCAAAAAATCGTCCGATCAATATACAAATCCAGACAACAGGAAAGGATATGGCATTCCCAATATGCGGATCGCATATGTTCAATTGGAAAACAAAAGAGCTGTTCGAAATGCAAAGAGAATTTTAACGGAGAGCAGGATCAAAGCATACCCCAATCCAATTACAAACGAATGCAATCTTGCATATAAATCATCTTCCAATGGTTATTTCCAGTGGCAATTGATGAATATACATGGACAGGTTATTCGATCTGAGAAGGAACTAGTGAAAAAAGATGAATATTATGTATTCAACATAGATCGCCTGGAAATTCTCCCTAACGGAAAATATTTTATTCGTTATATGGATGATCAGGGAAATGGAACTATTCAAGTTATAAAGTGATCAACGCAGAAAATAACTGATCACCTCCTTGCGGAAATCCCACTATATATTTCGACTCCAAAATATTGATCGCATGTTTTTCCTTGATAGCCTTCAAGACTGCCTCGTTTTCCTTTTCAAAAACAGAACAGGTTATATACAATAGATATCCATTCTTCTTTACCAGAGGTAAAAGATTTTCAACGATACTCACTTGTTTATGGTGAAAGGCATCAATTTCAACAGGATCAAATAATCGCAGCCACTCTGGAGCCCTCCCCCATGTTCCAGATCCGGAGCACGGCACATCAGCAATGATCAACTCCACTCCCTCTTTTGGCAAATAAGATTTGGCCACTTGAACGGCCAATGAATTACTAAGATCTACACAAAACGTAGCCTGTAGATCAAGCCTAGCCCTTTTCATTCTCTTTG